>CALXTN010000003.1 GCA_944391405.1 uncultured Alphaproteobacteria bacterium | reverse complement strand
CATAACCCTGTCAGATTTAGAAAAAAAGCGGTGTCCGCCCATATCTATTTTGTTATTTTTATAATCCAACGTTGCGCTTATTCCGCCAACAAAATCATTTTCTTCCAAAATAATCGGTTCAATATCCGAGCGTGTTAGCATTTCGTATGCGGTAGTTAGACCAGCCGGACCAGCTCCGATAATGATAGCTTTTCTCTTCATATCTCTCTCCTTTTTACAATATATAGCCAATATATTGCAAAACTAAATATTTTACAATGGTATCAGTATAAGGTGTTAATATTAAGAAAATTTAAAAAAGATATATAGAATATAAGAAATATTGAAGAATAAAGTAGGGATAAAAAAGAGGGTCCCAATCAGAACCCTCTCCAAAATAAAAGTTATATCCTTAGAATAAAACTTTCAAATGAGCACCAGCAGAGTAGTCATAGTCAATATCTTGGCTACCTGTACCATCAATAAAGTAATCACCATAAATACCAACAGCGATATTTTCCTTAATGTAGTAATCAGCGGCAGCTTCTACCCACCATGCATTTGTATTTTTACCGTCGGTATTATAATCATAACGAGCAGCTAAATCAAAAGCATATTTGCCAAAATATTTGTGAGCACCAATTTTGAAGGATTGGTCTAAATCTCTATCTCCAGTATCAATTTCTCCACCCAAAGCATAAGAAGCATAAGGAGTCAAGCCGTTACCCATATCATAACCAATTTTAATTTCAGCATCCAAAGCTTTAGACCATTTATTGGTATAGTCACTTCCCATCCAAGATTGAGGTTCAAGAGTTGTGTAATTTGCAGCAACTTGGAATAAAATTTTATCGCAATTTGTGTTATATTTAGCACCGATACGATATGCAAAGTTGTGGTCATTGTTGTACTCGCCTTGGGTATCAAACATATTAGCGATTGTACCATTAATGCTGAACTTGTCTGTAATACCATATTCTAATGTCTCTGCAGCATAGTAACCTTCTTCAACGCCACCATCATGTTTTGCTTTTGTACGATAATAACCAACATTAGTATCAGAAACAATCTGGCCTTTACCTGGTGTAAAGAAAGGGTTAGTAATATCTGCTGCCATAGCTTGGGAACTGAAGAGTACCGCAGCTGTTGCTAATAACATAGTTCTGTAGTTCATGATAAACTCCTTTATCTAGTTTCGGAATATAACACTATGTGTTATGCCTAAAGTTTATAGATGAATTAATAAAAAACAAGTAAAATAATATACCTTTAGTATAAAATAATGTTTCGGAGTATTTCAAAAGTTATATAACTCACACGTCTTAGATAACAAAAAAGAGAGCAGAATTTAATCTGCTCTCCTTAATCAAAAGATGAGATGTTATGATTATTTCTTCATAACAACAACGCCAGGAAGTTCTTTACCTTCCATCCATTCCAAGAATGCACCGCCTGCAGTTGAAATGTAGGTGAATTTGCTAGCAACACCAGCATTTTCAAGAGCGGAAACGGTATCACCGCCACCAGCAACAGAAGTCAATTTACCGCTTTGAGTTAATTCAGCAGCATGTTGAGCAACTTTGTTGGTTGCGTTATCAAATGGTTTCATTTCAAATACGCCAAGAGGACCATTCCAAACGAGTGTCTTGCATTCATCTAATTTAGCGTTGATAGCAGCAATTGTCTTTTCACCAACGTCAAGCAAGCTCCAACCTTCAGCCGGAATATTAGCCAAATCAACAGTCTTGTGTTCAGCCATTGGCTTAAATTCTTTAGAAACAACAACATCTTGCGGCAAAACAATCTCGCAGTTGTTTGCTTTAGCTGTAGCCATAATTTCTTTAGCAGTATCAAGCATGTCCATTTGAACCAAAGAGTTTGCTTCGTTAATAGTGTCAATACCGCTTGCTTTCATGAATGTATGCGCCATACCGCCGGAGATAACGAGTTTGTTAACTTTTTTAACCAAGTTATTCAACAAATCTAATTTTGTAGAAACTTTAGAGCCGCCAACGATAGCAATAAGCGGACGAACAGGATTGTTCAAACCGGTAGAAAGAGCATTAACTTCTTCTTCCATGAGCAAGCCCATAGCAGAAGGAAGTTGTTGAGCAGCTGCAACCATAGAAGCGTGAGCACGGTGAGCTGTAGAGAAAGCATCAGAAACATAAACATCAGCCGGTTTAACTAATTCTTTTGCAAAAGCTTCGTCGCCTTTCTTTTCTTCATTATAGAAACGAAGGTTTTCGAGCAAAAGAACTTCATCTTGTTTCATATTTTTAACCGCATCTTCAACTTTTTCGCCAATGCAGTCATCAACAAAAACAACATGTTTTCCCAAAGCTTTTTCTAAATCTTTAACGATATGGGACAAAGAATTTTTCATATCGCCTTTGCCTTCAGGTCTGCCAAAGTGAGAAATAACAACAACTTTTGCACCTTGGCCCATCAAAGTTTTGATTGTAGGAACAGTTCTATCAATACGAGCTGTATTAGTAACATTAAAATTTTCATCCATAGGAACGTTCAGGTCAGCTCTCAACATAACAACTTTACCGTTAAGATCGCCTAAATCTTTAATTGTTCTGTATTCTGTCATATAAAATCCCTCAAAATAAAAATATTCCCGCCATCACAAACCTTTTGTGTTACACAGCACATAAAAGTTCAAAGACGGCGGGAAGTAAAATTATTAACCGTTTACTTTAGCCATATGAGCAACGAGGTCTAATACTTTGTTAGAATAACCCCATTCATTGTCGTACCAGCTAACAACTTTAACGAAAGTCGGAGTAAGTTGGATACCTGCTTTAGCGTCAAAGATAGAAGTACGAGCGTCGCCCAAGAAGTCTGAAGAAACAACTTGATCTTCAGTATAACCCAAAATACCTTTGAGTTCGCCTTCAGAAGCTTTCTTCATAGCAGCGCAAATTTCTTCATAAGTAGCAGGTTTTGCCAAGTTAGCTGTCAAGTCAACAACAGAAACATCCAAAGTAGGAACGCGGAAAGACATACCTGTCAATTTACCGTTCAAAGCAGGAATAACTTTACCAACAGCTTTTGCAGCACCAGTAGAAGAAGGAATGATGTTACCAGAAGCAGCACGACCACCTCTCCAGTCTTTCATAGACGGACCATCAACTGTTTTTTGAGTAGCTGTTGTAGAGTGAACAGTTGTCATCAAACCATCAGTAATACCAAAAGCATCATTTAAAACTTTAGCAATAGGAGCCAAGCAGTTTGTTGTGCAAGAAGCGTTTGATACAAATTGCGTACCTTTAACATAAGAGTCTGTGTTAACGCCGCAAACGAACATAGGAGTATCGTCTTTAGAAGGTGCAGACATAACAACATATTTAGCACCAGCGTCAATGTGACCTTGAGCTTTTTCTTTTGTCAAGAAAAGACCAGTAGATTCAACAACATATTCAGCGCCAACTTCATTCCATTTCAAGTCTGCCGGATTCTTTTCGGCAGTAACGCGGATAGCTTTACCATTAACAACAAGCTTACCGTCCTTAACTTCAATAGTACCGTCGAACTGACCGTGCATTGTATCATATCTGAGCATATAAGCCATATATTCAACATCAATCAAATCGTTAATTCCAACGATTTCAATGTCATTTCTTTTCTGTGCAGCACGGAATACCAGACGACCGATACGTCCAAAACCGTTGATACCGACGCGAATAGTCATATTATTATCCTTCCAAAATTTATCAGATGTGCGGCAGCCCCGCACGGCATATATCATAAAATCGAGCATAACTTAGCACCAATTCTGCATTTTTCAAGAAAAATTTTAAAAACCAAGAGGTTATACCTATAAGTTATCCCCAAGATTTAAATAAAAAGAACGAGTTAGGAATTGAAGAGGAGATATAAAAAACTGAAAATGGCGATAAAACCATTTTCAGTATGAATGGAAGAAGAATATCAACTATCTAACTATTTTTCTTGTCCTTTGTTAATATATTTATATAAAGCAGGATTGACTTTTTGCGGATCTAGCCCTCTTGCACGAATAGCTACTTCAGCCTCTTTTGTTAATCTATCTGCTGGAACCTCCGCAGTTATTTCAGCTGTTTTTTTAGAAACCTTACTAGCAACACGCTCTTTAGCTCCTTCCACTACAGCTTCATTAGCAGATGTTGCCGGAGCATCCCCGATAACAACTTCTACATTATCGGCTTGAACATTGCTTACAGCATCCGCAGTTGTTTCGCCAAGAATTTTGCCAGGATGTAAATTATTCGCCTTAACGACAACAACGTTAGGATCAACAACTTGTTCTTCTGTATGAACAACCTCAATTACATGATTTGTACCTTCAACTTCCGTAAAGACAGGTTCCGGGGAAGTATTCCAAATTTTCTTAAAGAAACGAGCAAATTTATTTCCTGATGGTTGGGTTATATGCGCATCACCGGCAACTTCTTGCACATTATACGTTCCGGCTTCACCACAATCATTGGCTTGAAAATATTTAACCATTTTATTGGTTGTACCGGTAACACCATCAATTGTCCCGTTTTCATTAACTTTATCAATAATAGCTTTGATTTGTTCAGATTCGGTTAAAGTAACAGTATCTTTACATTCACCCTTCAAATATTCAATCATTGTTGAAATTTCCTTGGCAAATGCACCATGTTGATCATCAGACCAAGCTGTCATTTGTTGAACGGAATACAGAGCTTGTGCTTTACTTAAACCTTCAAACATACCTCCTTTAGCACGCATATCATCAGTAATTCTGTTCATATAATCTTCAAAAGCATTTTCCCCGAATTGATCTTTGAAGAATGTTTCCATGCGATGATATTGTTTTTCGGTCAAGCCGGTATTCATATAACCACCACGCTCAGGCACATTGTCAGCGGCAGGGGTTCCCATTTCAACATCAGCTGAATTAGGAATGATCGTTTCTTTTATATCTCCATCAACAACTACAGAGTTATTAAGTTCAACAGGTTCGGAAGCAGGAACTTCAGTAACAGGTTGCTCAGGAACTTTAGCCGAGATTTCAACTCTACCACCAGGAACTTCAGTAAAAGAGATTTCTTCAGTTGAAACAGATGTTTTTTGCGCAGCTTGTCTGGCAGCATCATCAACGTAAATTGTTTCGCCTTGAATTTCTTGAAATTCAATATCATCAGTAATAACAATTTTATTAACGTCATTTGGATCACCACTTGCAACCGTTTCTGCGCCACTTTTTCCAATAACAACTTCAACATTGTCTGCCTGAGTTTGAGCCGCTGTAGTTGCATCAACTTCACCTACGACTTTACCTTCAGTCAAGCCATTTGCTTTTACAATTTTAATGTTTGGATCAACAATTTGTTCTTGTGACTGAGGAACGCTGATATAACGCGTTTCACCCTCAACTTCCGTGAATGTTGGTTCAGAACTTACCGATTGTGCAGATGGTTGAACAGTTTCGTTAACAATAACATTTTCCTCACAACCGCAATCTACATTTTCAATATGACGGACAGCTTCTTCTCCGCAATCAACTTCACGTCCGGTTACTCGAATGCACTCGCTGCCATTAACATCACGGATAGAACCATTTGGCAAAACATCATTTAAAGATTGAGTGTCTTCGGTTGTTAACATAATACGATTTTCACCATCGCAATTAAAGAATGAATCCATACGTCTGACAACTTCCTGATGTTGAGGTAAATTCCAAGAAGATAAACGTTCATATTCAAATAAAACTTGTTCTCGAGTTTTACCTTCAAAAATACCACCATCTTTTAACATATCATCGGTAATTTTTTGATAAAAACTATTGTACTTAGCTTCGCTGCCCCAGAAACTTTGTAATCTAGTCCATTGTTTTTCGGTAATACCCATACTTTCATCCCAGTTCTCTGGAATATTTATTCGAATTGGAGCATCTTGAACTGTCTGTGCAATCTGTTCTTGTGAAGCGTTAGAGACCTTAGCTGCTGTTGCAGTGGAATTATGAATATCACTTGTATCATTTATTTCAGAAAGACCTCCATTCAAAGGTGGCTGTGTGGCAACATCTCCAGCATGTTCACCACAAGCTGTTAGGACATAGGTCATAACGGCAGCTGATGCGATAGCAGCACCCTTGGACCACCAATTTCCATCTTTTTCCCGTAATTTTTTAACAGCGTTAGTTAAGCTATTAGCTGTATAAACCGCAGTACTAGATAGAGATTGAAAGCTTTTTTGTACAAGAGCCCCAGCACCAAGACCAGCGGTTGCGCCAACAGCACCCAAACCGAGCAACCCTGCAGCGCATCCCCAACCAGCTTCTTTGTAATAATCTTTTGTGCCGATAACTTGGTTAGCGGATTGTTTTAATCTTTTAAAAAAGCTCATTTTAGGTGCTTTATCATCATTTTTAGTAAGACGCTGTGTCTTTCTGGCATTGGTTATAATTGGCCAAACCCAAGCAGAAGTCGCTTTATAAGCGCCATATGCAATAACAGCGGTTCCGAGCCACGGAGCGGAGGCAGCCGTCGCACCAACTAAAACACCTGTAGCAATAAGATCTGTTGTAATTTTTGGGGCTCTATCACGAATATTAGCCATAAATTCATAACGTTGTCCCCAAACTATTTTAGCTTTAGAAACAAAAGCTTCCTTAAATTTATGTGTTAAAACAGATGCTTTAGAATAACATTCTTTAGCTTTTCCAGAAGATTTCTGAGCTAGGTTGGCTAATTTCTTTGCAAACTTATTTGTTTTCGCTTCTGATTCGGCACAAGCAGCTATAACAGAACTCGATGAAATTTTAGCTTCTTTATCAAAACTAATAGCTTTTTGAACTTTAGCTAGCATAGATGCAGCTTGTTTAGCAAAGAAATTTTGATTGTTTGTTTCTATAGCTTGAGCAGCTTGTGGAACTTCATTTTCAACTTGAGCAGATGTTCTTAAATGCGTTAAAGTACTCAAAAAAGAACTTTTAACAGCTTCAAAAATATGTTTTTTCTTTTTCTTAGAATCTAATTGACTGAATTCTTTATTACCTGTTTCCTCACGCCAAACGTCAAGTTTAGCTTTTTCAAACAACATTTCAAAATGCGCATGTCGTTCATCATCTATAAGTTCAAAGCGCTCTTGAGTTTCAGAATTAATATCATAAACAGGTGTATTTTTTTCAGCTTCTTTAATTTCTTCATCAGCGAAGAAAGATTGCTTAAATTGTTCATTATTAAATTCATTTTTGATAAAAGAAGCATTTTCAAGAGTTTCTTCGGCTGACGCTGTAATATCCTCTTTTTTATCTTGCTGCTCGGTAAGACGTTTTTGAGCATCACGTGCATTTTTTAACTCCTGAGCGAAACGAGCATCATCGGCGCGAACCAATTCCAAAGCTTTTTCAAAAGTTTTGTCATCAACCTCAAAATATCCGCCTGCAATTTCATAAGCAGTATCTAAATCCATGCTATCAAAAGCATCAGTCATCATATTTATCTCCAATAAAGACTATTATTTATGAGAAGTATATAACAGGTTTTTAATTATTTCAACAACTTTTTGTCAATTTTAAATAAATTTTTAAAAAATTGTCAAAAGAAAAGATCTGTAGAGAAAAAAGAAGTTGCCAAAATAAATAAGCAGAGATATAACCGTGAAAAAGATATATAAAGGATAGAATAATGCGAGTAGATTTATTTGATTTTGAATTAGATAAAGAATTAATAGCAAAAGAACCTGCAAATCCAAGAGATACTTCTCGTTTAATGGATGTAACGCAAGACGATAGAATTATAGATCGCCATTTTTATGATTTGCCAAATATTCTTCAAAAAGGAGATGTATTAGTTTTTAATGATACAAAAGTAATACCAGCGCGCCTATATGGTCGCCGCGGAGACGCGGAAGTGGAAGTAACGCTTTATCATCCAGAGAATGGACAAACTTGGTGGGCCTTTATTAAAAATTCAAAAAGACTGCATCCGGAGGACATTATAGCTTTTTATACATCAGAAATATCTCCAGAACAATCAGATTTTAAAGCAAAAGTTTTAGAAAAACATGGCGAAGATGGAGTTTTGTTGGAATTTTTATGTTCTGTAGACGATTTATCAAAGAAGTTGGAAAAATATGGATTAATGCCTCTCCCTCCTTATATAAAAAGAGAAAAGCCTTTATCTGGATTATGGAATAAATATAATGATAAAGAGAATTATCAAACCGTTTACGCCAAATATGAGGGGGCTGTAGCAGCACCAACGGCCGGATTACACTTTACAGATAACGTGCTAAAACAGCTAGATGAAAAAGGCATAACAAAGGTATTTTTAACATTACATGTTGGTGCAGGAACATTTTTACCGGTAAAAACAGAAGATACTAAAGACCATAAAATGCATGCAGAGTATGGTGTGATCACGCCGCAAGCATGCGATATCATTAATAAAGCAAAAGCAGAAGGTCGGAGAATTATAGCGGTAGGGACAACGTCCGTACGTTTATTGGAAAGTGCTGGAGATGATAAAGGAGTATTGCATCCGTTTAATGGTGAAACATCAATATTTATTACACCTGGATACAAGTTTAAGATGATAGATGGAATTATAACAAATTTCCACTTACCCAAATCAACACTTTTTATGCTTATTTGCGCAATAGCAGGAACGGAAAGAATGAAAGCGGCTTATGCTCATGCGATTAAAGAAAAATATCGTTTTTATTCATATGGAGATAGCTCAATTTTAAAATGTGTAAATAAAATTTAACCATTCTCAGAGTAAAATAGACAACATAAAAACAAAAAAATAATCATTGGAGATGCATGTTGTTAGAGTTTGAGCTGGAAAAAATTGCAAAATTTAATAGAGGCGCCTGGTTACCGATTATAATTATAGGAGTTTTTTTTATATATTTTTTTTCTGTATCTGATTTTTCAGAAGATAACTATCATACTATTCATGCTTCGTTTATGGGGTGTATATTTTTAACCATGATTATTATGAGTGGTGTAAAGATTTTAAGTCCAGTTATTCAAGCTTCTATTATATATATAAGCTATCTAATTATAAATAGTCTAAAATATACATATGGCGAAGATTTCATGTTCTCGTCAGGGTATAATATATGGAGTATACTCATTCTTCCTAATTTAGCATTAGCATATTTTATATTTGACAAGCGGCAGAATAATAAATATTGGAGTTTATTTTATATTTTTTTATTTCTTCAAACATCACTGATTGAGAATCTACAGAATCATAACCTTAAAGCAGATTCGTACTATTTTTATAAACACATTGGTATGTTTAATTATCCGGCATTATTTATATCAGTAATATGCATTTTTATGTTGTTATTACAATATGTGATAAGAGGAAAAATATTAAATGTGACCACATTATTTACTTCAATAGCAGTATTTGTAGGAATATACTATTCAGATAATATCTTTGCATTCAGTTTGTTTTTCTTTGGAGCTAGTCTAATTCTACTTGTGTCATCAGTCTATTATATTTTATATATAAGACAATATGATGAGGAGTTAGGTATAGAAAATTATAAAGAATATGGTCGAAAAGCTGAACAAGAATATCCGTTAAAGTATAGTATTTCATTAATGTACATAGATGAATATGAAAGACTAAATAAACGTTTCGGATACAGAAAAATACTATTATTAAAGAAAATGTTTTTAGAACGAATTAGAAATCTAAATACAGATGTTTTGATCTATAATTATAAACAAGATGCTTTAATTTTGGCCTTTCCAAATATGAATGCGTCAGAAAGCTTTGAAAAAGCAGAGAACATTCGCAGAAATATAGCTAAATCTATTTTTGTATTTAATGAAAATAATAACTTGCAGCTAACTGTGTCACAATGTGTGAGTGAGAAAAAACGTAGTGATGCCGATTCTATGGCGGTATTGGTCCGTGCAGAAGAAAGCTTGCAAAAAGCATGTAAATTCACACGCAATATCACAATTAAAGCCTAAAAACTAAGTATGCTGAGTTTTAATGGCGCGATGTAAAATATAAATTCCTATAAATAAAAACGGAAGAGAAAGTATCTGTCCCATCGTAACTCCGCCGAATAAAAAACCAATTTGTTGATCTGGTTCTCTAAAGAATTCAACAACAATTCTGGAGAAAGCATAAAAAATCAAGAAAATGGAAGATATAATTCCCGTATGATTTCTGATAAAGGATTTTTTCCATAAAACATTAAGAACGATAAATATCATTACACCTTCAAGCAAAGCTTCATACAGCTGAGAGGGATGTCTTGGTAAATATCCGCCTTCAGGAAACTTAACCGCCCATGGAACAGTAGTAACTCTTCCCCATAATTCATCATTTACAAAATTTGCCAATCGACCTAAAAAAATGCCGATAGGAACATATAAAGCGACAATATCTGTTATTTTGAGAAATGGAAATTGATATTTTTTTGCAAAAAGATACAAACTTAGAATAACACCAATAATACCGCCGTGAAAAGACATTCCCCCATGCCATAAAGCGAAAATCTCTTGAGGATTTCTCCAAAAATATCCATCTCCATAACAACAAACATAGCCCAAGCGACCACCCAAAATGATACCCAGAGTAACATAAAAGACTAAGTCATCAAGCTGTTCATCAGTGATTCCTAAACTGTATTTTTTGATATTTCTTTTAGTTAATAACCATGCTGAAACGATTCCCGCAAGATATGCTAAAGCATACCAACGTAAAGAAAAAGAACCGATGGAAAAAATAACTGGAGATATATTGGGAAAATCAAAATACATATCAAAACTCCAAATAAAAAAGCATCTGAGAACACTTAAATTTATATTAATAAAAAAATATAATCCACATAAAAAAGAAAAAAATTTTTCTATAAAATCTAAGTGTATGATAAAAGGTAATTTATAAAAAATAAAAAGGTTACTGAATTCTTAAATAAGTGGAAAAGTGCAGATTGTTGTTGTTTTAAGTAGGTGCTTGCGTAAAAAATAAAAACACGAATGAGGCCATGGAAAAGAGGGAAAAACGGTGATAAATTTAGCAATAGAAGAAGATTTATATAATCCGATTGATACGATAGAAGGGATTTTCTCCCGAGACAAAGTTTCATATGATCGCCGAAAAGATAATGAGCTGGTTGCCGAAGTTCAAGGCAAATGGGATAATATGCTGATATTTTTTGCCTATGAAGAACATCTTCGCTGTGTGCATATGTCATGCTTGCTAAATATTGAAACATCAAACGTTGATAGGGCAAAAATGTTTGAATTATTGGCAATGCTAAATGAAAATTTATGGTTAGGGCATTTTGCCTATTGGAGTGAGCAAAAAATGCCAATATTCAAGCACTCTCTGATTTTACAAGATAATGAAGAACTATTCTCTCATAAAATAAGTAAAATTATAGAATTATCCATAATGGAATGCGAGCGAGTTTATCCGATATTTAATGCCGTTATGCGCCAAAACATAGAACCTACTCAAGCATTATATACTAGTGCAATGGTTATATAGGAATTTTACAAAAGTCTAAGAGCTCTCAATATATATATAATAACGCCTACTTGAATGACAATTGTTGCAAAAAAAGTAGCCATATAAGATTTTTTCTTATTTTTATGATGAAAGAATTTCTGTCCAATAATAGCGCCGATAGTACCGCCAAGTAACTCTAATGTATGTAATTGAATCTCAGGAATGCGCCATTCTCCTTTTTGAGCGTGTTTTTTATCTCGTCCATAAGCAACGAACGTAAAAAAATTAATCAAAGGCAAATGAAAAAGAACAAAAAGCATAATAGCAACTTTTGAGAACGGTCTGACGTGCCATCCTAGTTGATTTTCGCAATAATAAGATGCTAAAATCATCGCAGTGGCATAAAGAATAAAAAAAGTATTTTTTTGTACGGCTTTAAATAAAAATAAAAAAGCAAATATAAAAGAAGCAAAAGTAATCGTCATAACAACCTCATAGAGTATTAGCTTAGAGAGGGAAGTAACATAAAAAAAGGCAAAAGTAAATCAAAAACTTAAGAAATTTTTAATTGCTTGGCGCTATTAGTATAAATAACAATAATTTAGTAGGAGATGCCCAATGAAAAGAATAATAAGTGTCATTACCTGTACAATGCTGGCAGCTTGCTCTTGCAGCGAAAACCAGTGGGAAGAGGTTGACAACGTAACTTTTGATGAAACCGTTTATGAAGACCAAGCTCCAGTTATAGAGCCAGCGCCAATGCCAATGTCACCGGCTCCAGTTCCGGCACCTATGGTTGTAAAACCGGAACCTGTATATATTCCGGCTCCGCAACCTGTTTATGATTGCCCATGTGCAGAAGTAGCTCAACCTTGCTACCAACCGACATGTATGCAACCTTGTGGCTGCCAACCAATGCCACAACCAAAAGTAACAACAACCAAGAAAATTATCACAACGACAACTACAATGGAAGAACCATGCGGTAAAGATGTATGTGAACCAGTTGTAACAACTCATGAAGAAATCATTCCGGCAGAAGTTAGCTACAGTGGTTATGCTCCAGTAGCCCCCATGGCTTCACAAGCCGCTCCTGCAGGAGATACTGTTGAAGTAACAGTAAAACAAAATCCATATCATTCAGAAGTTGTAGGTATGAAATCTGCAAATGCTAAAGTAGATGCCGCAGCAGTAGCAAAGTATTCTCCGGAAGCATACATTGTTGTGGCAACACGTGCAACAAACCGTATGTTACAAGACACATCTGCAATTTACGATAGTGGTAAAACAAGAACAATTTATATTAAAGACACTAAATTGTTAAGTTCAGATTTACCATATGGCAGTCATCGTTTGAAAGGTGCTACAAAAGATATTATTAGTGGCTCCAAAACATACGAAGTTGTAAATAACATAAACAACGCAGATTTTGTTGTAGACACATCAGCTGATTGGTATGTTGCGCCGGATAACGTAACACCTGCATTGCAGTACAAATTAGCAATGTTTGATAAAAATGGTAAAAAAGTAAATGAATGGGTAGAAATTATCAGACAAGTACAAGAATAGTTGATGATGAAATCTATACTAATAAAACTGTCTGTTTTGGGAATGCTGATTAATACAATCAGTCAGGCTAGGGCAGACAGTTTTTTTGTAGATGTAAGAGGAACGGCATGTTCGGAAATAAATGAGGAGCAAACTCGTTCAGAAATCCGCTACAAAGCATACGATAAAGCCGTTTTAATGGCGGTAAAAAAATGTCCTGAAGTAAAAGCAGTAGCGCAAAATATGGATGATCATAGTTACAATATATTGGCTTACCGAATAGCAGATAAGGCGCTAAACGATGTAACAGTAATCACCGTTCAAGACGATAATGAAAAAATATGTTTAGAAATAAGTGGAAAATTAGCTAAAGAACAAATAGCTGAAATTGCCTCAACAGAAAAATTACCGTATTTAAATGAAGATAAAGCAGAAAAAATAGCCAAACAAGTAAATACAGTTTTACCCAAGTCTATATATGAAACAGATAGCACACATCCTCTGTTGTATATTAAAGAAATGGAATATTACAATGGGAAAACAACTTCAATTTTTACAACAAAAATAACTGAACAATTGAGTTTTGAACCACATGTACTAGTAACGGAAAGTCAAGAATTGGCAGACTACTTTCTTGTACCAAAACTGATTTTATCTAAATTAGAACCAATTAATGAAAAGAATAGTCGATACAGTATGTCCGTAATGATAGAACTAAGAAAAAACGACGGAACCTTAGTCGATTCGGAAACACAAAACCGCTATATTATAATTAGCAAAGAGCAAAACACTCAAGAAATAGCTCATAAGCTAATAGAAAAATTATTAGAAGACGGTATAAATGCTTTATCAGGTAAATTAAACAGCCTGCTGAGAGATTAACTATTTAGAGAGCCAAAAAGTACAAGGTCCATCATTAATCAAATGAACCTTCATATCAGTTTGAAAAATACCTGTCTGTGGAGTAATTCCTTTATTTTTTAATAATTCAAGAAAGTACAAATACATTTTATTTGCGAGTTCGGGCAGTTCGGCATTATCAAAACCGGGGCGATTACCACGAGAAATATCTGCCGCGAGGGTAAACTGTGAAACCACAAGGATATCGCCGCTTACATCTTTAACGGATAAATTCATCTTTCCAGCATCATCTTCAAAAATGCGTAAGTTTGTGAGTTTATTAGCTAAAAATTCGGCTTGCTGTTTTGTATCGCCTTTTTCAACGCCTAAAAAGACCAACATCCCTTTTTGAATTTGTCCGACGACTTGCTGGTTGACTTCAACATGAGCGCTTAATACTCTCTGAACTAACAATTTCATAGCCAATAACTCCAAATATTATTTAGAATAAAACATATAAGCAAATCCAATAGCCGCCAAAATCCCTGCAAAATCGGATAAAAGGGCATATTTAAGAGCATATCTGGTTTTAGAGATATTAATAGCTCCAAAATAAACCGTCAAGACGTAAAACGTTGTTTCAGTAGAACCTTGAATAACAGAAGAAGCAAAAGCAGCAAAACTATCAGGACCAAAGGTTTGCATAGTTTCAATCATCATAGCGCGAGCTCCGCTTCCTGATAATGGTTTCATAAAAGCGGTGGGGAGAGCATCAGCAAAGCTTGAATCAATTTGTAGCCAGCCACAAATATATTTGATACCATCCATAATCATATCTAAAATACCGGAAGCTCTAAAAACTCCAATAGCAACAAGCATAGCTAACAAATAAGGCAAAATATTTATTGCAATTGAAAAACCTTCTTTTGCACCATCTACAAAAACTTCGTAGCATTTGATTTTGTTTTTTAGCGAGATATAAATAACCGCACCTAAGAGTAGAATAAGAATAATGTTTCCGAGCGCAGAAGAAAGAACCAATCTTTGCGAAGGATCTAAATTCAGAAAGAGAAGAGTAAGCACAAGAATTAGCAAAATAAAAGCACCAAGCCATTTTAATAAAGTTTTATCCGCAAGATTGATTTTTTGCCGAATAGCAACAAGCATAAATCCTGTCAGGGTAGAAACAGAAGTTGCTAATAAAATCGGAATAAAAACATCAGTTGGATGAGATGCCCCCATCTGCGCACGATACATAAAAATGGTAATAGGAATAAGCGTTACGGAAGAAGCATTAAGTATCATAAAAAGAATTTGCGCATCACTGGCTTCATCTTTTGAAGGATTATGAACTTGTAACTGTTCCATAGCTTTCAGTCCCATAGGTGTAGCGGCATTATCGAGTCCCAAAAAATTTGCAGCCATATTAAGAACAACCGTAGAAATAGCTGGACTATTGGCAGGAACATCTTTCATAAGCACTTTAAAAAGAGGGGTAAGTTTTTCAGAAATTTTTTCTGCAATATGAGAATTTTCAACCAGTTTCAAGACACCTAACCAAAAGCTTAAAATACCGATAAGACCGATAGAAATTTCAACGGCACTTTGTGCATTTTGAAAAATAGCTTTGGTGATTTGCGAAAAAATATCATAATTTTGCAAATAAATAAGTTGATACAAAGCTACAATAAGCGCACATAAAAACATTCCAGCCCATAAGATATTAATCATTATTCCCCGCTTAGTAAATATTTAAGATATTGTACACATAATATATGGAAAAGATTAAAAAATCGCCAAAGGAAGTATGTCATGTCAAAACAATGGAAATATATGATAACGCCGGAATACATAGAGGCGCAAAATCATTTTAACCAATATTATGATGAAAAGATTCTGCCAATGTTGGAAAAAATCGAAAAAACGAGAAAACGTTATTTTTATACATTTATCATGATAATAATTGTTCTTATTGTTTGGATAGGTTTTATTGCAACAAATCTTCAAGATATAATAAGTGGGGCATCACAAGGAAATGGTGCTTATGGAGCTTTGGGAAGCATCATAATACTATTGTTATGCTGGCCAATGCTAAGTTACTATCGTCGCAGCAAAGAAAGCCTGCTACCCATTTTAGCAGAATTTTTTGGAGAATTTTCTTATTTGTATAATCCCGAATTACCATTAGATTTAATGGATGAATCAATGTTATTTCGAGATAAAGGCGTAATGCGTGGTGAAGATTGTTTTAGCGGAACATATCAAAATGTTACTGTGCAAATTATGGAATACCATCGTTTTAAGCAAGAGAAAAGGTATAATGAAAAATATCAAAGAAGAGAAAAAGTATATGTTTCCAAAGATAGAGGTTTGATTTTTTATGCTGATATGAATAAACAATTTGAAGGAAAGACTGTAGTTGTCAAAGATAAAGGATGGTTAAATATAATTACAAAATATCAAAATTTACAGCGAGTAGGACTTGAATCACCTGAATTTGAAAAAAAATTTGAAGTATATTCAGATAATCAAATAGAAGCACGTTATATTTTAACACCTGTTATGCTAGAATACATGGAGAAGTTGCAAGATATATTTTCAAAAATTGAGTTTAGTTTTTTCAGACAACACGTGATGATAAAAATAGAAACAAAGAAAAATACATTTGAATGTTCAAATTTCTTCCGTTCAGTAATTAATAAAAAAAGGATAGCTCAAAATTTTGATGAACTGTACCTTTTGTTTTCTATCATAACAACACTGCGCCTAAATAAAAAACAAGCGCAAATGCAGACAAATTAAAGCTGCTGATTAAGTTCTTTAATAGTTTTAACAGCTTCGTCATAAAGTACTTTATTTTCGCGTATCGAAAGGCGAATATTGGATTTAGCCAGTTCTTCATTCGTGCCACAATCGTAACGCTCAGCATTAGTTATAACGCCTCTAAGAGGGCAACCTTGTTGGGCAGCTAAATTAATAGCATCGGTCAAGTTAATTTCTCCATTTGAACCTCTGGTAACTTGTGGTAATAAATCAAGAATTAGATTCGGCAATACATAAGGTCCCATACTGGCATAATCTGAATCAATCTCCTCAACTTTAGGTTTTTCAACCACACCTTTAGCTAAAATAACGTTATTATCGCATTGAACACCAGTTAACACACCATAACGAGAAAGCTGATCTTTAGGAAACTTTATAACATTTTCAACAATACCACCAAACTTTTCATAGACATCTAACAATTGAGAGAGAATGCCTTGCCCAGGGCAAACATAAACATCATCAACCCACATAACCATAAAATCACGCTTTCCGATAATATCTTTTGCACAGAGAATAGCGTGTCCATTTCCTTTTGGTTCATCTTGGCAAGCAAATGAAAATTTCATGCCTTCAGGAATTGTTCGCTTAAGAGCCTCCCATAACTCTAATTTATCACTTCTCAATAATCTTTCTTCAAGTTTTTTATTAGGAGTAAAATAATGTTCATACATACTTTTACTTGTATTATCACTATATACAAAAATAACTTCCTTTGCACCAGCTTCAGCGCAAGCGTCGACAGCATATTGAATAATAGGTAGATTATTTAAGCATAAAAAACCTTTATGCATAGCTTTTGTAGCCGGTAAATTTCTGGTAGATAACCCTGCAACAGGTAAAACCACAACCTCAGGACGTGCAAACATCTCAAACTCCAAATTATACTAAATATAAAATAAACTAAAATAGGAAGATAATCAATTAGAAATATAAATTAACAACAAATGAAATTTAATCTGTAAGAGCCGTTTTTTTAGAAACATTTCCAGAAAAATTTAAATGATATGTAGAATTTGCCGCAAATAAGTATTTATGTCTGTCCGGTGTTGTCGACGGAACATTAAGATTTTTTAACATTTCTTTACCAACAATACCACTAAATTGAGGAAAGTCAGAAGTTTTGTGTTTTAAAACATAGACGCTATTTTCAGCAACAATTTCATTGTCGGAAGTTTCAGAAACAATAAAAACATCTTCATTTAAGGTGTTAATCTGTTTTATATCTAAAGAAAGATTAGGGTTTGGAAGAGCCGCAAGTAATATTTGCGTGCTAGTAGGATTTTCTTCATTGTCTTTAAGAGCATCATCAAGATAATGTGAAAATTTGTCTATTTGCTCTTGTGATAATGGTTTAGCAACAGGTGTATTATCAGTAGCAGCAATCTTTTTAAATTTAGTTCTGCGTGTAATTTTTTCAATTTTGTTTTCAGAAACTTCAGGAGTAGTTTCTTTTCCAATATTAAGCGCAATAACAGGATTAACTTTTAAGGAAGATTTTTCTTCATTATCAACTGATGATTTAACAGTATCGGATTGTGCAGTTACAATATTATCAGTATTTTCAGATAAAAAGGCATCTTCTTTCTGATTTAAAAAAGATGTTTTATCATTGCTACCAATAAGTTCTTGATTAGAAGCTGTAATGGTTTGAGAAGAATTATTTTCTGCAATACTTTCAGCTAAAACATTTTCTTGTTTTGTAATTTTTGATAGAATTTTAGCTATGGCTGCTTTGGTTTTTTCTAAAAGATTATCATCAGTTGCTGCAACTAGCAATCTATTATATTCATTATCTGTAAGTTGTTTCCTATCCGTTTTATCTTCACTTTTTTTATTCTCAGAAGCAATAACATTAGCGGAAATGCTACTAGGTGCTGAAATCTTGTCATGTTGAATCAAATCAACAGGTTGAGTAGTCTGAGAGATTCGAATTTCGTTTTTAATATTTTCCATTTTTAAAATAGTGTCAGCAATTCCAGTAGATACAGTTTGAAGTGAGCTTTCCTTAATAATATCCGAAAGTCCGCCAAAGTCTAAATTAGTAGCAATTTTTAACTCATTAAGACTATCTTTTTCATTTTTAAGCCTTGTTAAGATATCAGATAGACCACTAGATACAGATGATTGAAAAGTCAAATTAAAAGCATCTTTTCCTACACTATGATCATCAGAAGAGGTGGAATTTATAGTCGAATTTTTTTCCTCTGAGGAAGGAGTTATCTCCAAGTCTGAATCTGATGAAGTTTTAAGGGTAGATGATTGGTTACTTGTTCCATTTTTTATTGTAGGTTGATTAATATCAATATCAGTAATACTTTCAGGAGGGTAAATTAGATATTGATCATAATCACGGGAATTGATACCTAAAACAGATCTAAAATCATCAATATTAATAACAATATCGTTATAGAGTTGTTTAGAATAAGTGAGTAAAGTTTCCAAAGCCTGTTTTGCAATTTCATTATTTTCTTTCATTTGTGAAACTTTAACAGAATCAATAATATTTAAATAGTTGTCGCGGATTTTACCATGCAAAGCACTAATATTATCCATAACTTCTTTAGTCTTATCAATACCATCGACCAGCTTCTTTGTATCTTCCTCGCTCACTGGAGTTGTACTTGATTTAAGAAGTTCAACTTGAGCCATATAGACATCTGTTAAACTACGATGGTAAGCATAATTATTTTGTGATAAATTGTATATCCATGCAATTTTATTAAAAGTATCATCAAAAATATACTTGCTGTCAACAATGAAATTTTCCTCTAAAACTTTTGGTATATATTTTAATTTAGCCTTTTCAGCACCAAATTCAGCTTCAATATTCATCAAAGATTTTTCATCAGGAAAATTATTAAGCAAATCTTTCATTTTCTTGATATTAATTTCAACTTGAGAAATAGTTTTAAGATTGTCTTGATAAACAGAAACAACATTTTCATTTTGTGTGACAGGCTTAAAACGAACAACATCAAGAGTCAAACGATTAATATCCTGAAGCACACCATCGATAGCTCTTTGTAAAGACTGAATCTTTCCCCCAATTTTTTCCATTTTTTCCTTTTCTTTATATTGACGGGCATTACGAATTTTATCTTCAATTTCGCTAATTCTCTTAATACTTTCGCTCAAATCTAATTTGAGTGTAGGATTAGCTAGATTCCCATCATACGTAAATTTAAGAATATCGGAAAAAGAAGCGTTATGGTAAACAGCACTAAAAATAGCATTAAACATCCAATCACTTAAGTTCAAATCAAATTTCATATTCATATTAACGACAGGAGATTCCCAGATAACGCTATCAGCTACAATATATCCTTTATTAATATTATAGCTTCCCCTAATTTTAGAAAAACTACTTTTTCCAGATTTCAAGCTGTTTTGAACAGTATCTTCAAAACCTGCAATATTTTTTCTTTGTTCAAGTTCAAATTTTATAATATCTAGGTCCCAACCTCGAACAGCTGTATTTGTAAAAGTAAATTTACCCTTAGAGTTAAGATTCTCAAAGAAATCAGCTTCGGAAACTATGGGTGCATTAAAAGTTCCCTCAGCAGTAAGCCATCCATTTTCAATAACATACAAAGCCCCCCCGAATTCAGGAGTTTTAACATCTTTAATTTTGAAGTAACCATCAATTTTAGGTAAGTCACCAGCATTTAAATCAAAACGTAAATTAATAATACTTTTATCAATAGAAGCATCAAAAGAAGCAACTTTAAGTAACTTATCTTTTAAAGAAATATCTGTTTTAGCCTCAGTATAGGTTTGTCCATAGAAATTTAATTGATTAGCAGATGCTTTAATATTAAAATTAATTTTACTTAAAGAAGAATAATCAATTTTCTGATCGGAAAGGTTTTTAGATATAAAAGTATCGGTACTTTTAAGAAGAGGTACTTTGATCGAATTTTTATTAAGATTAAACCATCTATCGGCATCAAATTTATCAAAATCCAAAGAAGCAACCAATGAAGGAGTTAGCAATGTATTATCAAATTGTATAGATCCTTTGATAGCATTAGCTCCAAGATAAGCATTAATATCTTTTAAGTCAAATTTATCATATGTTCCCCTAATTTTAGATGACATAGTAAATGTTGTAACAGGAATATCAGCTGAATAATTAAAATTCAAAGCTTTTACGAAAGAATTAAAATTATTCGTTTTCAATTCAAAATCACCATCAATATTTAAAGGTTTTCCTGCTTTACGACCAACACTTCCTGTATATGCAAATTCTGTATCGCCAAATTTTTGGATGGAACTTAGACTAAAATTATCAAATTCTCCGCTTAAAGCTCCTTGAATAGCAAAAAGCTTCCTTTTAAATAGATTTTTATTACCCGTATCAATGCCTAACGAGGATGAGAATAGAGGGAAGTTATTGGTTTTAACATCAAAACTTAACTCATTAAAATATGGGTTAGTAAAGACATTATTGGCGTTCATTTTCAAGTTAATGCTCGCTCCTGCAAAATTTTTAGCTGAAAATTGTGTAACATCAAAATTATCATTTTCAGAAGTAAAGTGTAAAATGAGCTTCTCCATTGGAATATCATTATAAACAACACTATCTGCATTTATTTCAGCATCAATATTAAAATCTTTATTCCAAGGTAGTAAATTCATTTGATAAACAAATTTATCTCTTAATGAAGCTGTTTTTAAGTTACTAGGAACACCTAATAAATATCTATCTAAAATAACTTTAGAAACATTAATATCTGCTAAAACAAAGGTCTTATCCTTCTGAACAATTCCTAAATTTCCACTAAGGTCAGTAGCATCTATAGAGGCTCTAGGGATAGATATTTTTAGGCTGTTCATATTACCGACAATTTTAACGTCAGCTTGAGCACGCTTAAAGATTGATTTTTGACTATCATTAGGAGCAAGTTTAGCCAAATCAAAATTGAAAATAGAGGCGAAAGTTTTTAAATCTTTAGTATTAAAAGTTTGATTAAATATATAATCAATACCATTGTTTAAATTAATTTTACCAACGGTTTTAATAATAGTATCCCCAGGCATAATGATACCAAAACGAGCAATATCAATCATATTTTGTTTAATAGCTAAGGACATAGTTAAGTTACGAGCTTCAGCGTTGTTATACCAAGCAGAAGTAGCTTTTGCAGAAAGTGATAAATCATATCCGGCAAAAAAAGATTCTGCAAATTTTTTTCCAGATTTAGTATAGTCAACAATATCTTGAGCTATTTTTTCAAAAAGAGTTAAATCAAATTTAGTTAAATCAAACGATGCATTAATTTGAGGAATATCTACTGCTCGATTAATAATTACTGTTCCGCTTCCGGCTGTATATTTATCAAATTTCGTCGTGAAATTATCTAATTTCAGTATGGAAGCATCATTTTTGTATTGAAAAGACAAATATAAAGGTAAACTGTATTTATTAGAAATAATATCATCACCTAAAATGATATTAGAGATATCATATAAACTCTTAGTATCTAAAGTAACAGTCCCCTTAGCATTAGCACCTAAGGAACCATCTAAAGTAATGATAGAACCTGTAGATGCATTAGCTAATTCAATTTTCATTTTTAATTCATCATTTTTCGCAATATTACCTTTAAAGAGAATTTCGCTATTGTTATGGATAAATTTACCGTTAGCTTTATAAGGACCAGATAAAGCAGATGCAGAAATATTAGCAGAAACGCTATTAATATCAAATTGAGACTTATCTTGAAGATTTTTATAACTTAATATTGAATTGGTAACTCGCACATCATTAAAAGAAACTTCAATATTACCAGATTTATTGATAGTATTTTTTCCAACACCATCCCAATTGCTAACACCTTTTTCATTAATTTCTAGATAAGCAGTTGCATTAGATAATGTCATAGACTTAACAATAAAATTATTATCCAAAATTGGCATCAATTCTACATTTGCGGTCAGATCATTAACAACAATTAAAGGAGTTTTGCCACCAGAATTAGGATAAAATTTAACTTTACTTGCCGAGAATTTAGGAGAAGGGAATAATTTAACATCCAAATTACCCTCAATTACAGCCTTAAGACCTGTAATCTGTGAAAAACGTTGAGCAACAAGGGCTTTGTGCTTATTCCAATCCAAAGTATAAATATAAATACCGCATCCAGTGGAAGCTAATATAATAAAGCACAAAATACCGACAATAATCTTTTTTAGCACGATTTTCTCCTAAAATAAAAATAAGCTTTGCTAAATTTTTTTGTTATTGTATATTATAAAAAATTAACGAAACGATAATTTTCACATATTTTTTCATAAAAATATTAAAAAGGAGCGTTTTTTATGGATATAAAGCAGAAACTTTATGAGAAAGCACTGGAAATAAGGGAAAAAGCATATGCTCCTTATTCAAAGTATAAAGTAGGTGCGGCAATACTATCAGAAAAAGGAGAATATTATGTGGGTTGCAACGTTGAAAATATTTCTTACCCTTGTGGAACATGCGCCGAGGCAGGAGCAATTGCAGCCATGATCGCTGGAGGAGATAGAAAAATATCAGCATTATTAGTTGTTTCGTTTGGAAAGAATTTGGTGTATCCATGTGGTGCGTGCTTGCAAAGAATTGCTGAATTTTCAATGCCATCAACAGTAATATATATGGCAGATGCACATGGAATTCAAAAAATTCATACTTTAGCAGATTTATTGCCATATGCTTTTAATGAGGAGGGATTAGGCGATGATTAATCCAAAAAACATAGCAGAAGAAATAAAAAAGAAATTACCGATTAAACAGGTTAAAACAGCGGTAATACTAGGGTCAGGATTAAGTGGATTTGCTCAAGAGTTACAAAAGGGACAAAGCTTGAGTTATAAAGAAATAAATGGATTTCCGCAAACCAGTGTAAGTGGACATAAAGGGGAACTAATACATGGTTACATAGGTTCTGAGGAAGTGATATGTTTAAATGGCCGATTTCACTTGTATGAAGGTCATGAACCTCAAACCATTGCTTTAGTAATTCGAGTATTGAAAGATTTAGGAGTAAAACGCCTAATTGTGACTAATGCTGCCGGAAGCTTAAGCACAGATATGAAACCTGGAAATTTAATGATAATAAAAGATCATATTAATTTTAGTGGGAAAAATCCATTAGTAGGTCCAAACAATGAAGAATATGGTCCCCGCTTTCCTGCGATGAACAATGCCTATTCGAAACATCTCAGAGAAAAATGTAAAAAAGTTGCTGAAAAATTAAATATTTCGGTCAAAGAAGGAATATATTTTATGGTTCTTGGTCCTAATTTTGAAACGGCATCAGAAGTCAAAGCTTTTGGAAGTCTAGGCGGAGATGCAGTCGGAATGTCCACCGTGCCAGAAGTTATTGCCGCAGTACATTGCGGAATGGAAGTACTAGGCATTTCGGTTATAACCAATTATGCGGCGGGATTGGTGAACAATACACCGACACATCAAGAAACGTTAGAGGAAGCAGACAAGGCATCTTCACGAATGAGTGCTTTAGTAACAGAATTTATCAAAGAGGAGGATTAAATATGTTACCTCAAGAAATTATCAGAAAGACAAGAAATCGCGAGCAATTAAGTGCTGAAGAAATAAATTTTTTTATAAAAAAAATGACCTCTGGTGAGATTGCAGATATTCAAGCCGCTTCATGGAGTATGGCGATATTTTTAAATGGACTGAGCCGAGAAGAAACATTAGCACTAACTCTGGCAATGAGAGATTCCGGTGAAAAACTAGAATGGAAAGAACTAACCGATAAGCCGATTGTTGATAAGCATTCAACTGGAGGGGTAGGGGATAAAGTAAGTCTTATGTTGGCTCCGATGTTGGCGGCATGCGGTGCGTATGTTCCGATGATTGCTGGAAGAGGTCTAGGGCATACCGGTGGAACATTAGATAAATTAGATTCCTTAAAAGGATATAAGACCAATGTTGATATTGACACTTTTAAGAAAGCGGTAAAAGAAGCTGGTTGTGCAATAATTGGACAGACATCAGATTTAGCTCCGGCAGATAAGAAACTCTATGCGATAAGAGATGTTTGTGCAACAGTTGAATCAATTCCTCTGATAACGGCATCAATATTAGCAAAGAAATTAGCAGCAGGTTTGCAATATTTAGTAATGGACATAAAATGCGGCAATGGTGCATTTATGGAAAATATGCAAAGAGCATCCGAATTAGCATATTCCATTGTGGAAGTGGCTAACGGCGCCGGTACAAAAACATCGGCCCTGCTAACAGATATGAATAGCGTATTGGGAAAAACAGTAGGAAACGCTCTGGAATTAACAGAAGCAATAGAATATCTGCAAGGTAAAAAAGCTGATGAACGGTTAGATACGGTGACGATGGCTCTGTGCAAAGAGTTGCTAATCAATAGCGGAATAGCTAAAGACGAATTAGAAGCAGAAGTAAAATTAAGACAAAGTATTTCAACCGGTTCGGCATATGAGCATTTCTGTAAAATGGCAGAGATGTTGGGTGCAGATATGGATATTTTAGATAACTATGAACAAAAGAAGCCACATGCCCCATATGTTGAAGCAATTTATCCAGAAACATCTGGTTATGTAGAAAGTATAGACACCAGAGAGATTGGTTTAGGGGTAATTATGTTGGGTGGAGGCAGAACTCGTCCGGAACAACAAATTAACTATACAACAGGTTTTACAGATTTCTGCCAAATAGGCGATAAAGTAAATTCTAAAACACCATTATGCTATATTCATGCGGAAGAGAAAGATTCAATCTTGCCAATATCTGAAGTTGTGCGAAAAGCAATAAAAATATCCGCAGAAGCACCAATTCAATCTCCAATAATTTTGCAAAAAATAGCATAAACAATTTTTTTAAAGAAGAAGAGCCGTAAACTCAATATATAAAAGCTGTTTACGGCTTTATTTTTTTATCTGATCTTTTTTTGCTAAATGAGGTTTCTTAGGTTGCGGCGGAATCATAAAATCAGTATAAGATTTATAGTTTTTGATTTTATTTAAAAGAGTATAGTCAGGCATACCATCTTGAGGTAGTTTCCATTTTTTTTGGAGCTTTTTGACTTCTTTAGCTGTTTTCGCACCAAATCTTCCATCTTCTTTAAGATTTGATTTTAAAACGCGGTTAGCAAAGTGTTGAACTGTCAAAATATCTTCATTAGTTAATTTATAATAAGGATTTTCATTAAGTACGTGATAGGGGGTATTAGTTCCAATATAATCAGCAAGCATAACAATAGCTAAAGCATAGTTAGTAGAGCGATTCCATATCATAATTCTGCGAAAGTTGCTAAGAACCAAATAAGCGCGACCACGCCGACCATCAGGTAGAATAACGTTTGCCGGAGCATTATCTGGAAGTTTAATGCCTTTTCCATTTGCACTAAATACCCCAATTTTTTTCCATTCTTTAACGGTTTTAAATTTTTTTGCTCCAATAAGGCTGTAATCAAAATTCCAAGGAAGTTTAATTTCTTGCCCCCAAGGTTCATTAGCTTTCCATCCGAGCTTAGAGAGATAGTTAGCCGCAGAAGCGATTGCGTCATCAAAACTATCCCAAATGTCAGCCACTCCATCACCGTCATAATCTACAGCATAGGCATTATATGTGGAAGGCATAAACTGAAAATGCCCCATGGCACCGGCCCACGAACCCATCATTTTATCATCACTTAGCTCATATTCATCCATAATAAGCAAAACATGATAAAGTTCACGTCTGAAAAAATTTGCACGGCGATTCTTATAGCTTAAATTAGTAAGTCCATCAATAAGATGATATTTCCCTTTATTATAACCAAAATGCGTCTCTACGGCCCAAAATGCGATAAGATAATTGAGAGGGACACCATATTGCTCACTGACTTTTTGATATTTAGGTTTGAGTTCTTTATATAGTTCACGAGCTCTTTTAACTTTATTGGCGGTAACCAATTTATTAATATATTTATCGGAAGTCAAAATAAATTCAGCTTGTTTCTTGTCTTGAATTTCAACTTGCTTAACTTCATGAAAATAATCATTTTTATAGGCTTCTTCAATTGTTTTTTTAGAGATACCTTTATCTATCATTTCTTGTTTAAGCTGATTAAGCCATTCATTCCACTCTTTACGTTGTTCTTCAATACTTTTAATTCCGGCAAAAGCTGCATGACAAACAAAACAAGAGAAACAAAGAAAGGATAACGCTTTTTTCCACATACAAGTTCGCTTTCATAAAATAAATGTAATAAACGATAAGATATAATATCTTTATTTTATCCTAACATTCAATAGTTTACAGAAAAAAATTTTTATGTTATAAAAATAAAAAAGGAGAAACAATGGATACCAAAGAATTTAAGAACAAACTACCGGCTCGTAAAGCAATATTGGGAATAGATTACGGCAGCAAGAGAATGGGCATAGCTGTATCAGATTTGTCTTGTACAATTGCAACATCATATAAAATTATTTACCGCAAAAATATAGATAAAGATTTAGCAGAACTAAACCAAATTATTAAAGAAAAAGAAATTGGCGGTATTGTGATGGGGTTGCCGTTGCAAATGAATGGAACAGAGGGAGAAATTGCCACAGAAGTTCGTAAATTTGCAGAAGTATTAGAAGAAAAAATAGGGTTGCCTATTTTATTATGGGATGAAAGATTATCGTCATCAGCAGTGGAAAATTTTTTAATTAAAGAAGTTGATTTGTCACGTAAAAAACGAGCAAAAGTATTAGATGCGACTGCAGCGTCCTATATTTTACAAGGAGCTCTTGATGCAATCAAATATGTATAAAAGAATTGCAGAAAATTTGTTTATATGATATACTTACTCATAAATTATAAGAAAAGGAGAAATAAATATGAGTAATCAAGAAAATAGTATGTTTGAAAATTTTGAGGAATTTCAAGATTTTATTAAAAGAGAGGGCAAAAATATAAAAAATTGGTCATCAGAACAACAACAAGCATTTAGTCAAAACGTATTAAATTTGCTCGAGAATGACGAAAATTTCAAATTAAAATATGACACATGGACAAAACAACTTGAAGAGCAGACTAAGAAACAGACAAGGAAAGCAGAACCAATCACGTTAGATGCAAGGAATTCCACCGAAGTAATAAAAAATCAAATAAGAATACAACAAATAAAAAAACAAATAGCGGCCCAAAATATTAAGATAGTAGATACATCTCAAAGGGATAGAACAATTGTTATTGGTGGTACAGAAAAAGATGATAAAGAAAACAAAGCTAAGTTGGAAAATATAAAAAAATCACAAAAAGCAGCTAACATGGGAATAATCATAAAAAAGAAAAAGTACAGAATATAAAAAGATAAGAAGATAAAATGAGTAATTACCAAGAAAATCCTTGTCCTAAGATTTTACATACAGATAATTTTAAGAAATGGATGAAAAACATAGATGAAAAATCAATCCAATCATGGACAACACAAGATTGGTTACAAATGTATGAGCAAATAGAAGATTGCATCCAAAATAGTATGTTGCATCAAGGGTTAACATGGGAAAAGTATAATGAAAAATTAAAGAAAAACCAAATCAGTATAGAAGAATTTCAGAAAATAAATGCCAAAATAGATAGTAAAAATTTTCTGCGCAATGAATTTGTAAATGAATGTGAAGAAGAATTTATTAAACTTTATAAAAATTATCGAATGCCACCAAAACACTATTCTGCAATAATTAAAAAAGGCAAAGAAATCGGGCAACACTTAGCTCAAATAGGAGATATAGATTGTTCAGCCGTTGCATTTGACTTGAGAGCTCGTGAAGAAGCGATGGAAACAATAAATGTTTTGATGCTAAAAGAAGCTTATGATATAGATAAACAGGAAGAATTTGAACAGTTATTAGCTCAAATAACAATTACAAATAAACAAAATGTAAGTTCCAGCAGTGCGCAAGGAATTGAGATAGAGGGCAGTGTTTATGACAGTAGCTTAAAAACGATGGGACATGAGGGAACACATTATTATTTTCAAACAACGGCACAATGGATGCGAAAACTATTGGAGCAAGGTGTAACAGCAAAAGATATACCTTATGATTTTTCAAAACTTTTAAGAATGAATTCGGAATATTATCTCAATTCAGAAAGTCAAAAAGATATTTCTTCTTTAGAGCAGAATGAACAGAAAAAATATCAATGTGAAGCGTTTGAAGGGTATCGTAAACAACCTGTGGAGAAACACGCGAATATAATGGGGTGGATGATGGAATATACATATCGAAACCTTGTTAACCAATATTCGGAACGAAACAGCTTGAAACTATATCCATATATTGAAGACACGTTAGGTATACCATATAAAACCACACATAACGGAAAAAGTGTGACTTTTGAGCATCATAAAACACCATATTTAGGAATAGCTCAAGTTGTAAGAGGTTTTAAAGATTTACCACCGGAAATTCTCGAAGAAATGAATATTAGAGAAAATCAAGACAGCATTGCTTATGATATTCCAGAAAAATGGTCGGCCACTAAAGAAATAGAAAATTTTCTTGCCATAAAAGAGAAAGAAGATGCCGAAGCAGACACCTTGCAAGAAACCGTAATGCAAGCTATTCAACAAAAAAGTAGAGTCGCCGATAGGTGATAAATATCTGTTTATAAAACAAATATATTTTTATTTCACAACTATAAAATTCTAAAATACCATAACACTGCATAAGATGATAATTTGTGCGAGGTTTGAACCATCTTGAGTGTTGCACTGTAAAAGGGGAGAAAAACTGCTTTTGTGTATGAAGCCCGGAAGGCAGTCAATAAGGTATTATATACCAAATAAACTGTACATTTCACTCAAATGGTTTCAACTTCCGATCGCTCTCATCAAGTAGCTTTTTTGCTGTTGAAAGGAAAATTAGATGAAGTATTTAAAAGTATTAATATTGAAGTAACTGTTCTATTGCTAGCTGTACACATAGTACAGAAGCAATAATGAAAGGAATAACCCCATATGTGAGAACAGATTGCGATCTATTTTTTAATCAATTAACACAAAAATAAAGGGAGCCAATTGCTCCCTCCATTTTATGCAAGATCTGATATAACCAAGTTTAAGCTGCTTTGATAACATCAAACTTAACTTCAGAACCACCAAGTTCATCAACAGTTGGAGCTGATAGGTTTGCATTTTCCGCAATCTCAAGCGCTAAGACTTGCTCTTTAATGTAGTCGGCATATTCGGTAATAGCCGCTTTAACTGTGGAATCATTAGAAGAGTAAGCCAATTTGATACGATCGGAAATATCAAAGTCCTTCGTTTTGCGCAGAGCTTGAATCATACGAACAAAGTCACGGGCGATACCTTCTTTTTCAAGATTTTCATCAACTTCGGTATCCAAGATAACCACAGCTGTATTATCAGGCAAAGCCTGTCCGCTCATACCATCTTTAATAACCAAGCGCAACTCATATTCTTCGGCAAACAAAGTCTGCCCCGCAATAGAAAGAGTGCCATCTTCATTTTGTGACCAATCATTCGTTTTTGATTTAGCCATAATGTCTTTCATATGTGCGCCTAATCTCTTACCGATAAGCGGAGTTTTAAGATAGAGGAAACGGCCTGCAACATCAGCAATATCAGATTTTAAGCAGATTTCCTTGACATTAACTTCATCTTTTAAAGCATCAGCAAAATCTTTAAGCGTTACAGTATTATCACCGGCAATAGTCATTGAACGTAATGGCAAACGGTTACGCAATTTATGTTCTTCACGAATAGCTTTTGCAACAGAAGAAATTGCTCTGACCATATCCATTTGTTCAATTAATTGAGCGTTATCGGTGATAGCAGATAAGTTGGGTAAATCTTCCAAGTGAACAGATTCTTTTCCGGTTAATCCTTTATACACGAACTCACTCATAAATGGCATTAACGGAGCAGCAATCTTGGCCACATTAACCAAAACGGTATAAAGCGTATTGAAAGCGCTCAAATCATCACCACTCCAGAAACGAGCACGAGAACGACGAATATACCAGTTATTCAAAATCTCCAAGAAATCTTCAATTTGTGCACAAGCTCTGGCGATTTCATATTCGTTCATATCTTTGCGAACAATATCAGACAGCGCCTTTAATTTAGCCAAGATATAACTGTCTAACACATCACCAGATTGAGAAATTTCTTTAGCTTCAATTCCTTCAGCATTAGCATATAAAGTAAAGAAGTAATAAGCGTTCCAGAACGGAATAAGAGCTTTACGAGCAGCTTTGGCAATTTCTTTACCTTCTTTATCAACGGCAACGTTACCGCCTTTAAGAACTGGAGAAGAAATTAAGAACCAACGCAAAGCATCAGAACCAATTGTTTCAAGAATATCATTCGGGTCAGGATAGTTCTTCAATCGTTTAGAAAGTTTTTGTCCACCCTCAGCCATCAATAACCCTGTGCAAATACAGTTTTTGAAAGCTGGTTTATTGTGAAGAGCGGTGGAAAGAACTGTCAACGTGTAGAACCAACCACGAGTTTGGTCAATAGCTTCCACAATAAAGTCAGCCGGGAAGTGATTTTCAAACCATTCTTTATTTTCAAACGGATAATGCACCTGAGCGTAAGGCATAGAACCACTCTCAAACCAGCAGTCAAATACGTCAGAAACACGACGCATCATTGTTTTTCCGGATGGATCATCTGGGTTAGGATAAACAACATCATCAATATAAGGTTTGTGAAGATTGTCTACATCAAAACCTGTTTTTTCTTTAATTTCAGCAATAGAACCCAAAACATCAACTCTCGGGAATTTGGGATTATCAGATTTCCAAACTGGAATAGGTGTACCCCAAAAACGGTTACGAGAAATAGACCAATCACGAGCACCTTCTAACCATTTTCCGAAACGCCCATCTTTAATATGAGAAGGGAGCCAATTAATTTGTTGGTTATTTTTAACCATATCATCACGGAAATCCGTAACTTTAACAAACCAAGAAGACATAGCTTTATAAATTAAAGGAGTATCTGTTCTCCAGCAATATGGATAAGTATGAGTATATTGCTCTTTTTTTACCAAAAGACCGTTCGATTTCAGCCACTGCATAATTGATTCATTAGTTTCAAAAACTTGCTTTCCTTCATAATCAGGAACTTCTGCCGTAAATTTACCAGCTTCATCAACAGGGCATGCAACAGGGAAGTTTTCATCATAAGCTCGGCAAACATCGAAGTCATCTTGTCCAAAGCCTGGGGCGATATGAACAACACCCGTACCATCTTCAGTAGAAACAAACTCACCGCTCAAAACCTTAAAAGCACCTTTATCTTTGAAATGAGAGAAATAAGGGAACATAGGAGTATAATTCATACCAACCAAATCAGAACCTTTAATTTTCTTAATCACTGTTGCATTTTCAAGTTGTTTTTTATAACTGCTTAATCTTGCTTCAGCCAAAATATAATCTTGTCCGTTTTCGTTCATAACAACGTAATCAATATCCTTTCCAACAGCTAACATCAAGTTAGAAGGAAGCGTCCAAGGCGTTGTTGTCCAGACCAAGATTTTCTGACCGTTTTCCAAAGTAAACATTACAGTAATAGCATTATCAGTTTTATCACGATAACCAAGGTTTACTTCAAAGTTTGAAAGAGGAGTTTCCGCAGCCCAAGAATAAGGAAGCACGCGATAATCTTCATAAACCAAACCTTTGTCATACAATTCTTTAAAGTTATGAATAACACTTTCCATAAAAGGCAAGTTCATCGTTTTATAATCATGGTTGAAATCAACCCAACGACCGATACGTTTGAACATATCAACCCAAATATTTGAATATTTCAAAACATCTTTGCGGCAAAAGTCATTAAACTTCTCAACACCGTAGGCTTCAATTTGTTTACGACCAGAAACACCAAGTTGTTTTTCTGCAGACATCTCGGCAGGCAGACCATGGCAGTCCCAACCCAAGCGACGCTCAACTTTTTTCCCGCCCATCGTCTGAAAACGAGCAACAGCATCTTTAACATAAGAAACCATCATATGTCCATAGTGAGGAGTTCCATTTGCAAAAGGAGGTCCATCATAAAAAACAAACTCAGCTGCACCGTCACGATTGTGTACAGACTTTTCAAAAGTTTTATCCTCTTCCCAGAAGTTCAAAATATTTTTTTCCATTTCGGGAAAATTGATTTTAGCATTCAATTCGGGGTAATATTTTCTCTTCTCAGTCATTTCTAAAAAAATCCTTAAAAATACAAACTCAGCATACTTTATCTATAAAAACGCACAAAATCAAGCCAAATTTAAAAAAGGCAATGAATCTTAACCGAATTTTTAAACATTTTCAGGTAAAATAGACACAAAGAAAGTATGTGTAACCATGGATATTAGCTTACTTTGTGAGTAAATATATGAAAATAAATAAAAAAATATATACCATTTTAATGGTTTTGATTTTTGGTATCCCCTTGCTTGCCGGAGCAGCAGGTGGAAAAATAAGTGTGGCGCGCGCATTTTATGAGCTTGCTGGAAGAAACAATACACAAAAAATTGAAAATCTAATACAAAAAGGATACTCACTGGAAAGTATAGATGAAAGAGGGTATAATGCAATCTGTCTTTCGGTTATTCGCCAAAATCATAAGGCGTATAAAGTACTATCTTCATATGGAGCTAATGAACATCCTCAGTGTTTAGAGAAAATCCCGGACAGTGCTTACAGACGCTTTTTTGGAATATCGCCGAAGCAAACAGCTGTAAAGAGTTATATCTCAGATTCGCCCTATTTAATCGGAACAGCAGCGTTAGCAGCAGGAGCTGTCGCTGCCGCATATATATTTAGAGGTGATACAAGTAGCGATAGTGGAAGCGAGGGAGAGGGTGGGGATCCAGAAGATCCAGATAATCCAGGAGTAAATTGCCCGCCCAATAGTCATGAAAGTGATGGAATTTGTAAATGTGATAATGGGTATGGAAATTATGGAGATTCATCAAAGTGTTATGCAACTGTTGCAAACTGTAGCAATCAGACTAAAGATAAATGTGAAAAATGCAAAGACGGATACAATCTTCAAAGCAATGTATGTTATCGCCAAATAGAGCATTGTACATCTCAAAAAGGGGATAAATGCACCAAATGTGAGGCAGGATATGGAATACATGGAGGAGATGGAAGCCGGTGTTATTTAAATATACCAAATTGCAGAACCCAATATATGGATATATGCCAAGAATGTGATGCAGGATACGGTACATATGGAAATGATAGCCAGTGTTATAAAACAATTGAACATTGCGAAAATCAAGTACAAGAAAAATGTAAAAAATGTACTTATCCCTATAACACATGGGAAGATCCAGAAATGAACATGTGCTACCAAGAAAATATGTGTGCAGCATATCCCAATTCCGTACCAACAAATAAAGGAACAACATGTATATGTAACGCAGCGCGAGGTTATACCGGAGATCCGTATAATGGAGGGTGTTCTCAAACAGCTGATGATGGTGAATATCAGGAAGGAGAAGAAGATATTGAAGAATGGAACAATTATAATGAGTTATATTGTAATTCTCATGGAAAATATGATATAGAAACCAAACAATGCGAGTATTGTTATACCGGATATACGGGAGCAGATTGCTCAGAGTGTGCGCCAAATTATCTTAAATTTAGTGGATTGTGTTTTCCTGATTTACAGTGTGAAACAAAAGACCCTCATCTTATACAACAAAATAATGTATGTGTTTGCGATATAGAAAATGGGTATATTGAATTTTATGAAAATGATAAAATGACATGTATTAAGCAAATTAAATGTGAACAACCCCATCATATGCAACATGGAAACGAGTGTATATGTAAGCCTAATTTTGATGAAAATTGTGAGCAATGTTTGCCAGGATACACATTGGATACCGCAACAGATACCTGCGTATTATCAGAGTATTTATGTGCAGAAGAATGGACAGGACCAGATTGTGATATATGTCCATCACAATATAAAATAACTATAGATTCTGCTGGAAAGCATTGTGGATATGAGTGTGCAGACAATAGAGCACCAATCTCTGTCAATCCAGAATGCTCAAGCTGCGCAGATGGCTATGAGTTTAGTCAAATAGATAATACATGCGTAACAACAGAATGTGCATCAGGAACAGAAGGATATATCAAAGATCCTGAAACGGGTATTTGTCGCTGTGATACTGATAAAGGATGGCGCATGGGACCTGGAGGATTTTGTGAGAAAGTAGAAGGTGATTTAGTCGGTGCATATAACTCTAACATTAATAATAGTACTATAACGGTTGAAAACAGTGAGGTTCTACGCGACGTATATGGAATGAGACCAATACAAAGTATAGATGAAGAGGGGAATGTAACCTATTTTAGTAGTGTATACAATGCATTATCATCTGCTGGTACAGTAAGTGGCACGATAAACATTACAAACCAATATACAGGGGGTAACTTTGTATATGGAATATATTCGCAATCAGACATATATAATTCTGCTGTTATAAATAATGGCAACAATTGTGGTGGTGGATGCAATAATGTTGCATACGGAACAATAACAATCAAAGATGAAGATACCTTATCAACCATATATGGTATGTATAACAGTTCAGAAAACGATATATATAATAGCTTTGCATATGGAACAGGATCAGACTTAGAGGGTAGTCATAATAACGCTGAAGGAAATATAGAAATAATTAAAAAGGAAACTAGTAAAGGTACAATTGTCGGCATGCAAGGCGGAAATAATCTTTATAATAGCTATGCATATACAAGTGATGGTATTAATGCAAATGTACACACAGTTGGAAATATTAATATAACCCATGAAGGTTCCGGAGATGCTATTGGAATAAAAGGAACTAATAGTAAAGGAAAGACATATAATTCTTATGCATATTTAAATTCAGCCGTATCCGATTCTGTTGCGGAAGGAAATATTACAGTAAGCGGTAATAGCAACGTATATGGTATATATAGTAATAATACAATTAGTAATAGTGAAACGCAATTTGAAAAAAATTATAATATTATACAAAACTTTAGTTCTGTAGGCAATATAACCGTAACAGCAAATAGTGAAGCAGGGCAAGCGTATGGAATATATGCTGAAGGTTCTCCAAATACCAAAACAAGTGTATATAATGCAAAAGGGTATAACAGTACAGGTAATATCAAAGTAATGAATACAGCGGGGGGAAGCGCTTATGGTATATATTCAGCCAGACAAACTTACGCTGGACAAAATGAGGAAGGTGAAAGTGAACTACTTTTTAATAATACCTATAATGCCTTTCGTTCGTCGGCAATTTATGGAAATGGAATAGCTGAGGGTAATATTGATGTAATAATAGAAGGCTATAGTTCTATGAATTCTCAAATTATAGGAATATACGCAGCAGGCAATGCATATAATTCATATACCAATTCTGGCTCTGATGTAGAATTATTAACAGTTGGAAATATTAGAATCACAGATAATAGTACAACGGGAAGAGTAAACGCAATTGGAATACAAAGTAATGGCGGAACAATTGCTAACGCATATAGCACCGGAATAAATAAAAATACAGCAACAAAATCTATCGGAAATATATCTGTCAATATTAACGGCACCAAAAATGACGTATCAACCGTAGCTGGAATTTATAGCGATTCAATAAATACCAAAGGAAGCCGTATATATAATGCAGCACTAGTAAATGATAGAAGTACTGTAGAAGGGAATATAAATTTGGAATCAACAGGATCTCGAGCAGCCAATAAAATGTATGGTATTTATGCAACAAGTTATAGTACGGGTGAGAGCTCTGAAAATGCTCAACCAAAAACAGTATACAATGCTTATTATGAAAATAGTAGTGATATTTCTGAAGGAAATGTTACAGGAATAATTAATGTAACTGCAAAATCGGTCTCAATGAACTCGGATGCAGAATACTATGGTATTTATATTCAAGATGGAACAGCTTATAACGCATACAGTACAAATGCTGATGCCTCTGTCATAGGAAAAATAAATGTAGATGTAGTTGGTGGTACAAATGGGGGAATTGCAGTAGGGATGTATGGAAAAGATGCAACATTAAATAATTCAGGAAAAAATTCCTCAATATATGTAAAATCCTCAGGAAAAGCCGATGCATATGGTATGAAAGGAGAGATGGCGTCTATAACTAATGATGCAAACATCACTGTAGAAACAACAAAAGGTGCAAATGCATATGGTATATATTTAGATAAAGGTTATGTCGTTAATGGCGAAAATGGAGAGATTAATGTTAATGGTAATGGTAACAATTACGGCATATACGCTAAATCAGACGGTACAGAAGCAGGTAAGGCTGTTGTGATAAATAATGGAACAATTAATGTTAATGGAAATGGCAACAACACAGGTATATATGCAACAGGAGCAACAGCAGTTGTAAGCAATAATGGTACAATTAATATAAACGGAGAAGGTTGTAGCGGTGGAGATTGTAATAATGGAGCTGCAATTAAATTAGAAAATGGTGCGACAATTGATAACAGTGGGACAATAACCAGTATAGACAACATGAATTTAAATGATTTTGGAGGGAATGTTGTTTTAAATAAAGGCGGAAAATTTGAAGCAGAAGAAAGTATAAGTGGAGATTTAAAAGTTTCATCAAATGTTGTAACTAATACTTTTGATACAACTTCCATGGTTGAAAATGCATTGTCAGCAGAAGATATCAGTGATATTAATTTGAGCTCGAACTCATATTTATATAATGCGGGGATAACCAAAAACGAAGAAGGTAAATATGATGTTGTAATGGAGATAAAAGATTTTGATTCAGTAACAGATTCAGATAAGGCGACATATTTAGAAACAAATTACAATAATCAAAAAAACAATGATTTGTTTAATGCATTAAAAACAACATCATCAGCTAGAGAATATGAACAAAGAGAAGCAGATATATTTGGAACTTCAATCATACCTAATATGGCTCAAGAGAATTTGAAAGTTCAAAGAAGTTTAGACTCAACCATTATGTCCGAACTTTTCAAAGAAGGAGGGGATGTAAGAAAAATGGTTGGGGCAGATGCTTTATATATTGGGCGAGATGATAGAGGAACATTGAGCGGATATGAAATTACGTCACAAAGCATGTATGCGCTGTATGATAAGAAAATAAACAATAATTATCGTCTGGGTTTGGGTATGAGTTTCACGCATACAAATACGGATTACAATAATGATTCAAGTCGTAAGAGTTTTATGGTTCAAGGATATGTTCCTTTAACATATAATAAAAATGGATTCACAGCAGTATCCATGGCAAGACTAGGATTCGCAGACGGAGACTACAGCAGAAGAGGTTATCAGCAAACATTTGATGCTGATACAACAGAAATTACTTATGGGTGGTTAAACGAATTGCAATATAAAATGGATTTAGGCATAGTCAATTTGACGCCGTTTATAGGATTAAATGCAATAGGGTGGTATCAAGATTCAATTGATGAAGGTAAAGAAAAAATGGCATTGCAAATAGCATCTTCTCATATACTATCTGTAGAAAGTGCATTAGGTTTATATATAGATAAAGACATAGAGTTTTCACCAGGACATAAATTAAATGTTAGATTTGGCGCCGGTTACTACCATGAATTTGCGGATCCGTATCGAGGCTTAGATGCACATATAAATGATACAATCGGGTCATATAAATTACGCGACATAGAACATTCCGATTCACGAGATAGAGGAATAATTTCAGCAAGATTAAACTATGATTATAAAGATATTTCTGTTTATGGAGAATTAATGCAATATCTTGAAAAAGAATATCCAATAAAAGTAGATGTTGGGTTGAAATATAAATTTTAAAATAAAACAAAGAGATAACAGAGTGTTAGATAAAAAAGTTATGAAAAAAGGTAAAAAAAGCTTTATTTTAAATTTTTTTATGGTATATAAAACACATAATCTTTCATAAAACTTGAAAGTGGGGTTAAAGCCCCGCTTTTTTGTTAATATAAATAAGGAGAAACGGATGCAAAAGCATTATTTGGCAGATATGATTGAACCGATAGTTGAAAACTTAGGTTATGAGATTGTAAGAATAACTACTATCGGTGAAAACAATCCAACACTACAAATTATGATTGAGCATAAAAATTATGAAGAAGAGTTAACAGTAGATGATTGTGCAACAGTTAGTCGCGCTATCTCTGCGGTACTGGATGAAAAGGATCCGATAGAGAATAAATATACTTTGGAGGTTAGCTCTCCCGGATTGGATAGACCGTTGACAAAGCTAGAACATTTTAAACGTTACCAAGGTGAAATGATTAAAGCTGAAACGAGTGAATTGATAGAAAAGAGGAAGCGTTTCAAAGGGATAATCAAAGAAGTAACTGCAGAAGATGAAATTATCTTAGAAGAAGGAGAAAACATCTATAAAGTGCCGTTCTCCCAGATAATAAAAGCAAAAATAATATTAACCGATGAATTATGGGAAAGATATTTGAAATCTCATAAAACATCAAAAGCCTAATTTTATTATATGACGTAACCCAATAAAAGAGGAACACTATGGAAAATATAGTAAACATGCCCAGACCAGAAATTCTAATGGTGGCAGATACTGTTGCCAGAGAGAAAAATATAGACCGCGAAGATGTATTCAAAGCCATGGAAGAGGCTATTCAAAAAGCCGGACGTTCTAAATACGGATTTGAACATGATATTCGCGTGAACATAAACCGTAAAACCGGAGCTATTACATTGGCTCGCTATAGAGCTGTTGTTGATGAGATTGAAAATGAAACAACAGAGTTAACATTGGAAGAAGCAAAGAGAATAAATCCAGATGTAAAAGTCGGAGAATATATTATAGATCCGCTTCCACCAATTGATTTTGGTCGTATTGCAGCTCAAACAGCAAAGCAGGTCATTATGCAAAAGGTCCGCGAAGCAGAACGTAATAAGCAATATGAAGAATATAAAGAAAAGATTGGTACCATTATCAATGGTACAGTAAAAAGACTGGAATTTGGTAATGTTATTGTAGATATGGGCAAAACAGAAGCCATTTTACGCAGAGATGAATTAATTCCGAGAGAAAATTTTAAAAATGGCGACAGAGTAAGAGCTTATGTTTTGGATGTACGTCGTGAAACCCGCGGTCCGCAAATTTTCTTATCAAGAACATGCCCAGAATTTATGGCTAAATTATTTACATCAGAAGTACCTGAAATTTATGATGGTTTAGTTGAAATCATGGGTGTAGCCAGAGATCCTGGTTCAAAAGCTAAAATTGCTGTAAAAGCAAAAGATTCATCAATTGATCCAGTAGGAGCATGCGTTGGTTTAAGAGGTATTCGTGTTCAAGCAGTTGTAACCGAATTACAAGGTGAAAAAATTGATATCGTACCATACTCCGCAGATAAAGCTCAATTTATCGTAAGTGCGCTAGCTCCTGCAGAAGTAAGCAAGGTTGTTTTGGATGAGGAAAACAACAGAATAGAAGTTGTTGTAACCGAAGACCAATATTCTGTGGCAATTGGACGTCGCGGACAAAATGTTAAATTAGCATCTCAATTAGTAGGTGCAGATATTGATATTTTAACAGAAGAGCAAGAACATGAAAGACGCGCAAATGAAAATAGAATCAAATCAGAGCGTTTTGTTTCTGCATTAGATGTAGATGAAATGATTGCGCACGTTCTGATTTCAGAAGGATTTTCAACAGTTGATGAAATTGCGATGGTAGATGTTTCTGAATTGGCATCAATCGATGGTTTTGATGAAGATTTAGCTGCTGAGTTACAAAGCAGAGCAAAAGAATTCGTTAAAAAGCGTAATGAAGAATTTGTTGAAAAGAGCAAGACCTTGGGTGTTGATGACAGCTTAAAGACAATATCTGGTCTTGATCAAGATATGATAATAAGCTTAGCTGAAAATGGCGTAAAGACATTGGATGACTTAGCAGATCTAGCCGCAGACGAATTGATTGAAATTTTAGGTGATGGAGTCATTACCGAAGTTGAAGCAAATCGTATCATCATGGCAGCCCGTGAACACTGGTTTGCCGATGAAGATAAGCAATAAGCGAGGAAAATATGTCAAGAGAGCTGATTGAGCGTAAATGCATAGTAGAAGGCGTAAGCAAACCTGGTAACGAGTTGCTACGGTTTGTTGAGCTAAACAATGAACTTTTACCGGATTTTAACAAAAAACTCCCCGGAAAAGGCATGTATGTAAGCTGTAATCGGCTCTCTGTTATAAAAGCAATAGAAAAGAAGATTTTCCATAAAGTAAGTCGCCATAATTTAAGAATTTCGGAAAATTTTATTGAGATTGTGGAGAATTTAATAAAAGAAAAAGCACTAACAAGTTTGAATATGGCAAGAAAAGCCGGAGTGCTTGTTTGCGGTTTTGAAAAAGTTAAAGAGGTAATTCAAAAAAACAAAGTAGATTTTATCATAGAAGCACGAGATGCAGGCAATGATGGCAAGGAAAAAATAGCAGTTTTTGCTAAAAATCTTGAAAAATTTAATTTATTTAGTATAGATGAATTAGATAGAGCTTTAAAGAAGGAGAATACGGTACATATAGCTGTACTAAAAAGCAATATGTCTCGCAGTGTGTATAACAATTTAAAGAAGTATCAAAACTTTTTATATAACGGAGAGAATAACGAATGACAGAAGATAATGGCAAAAAACTAACATTATCCGGAAAATCAACCCTCACACTAAAAAAGCCGAATACAACATTAAAGCCAGAAGGCAAAAAGATTGTACAGGTAGAAGTGAGAAAAAAAAGATTTGTAAGTACAAATACTCAAGCTAAGGCTGAACCTAAAGTTGAGATAGATGAGGTTTTGGCTCAAAAAATAGAATTAATTAACAAAGGTAAAGAGCATGAAGCTCAGAAGAAGCAAGAAGAAGCAGAGAAAGCATTGTTAAGACAAAAGCAAAAAGAGGAAGAAGAGGCTAGAATAGCAGCAGAAAAAGCTGAGGCCGAAAAAAAAGCAACAGAGCAAGCAGAAGAAGAACAAAAAAGAGCAGAGCAAACTGTAAAAGAAAAAAAATATCAAAACAATAAGATAAATGATTATGAAGAAAATGAAGAAAAGCCTCATAACTACAAGCATAAGAAAGAAGATTATAGTGATGATGAAGATGAAGAAGAGTATTATAATAAAAAAAGCAAAAAAACATCATCAGAATCAAGTAGACCAATGAGTAAAGAAGAAACGTTTGAACAAGAAAGAAAAAAAATACAAAAACGTAGCTTTGAAACCCCAAAACGCAATACAAAAATAAATGTAAACTCATACATGTTTGGAGATGATGAGGAGGAGGACGATTATGGGTACGGTGCACCTCGACGTCGTTATAAGAAAAAGACACCCAAACCTCAAGCTCAGCAACAAGCACCACAAGAGAAAATCATCAAAGAAGTAATTATTCCGGAAATCATTACTGTTCAAGATTTGGCAAACCGTATGGCTGAGAAAAGCGCGGATGTTATTAAAAAATTGATGTCTTTAGGTGTAATGGCAACCATAAATCAAGTTATTGATGCCGATACAGCACAAATTGTTGTTGAAGAAATGGGACATAAATTTAAACGTGTAGCAGAAAGTGATGTAGAAGAGGGATTGACAGGTCCGAAAGACGCCGAGGAAGATTTATTGCCACGTCCTCCGGTAGTAACTGTGATGGGACACGTTGACCATGGTAAGACTTCATTATTGGATGCTCTAAGAGAAACTAACGTGGCAGCAAGGGAAGCTGGTGGTATTACTCAACATATCGGTGCATATCAAATAACTTTACAAAACGGTCAAAAAATTACATTTATTGATACACCTGGACATGAGGCTTTTTCAGAAATGCGTGCCAGAGGAGCCAAAGTAACGGATATTGTTGTATTGGTTGTTGCAGCAAATGATGGTATTAAACCGCAAACAGTAGAGGCTATACGCCACGCGCAAGCAGCAAATGTGCCAATCGTTGTAGCAATTAATAAAATTGACTTACCAGGTGCGGATCCAATGAAAGTTAAAACCGAACTCTTGCAACATGGTATTGCTGTTGAAGAGATGGGAGGTGAAAGTTTATGCGCAGAAGTTTCTGCAAAGAAGAGAATAAATATCGACAAATTGGTGGAAGCTATTTTATTACAAGCAGAAATTTTGGATTTGAAAGCAAATCCAAACCGTGCGGCAGAAGGTGCTGTGATTGAAGCCAAAATGGAAAAAGGTCGCGGTAACGTAGTAACTGTACTTGTTCAGAATGGTACGCTGAAGGTTGGAGATGTTTGCATAGCAGGTAAAGAGTGGGGACACGTTCGTGCTATGTTTAATGAAAACGGAAAGAAAGTGTTTGAAGCAACTCCGGCAACACCTGTTGAAGTGCTAGGGTTGCAAGGAACTCCATCTGCCGGTGATGATTTCATCGTAGTAAAAGATGAAAATCAGGCTCGCGAAGTAACAAACTACCGTATTCGTAAAGAGCGTGATGCAAAGTTGGTTAAAAGTGCAAAATCGGCTATGGAACAAATGCTTGATAAGATTAAATCAGGTGAATCAAAACAATTATCAGTGATTATTAAAGCTGATGTTCAAGGTTCTATTGAAGCAATTGAAGGAACAATCAATAAATTATCAACAAATGAAGTTTCTGTGCATGTATTACACTCAGCTGTTGGTCCTATTTCTGAATCAGATGTAACCTTAGCTAAAGCGTCAAATGCGTTCATTATCGGATTTAACGTTCGTGCAATTCCACAAGCAAGAGATATGGCACGCCGAGATGGTATTGATATCAGATACTACTCTATCATTTATGATGTCGCAGATGATGTAAAGAAAGGTCTTGAAGGTTTACTGTCTCCAGAAATCCGCGAGAAGTTCTTGGGATATGCTGAAATTCGTAACGTGTTTAATATCACTGGAGTAGGTAAAGTTGGTGGTTGTATGGTAACCGAAGGTCTTGTAAAACGTGGTGCTAAAGTAAGATTATTAAGAGATAACGTTGTTATCCATGATGGTAACTTAGCTCAGTTGAAGCGCTTTAAAGAAGATGTTAAGGAAGTTAAAGAAGGTTATGAATGTGGTATGAGTTTTGAGAATTATAATGATATTCAGGTAGGTGACTACATTGAATGTTATGAACTTGAAACAATTGCTGCTAAACTCTGATAGGAGATAAAGCAATGGTAATACGCGGAAGTAAAGAACCATCTCAACGTCAGTTACGAATAGCCCAAGAGATAAAAAAGATCATTGCCGGTGCCTTAGAAAAAGGAATGGTAAGAAATCCTTTGATTTTGGATAATCTTGTAACGATAACAGATGTAGATATTTCACCAGATTTGAAATATTGCACAATTTACTTCATGACTTTAAATGGTCAAAATTTAGGTCAAATAGAAGATGACTTAAATGCTGAAACGTGGGGTATGAAAAAGCTTATTGCATCAAAATTAAAGCTTCGCTATACACCGGATTTAAATTTCAGAATAGATACGTCTTTTGAAGAAGTAGATAAGATTGAGCAACTATTAAGAGATCCTAAAGTTGCTAAGGATTTAAAATCTGAAGCGGATGAATAAGAAAATCCCCCATCTTATAAAGGTGGGGATTTTTTATGAAAGGAGAAAAGATGAAAAGTTTCATAATTGAATTTAAAAAATTTGCTATGCGTGGCAATGTTATAGATATGGCGGTAGGTATTATTATCGGTGCATCATTTGGGAAAATAGTAGATTCTCTTGTGAAAGATATTTTAATGCCACCGATTGGATTACTGATGGGTAAAGTTGATTTTTCAGATTTAAAACTAAATTTAACAACGGGAGAAAATCCTATTACGATAAATTATGGATTATTCATCAATGCGCTAATTAGCTTTTTAATTGTTGCGTTTGCTGTCTTCATCTTGATAAAAGGCATAAACAAGTTGCAGGAAAAAATGATAAAGGAAGAAAAATCAGCTGAACCAAAAATGAAAGAGTGCCCATATTGTTGTTCGGAAATCCCAATTAAAGCAAAACGCTGTCCTCACTGTACGTCTGAATTATAATAAAAAGAAATGAGAATACTAAATATAATAATAGGACTTTCCACAGAGAAATTAGCCTAAAACAGCTTCTAACTATGTACTTTACCTCAGTATAATAGTCGCAACTAGTAAAATTACTTTTGCTGAATATTTATATCATCTATATCTTTGCGAAAGAATTCATATAGCAGAAGAACAATACCAGATAAGATAAGCGGTAAAAGATAATAAATGATACGATAAGCGATAAGAGCACCAAATAAAATAGCTTGGTTATCTTGTCCTGGAAGTATATTTGAGAAAACTAATTCAAAAACACCCAATCCGCCAGGGACTTGGCTGTATACACCTAAAACCTGAGCAATAATAAAAGCTCCCATAAAAGTTACAAAATCAATTTCAACAAAGCAGATTAAAACAGAATAAAGTACCAAAGAAGCCATCACAATATCAATACTGCCAATAAAGACTTGTTCTAAAGCTAATTTAAGATTAGGCATCTTGAAATCAATCCCCTTTATAACCAAATCCTTTTTATAGTAGACACTAGCCCATAAATAGATAGCTAAACCAATAACGGAAAGTATCATTGTAATTAATGTAGACATTTTAGTAGAATCATTTCCACCAAAAGCATGTTCAGGTGTTAAAACATATCCAACAATGATTAAGAAGAAACAAGCGACAAGATAAGTAAATCCGGAAAAAGTTACCATCTTAACAATATCTCCAGGAGAAATTCCCCAGCGAGAGTAAAAACGGTAACGAACTGTTCCGCCAGAAACAATAGCATGTCCGGCATTATTACTAATAGAAAATCCAACAAAACCAGTTAAAATCCATTTCCAAGCAGCTAATTTTTTTTTGATATATTTCAGTGCCAAGTAATCATAAGTAGATAAAGCAACATATCCGACAAAGGAAGCAGTCAGAGCATATAATAAATTATCTAAAGGAATGCTCAACAGAGCTGTTTTTAATTCATCTAATGAATACTTTGACAATTGTCGATAAATCATATAAGCAGCAAGTGCAAAAAAGAATAAACCGAGCCAAGAAACAAGTTTATTTAAAATTGTCGAAATATTCACTGTCAAACTCCCATATTATTTATTGATATTTGAAACAAAATGTTGATTTGAATCAATATAAACGCGTAAACTTTTTCCAAAAGTTTTTCTGATAAAAGCTGTTAAATCAGAAGGTTGAAATTTATAATTCTCCGCATCATTTTGAACTTGTAACAAATCATTAATTCCAAGATTCTTCTCTAAATCATCGCGATTATCAGCAGCATCATCAACCCCTAGAACTGACGCAACATTATAAAGCATATATGCTTTTTTGATGTCTTTAGTATATAATTCACCTGCAGCATAAATATCAGCCAGTCGCATAAGAGCTTCAGAATTTCCCTGTTTAGCTGCATATTCAAGATATTGAATAGCTCGATTATAGTTTTTAGGAGTGCCTAGCCCATCAATATAAAAGTCAGCTAAAACCAACTGAGCCTCATCGTACTGAGCATCAGCAGCATTCTTAATAAGCTTGAATGCATTAATATAATCACGTTCAACAAAAAAACCAGTATAATATGCATAGCCTAATAAAAATTTTGCAGAATTATTTGTTTTTTGAGCCTGATTCAAAAGATAGAAAACTTTATCAAAATCTTGCTTGGATTTATTTGGAAAATCTGCCCCCAAATAAATAATGGCAAGATTAACAGCAGCATCATTACTTCCCAAATGAGCAGCTTGTTCAAAATATTTCATAGCTTTTTCATAATCAACTTTAGTACCCAAACCGTTGAAATACAAACTACCTAAATTATTAAGAGCGACAGCATTATTTTTTTCCGCAGCCAATTGATAAAAATAAAGAGCTTGAGAATAATCAACCTTAACTCCTTTGACGCCATATAAGTACATATAGCCCAAATCAAGTTGAGCTTCAGTATCTCCATTGATGGCGTTTTGTCTTAATTCCTCTAAAGTTAAACTTTTATCATCATTAAAAGAAGTATTTTTTTCAAATGCTTCAAAATTGTCCCCCGAGGTGGAAGTAACTTTACTTGTTGTTGTTTTTGTAATTTTATCGGTTGATGAAACTTGCTGAATATCAATGACAGAAGAAACCTCTGAAGAATTATGTGCTTGTGCATAAATATTAGATGCAGAACAAAGATACAAACAACAGAAAACAAGACTAAACTTTTTCATAAAATTTCATCCCTCAGACAAATATCAACCAAACAGCAAGATATAGCAAAAAAATATTGCTTTCAACAAAAAATAAAGTATAAAGAACAGATTGTAAATTCTAAAACACAAGATATCCTGTTAAAAAAATGGTAAAAGAAGCCCCAATATATACTTTAAGAGAAATCAGTTTAACTTTTGGTGTTCATCCTCTATTTACATCTGTTAGTCTAAATATTGGAAGAGGTGATAAAATATGCCTAGTTGGGCGCAATGGTAGTGGAAAATCGACCTTACTAAAAGTCATATCTGGCGTGCAAGCTCCCGATAACGGAGAAGTATTTGTGCAACCCGGTACAAAGATAAGTTATATGGAGCAAAATGGCGATTTTTCAGCATATGCCACTCTTTTGGATGTTATCTTGTCAGGGTTAGAAGAAGAGGAAAGAGAAAACCAGAAGTATAAAGCCGATATATGGGCAGACCGCTTTGAAATAAAGAAACAAGTATCGCCACAAACAGCATCCGGCGGAGAATTGAAAAAAGCAGCTTTAGCCAGAGCTTTGATATCAGAACCGGATATTTTATTGTTAGATGAGCCGACAAACCATTTAGACATCACAACAATTGAAAAGCTTGAAGAAATTGTAAAAGATTTTCAAGGGGCGGTTGTTGTTATTAGTCACGATAGGTCGTTTCTGACACATATTTCTAATAAAACACTTTGGTTAGATAGAGGCGTGGTTTATTCAAACGATAAAGGATTTACGGCGTTTGAAGAATGGCAAGACGAAATTATCAATCAAGAAATTATAAAGGAAAAAAATTTAAACAAGAAAATAGAAGAAGAAACTGAGTGGCTTCATAAAGGAGTCACCGCCAGAAGGCGCCGAAACCAAGGGCGACTAAGAAAGTTGCAACAATTACGTCAAGAACGCCGCGATCAAATTAAAAAGACCGGAAATATAGATTTAGAAATAAAAGAGGCGGCAATACAATCCAAATTAGTTATAGAAGCGAAACATATTTCCAAAAGTTTTGGAGAGCGTGAAATAGTTAAAGATTTCTCTTTGCGCGTGTTAAAAGGTAATAGAATAGGTATAGTCGGGCCCAATGGTTCCGGAAAAACAACATTAATTAAGTTATTGACGCAGCATCTCAATCCGGATAACGGTTTTGTTCGTATGGGAAAAAATTTGGAAATGGCTTATTTTGATCAAAACAGAACTATGCTGGATCCGAATAAAACTCTATGGAGAACATTATGTGGAGAGGGTGATCATATATATGTTCGCGGTCATTATCGCCATGTGATAGCCTATTTGAAAGATTTTTTATTTACGCCCGAGCAAGCGCAAAGTCCGGTATCTTGCCTGTCTGGTGGTGAAAAAAATCGTTTAATGTTGGCGTTGTCTTTAGCAAAAGAATCAAATTTTTTGGTTTTGGATGAGCCTACAAATGATTTGGATATGGATACGTTAGACTTACTGCAAGAAGTTTTAGATGAATATCAAGGAACAATTTTGTTAGTTAGTCACGATAGAGATTTCTTAAATAAAATCACAACTTCTATGCTGTATATGCGTGGCGATGGAAGTGTAATTGAGCATGTAGGAAATTATGAGGAACTGTATAAAAAATACATAGAACCATATCAAAAAGATGAAAAAAAGAAAAGTGTGCAAGATGGCAGCAAAAAAAATAATGAACGCGAACAATCAGAAAAAAATATAGAAACAAAAAAAGTCCGTCTGAGCTATAAAGACCAAAGATTGTATGAAGTGTTGCCGGATGAAATTGCGCAAATAGAACAAGAGATAAGAGAGATAGAGGGAGAACTCTCCAATCCATCATTGTATGCGGAAAATGAAAAGAAGTTCTACGAATTAAGTCAAAAATTAGAGACATTAAGGACATCGTGTGAAGAAAAAGAAAATAAATGGCTTGAGTTGGAAATGCAAAAAAATCAGTGAAACTATTTAAAAACGATATAATGCAGATAAGTTAAGCAACTGCGCTTTTTAGCTAAAGGAAAGAAAAATGATAAAAAAAGAAAAGATTCCTCAGGCAAAGCTCAGTTCTGAATTGTCTGATATAAAATACACAAACCGTTTATTTTTAGAGTTATTATATGATTTAAGCAAATATCCGCATACCCAAAGTTCAAAACATCTGGTGCGGCAGGGATTGTTTGATTTTGAGAGAAACTATGTGTTCAGAGCATTAAAGCAAGCAAAAAGAAAATAAATACTAATTAAAAATTAGAATTTAAACAAATGAAACCAAGCGCAGTAGCTTAACTTTTAAAAAACTAAAGATTAACCATAAAGCATAAAACACCAAGAAGTGCGATAGAAGCAAAAATTCCAGCAAAAACATCATCTAGCATAACACCATAAGCGTTTTTAATTTTAGAGTCGGCATATTTTACCGGTCCCATTTTGAGAATATCAAAAAATCTAAAAAAGACAAATCCGGAAACATAGTAAATGGCGGAAATCCAGCCCGTTAGATATTCGGGAGCCATATAAGCCACAAAAGAAAAAGTAACGAGTTGTCCCACAGTTTCATCAATAACTACTTTAGAAGGATCTTTATCTCCGCAATCTTTAATAACAGCATCTGTTGCAAAGACACCGATAATAAAAATAAGAACAGCTGTTGCGATTAGAGCATGAAACCCACCAAAATAGATGAGGACGTAGGCAAGAGGCAGAGTGCCAAGTGATCCCATGGTTCCCGGAGCAAACTTAGATAGTCCAAGTCCAAAATAAGTGGCAATAACATAAGCTAATTTTTTATTCATGACACAACCTCTGCAAAATAAAACCTACATCATCAATCTATAAAGTTATTCTGCGAATTTATAGTCAGAAAAAAAATTATCCACGAATAATTAACAATTTCATGATAAAAAATATCAAGGAGATAAGATATGTCTAAAAAGTTTTTTTATATAGCGGTGGCGGTTTTAGTTGGGGCAATATGTGTAGTGTTATCGCAAATGCTAAAATCAGAAACAGAACAAAAAATAAAGGAAGAACAATTGCTTATAAATAAGAGTGAGCCAACCCAACCTCAAAAAATTAAGCTACAATCAAACAAGTGTTTCGATGAAAAAAAGGAAGTGAATATCGTTTTAATAACCGATTCTCGCTATACGCCACCAACGAGTACTTCAATGTATTCAGCGATAAAAACGAAATGCAATACGACAATATATAACTTCTATATCATTGCGGAAAATATAACCGAACAAGATGAAAATATGTTACGCAGTTTAGAAAAATTAGCGCCGGAAACAGTACGGGTAAAAATCATTCCGCAACAAGAATTGGATATTCCTTATGAAAATATGCAACGCTTTATGCAATATAAAGTTGGAATGCATAAAATTTATTTACCGCAAACACTCAAAGATGTAGATAAAGTAATTTACATGGATGGAGATACCATTGTTTTAAAAGACTTAAGAGAGTTGTACGATATCGACGTTTCACAAGTATACGCAGCCGTGGCAAAAGATGGTATATTTTACCGTTTTCCGAAGGAAATGGCAGAAATCGGATTAGATAAAAGAGGATTTTATTTTAATAGCGGCGTTATGTTGTATAACCTCAAAAAACAGCGAGAAGATAACATTGTTAAAGAGTTAGAAACATACGTTAAAACGCATGAAGATTTTTTTGGAGATCAAGATGTGCTTAATGTAGTATTCGGGGATAAACTAAAATTAATGTCTTATCGATACAATTGCATAAGTACTTTTTTTGAAGAAGATGATTTGAATTTTTTAAGTAAATACTTTGGTGAAAATCTACCTTCACAGACCTTCAATATATATGAAAACTCAACTATAATTCACTACGCAGGAGATAAACCATGGCAAGAAAATTATCGTCCTGAATTTTTAAAAGAGTTATGGTTTAGATTTTATAACGAGATGATGAGGTTCCAATGACGCCAAAAGTTAAATATTTATTTTACGGGATAATAAGTCTATTCGTTATATCAATCATCGCTGTGTTCGGTTTAAGACCCAAAGCCGTTAATTTAGTGTATATGACAGATACTAAATATTTGCCGTACATGATGGTTTCTTTGAATTCTGTTATAAAAAACAAATTGCCGAAAAGTAAGTATCGCATTCATGTTGTAGGGAAAAATTTGGATGCTGAAGATATCGCAAACCTGAAATCCTTGGAAACCCCAAATGTTAGCATAGACGTCTATCCGAGCCGAGAATTAGACTTAGATTATAAACGCTTGGGGCGTTTCGAGTCGTTTAAGGTGTCATTGCAAAAAATATTTCTGGCAGAGTATTTGCCATATTTGGACAAAGTTTTGTATTTGGATGCAGATACTTTGGTGCAAGGTGATTTGAGTGAGGTGTATGAAACGGATATATCAGATAAATATGCGGCAGCGGTAAAAGACGGTTTGATGTATCAATTTCCTGAACATATAAAAGAAATAAATCTGACAGAGCAAGATTTTTATTTTAATAGTGGTGTTATGCTGTTGAATTTAGATAAAATAAGGCAAGATGATATTATTCGTAGTGCAGTTATATATTTTAACACACATAATGAAGTATTTGGTGACCAAGATGTTCTAAATGTCGTGTTTGGTCAAGATGTAAAACCACTGTCATATAAGTATAACTGCAATAGTGTGTTTTTTGAAGAAAAAGACGCTGATTTTTTGAGTAATTTCTTCCAAGAAAGTGTTCCGCAAACATCGCGAGAAGTGTATGACAGAGCGATAATTCTTCATTTTGCCGGTCACAAGCCATGGACACCTTGGTTCACGCATTCCTATTTAAAACCATTGTGGTATAGTTATACAAAAGAAATCCCGATAAAATATCAGCAGATGCTTTAATTTGTCTTGCACAAATCAGAAATAGCGAATATCATCCGAATAATATATAAAAGGGAAATAACGCATGGTAAAAGTAATAACATTCGGATGTCGCATAAACAGCTATGAAAGTGAAATATTCAAAGAGAAATTAAAAAATTACGATAACTTAGTCGTGGTAAATACATGTGCTGTTACGGCAGAAGCAGAAAGACAATGCCGGCAGACAATTCGCAAAATGAAAAAAGAAAATCCAGAGGCCAAAATAGTTGTAACCGGATGCGCAGCGCAAGTGAGCGCTGAAAGATTTGCCGCTATGCCGGAAGTTGATTTGGTTTTGGGTAATAAAGAAAAGACCGAAATAGAAAAATATTTGGTTTCACAAGAAAAGAAAATCGTCGGAGATATTTTTTCGTTTGCCGGTTATGATGCTTATATGATAACAGGTTTTGAAGGTAGAGAAAGAGCTTTTGTAGAAATTCAACAAGGGTGCAACCATCGTTGTACATATTGCATAGTTCCATATGCCAGAGGGGCAAATCGTTCGGTAAAAAAGGAAAAAATAATTGAACAGATACGAATTTTATTGCAACAAGGATTTAAGGAGATTTGCTTAACCGGAATTGATGCATGTTCCTATGAGCCAAGTTTTAGTGAGTTAGTGGCAGACATTTTGCAAGAATTTCCGGATTTACCATCGTTACAGTTTGGTTCTCTAGATCCAGCAGCTATTGATGAACATTTTATTGATTTAGTTAAAAAATATTCAAATATCCATCCTCATTTTCATTTTTCAATACAATCAGGAGATAATTTGATATTAAAAAGAATGGGACGCCGTCATAGTAGAGAAGATGTGATAAATTTATGTAAAAAGTTAAGAGATGTTCGCCCTGAAAGTGTATTTGGCGCAGATTTTATTTGCGGATTTCCGACAGAAACGGAAGAAAATTTTGCCAATACGATGAAATTGGTAGAAGAAGCAGATATAGAAAAGTTACATGTGTTTCCGTATTCAGAACGTCCCGGAACACCTGCCGCAAGAATGCCTCAAGTGCCGGTTAATATTAGAAGAGAACGAGCAGAAAGATTAAGAAACCTACGAAAGGAGGAAAAATGAGTAATTTTTTTCAAAAACTAGGTCTGGGATTAAAGAAAACATCTAAAAATTTAAGTCAAGGCATAAGTGATATTTTCACTAAAGAAAGCCTGTCGGAGGATGTGATAACGGATTTGGAAGAATTGCTTTACAGTGCAGATGTGGGGGTAAAAGCCTCATCAGAGATAGTCGGGAATTTTTCCTCCAAGAAATTTGAAAAAGGGAGTGATATTACGACAATCAAACAAGAGTTATGCAAAGACATAACTGCAATATTAAAAAAATCTGAGCAGGAATTTGTTATAGATACAACTAAAAAGCCGTTTGTTATTTTAATGGTGGGCGTAAATGGCGCAGGCAAAACAACAACTATCGGAAAATTAGGTAAAAAATTTGCAAAAGCAGGATATCAAGTTTCATTTATTGCCGGAGATACATTTAGAGCAGCAGCTGTGGAACAATTAGAGATATGGGGAGCTCGCAACAGCATTCGTGTATTTTCAGGAGAAACGGGATGTGATAGTGCCGGTTTGTGTTATGATGGTTTGGTAAAAGCCATAAAAAAAGGGGACGATATAGTTTTTATAGATACGGCGGGTCGATTACAAAATAAAAAAGGCTTGATGGAAGAGTTACAAAAAATCGTCCGTGTGATAAAAAAAGTAATTCCGGACGCGCCGCATAAAACATTAATAACCATAGACGCAACAACCGGACAAAATGGATTGGATCAAGTAAAAACATTTAAAGATTTGGTAGATGTAAATGGGGTGGTTGTGACCAAATTAGACGGTTCATCACGAGGTGGGATATTAATAGCTATTGCATCAGAAACTTCTATTCCTGTTTATTATGTAGGGGTAGGTGAGCAAGTTGACGATATGGATACTTTTAAGGCAGATGAATTTGCAAAAGGATTATTAGATTTATGATGGATTTAAGTTTTGATTTTGAAGAAAAAACACCGGAAAAAGAAACAACCGAAACACAACCGCAAGCAAAAAGTGTTACGGAATTATCTAACGAGATAAAAAGATATGTGGAAGGTAATTTTAATCATGTTTTGGTCAGAGGTGAAATTTTTGGTGCTAAAAGAGCAGATTCGGGGCATTGGTATTTATCGTTAAAAGATGAAAATGCGGTATTATCGGCTGTATGCTGGCGAGGTGTAGCATCTTCACTAAAAGTCAAAATAGAGGACGGATTAGAGGTAATTGCAACCGGAAAAATTACAACATTTTCCGGCAAATCATCTTATCAGCTTGTTATAGAAAGTTTAGAACCGGCCGGACAAGGCGCACTGCTGAAATTATTGGAAGAACGCAAGCAACAATTTATCAAAGAAGGATTATTTGATGTTGCGCACAAAAAGCCCATACCTTTTTTGCCGGAAACCATCGGTGTTGTATCCAGTGCTTCAGGTGCTGTAATCAGAGATATCATTCACCGTATTCGCGATAGATTTCCAAGTTATATCTTACTCTGGCCAACACCTGTACAAGGGGAAGGTGCAGCAGAAAAAGTAGCAGCGGCAATAAAAGGTTTCAACGCATTGCCTAAAGGTGGGGAGATCAGAAGACCGGATGTTATCATTGTTGCCAGAGGCGGTGGCAGCTTGGAAGATTTATGGCCGTTTAACGAAGAGATTGTGATAAGGGCTGTTTACGATTCTGATATACCGATAATTTCAGCGGTAGGGCACGAAACGGATACCATGTTAATAGATTATGTGTCTGATAAAAGAGCGCCGACACCAACTGGTGCGGCAGAATTTGCTGTTCCCGTCAAAAGTGAATTAGTAATGAATATGAATATTCTGGATAACCGCATGAAAAATGCAATGCGTCGCAGTCTTGAAGAATATAAAAATAAAATAGAAGGATTGGGGCGAGGTATTCCAAATTTACAACAAATTCTAAATGAAAGTATTCAGAAGTTAGATTACCGCTGGGAAAGATTACTAAATGCGGTTAAGAATGTTTTGACGCAGAAAAAAAATGCGTTGGCCTTAGCGGAAATAAAACCGGTATATATCAATACAATGGTTGAAAAATATACCGAAAGATTACAAGGACTAGGTCACAGATTGGAAGGAGTGTCGGTTGAATCTGTATTAAGACGCGGTTTTGCATGGATTAAAGGTAAACAAGGTCAAACAATTTATGGAAAAGCTTCAGCAGAGCAGGAAACGGAATTGATAATCCATTTTGCTGATGGCGAAATAACGAGTTACCTTTTCCCGCAAGTGTTAACAGAAAAAGAACCTCCAAATAATACAATAAAACCTATTAAAAAGAAAAAGTTAGATAAGCAAGCTGAAAATAAACAAGAAAGTTTGTTTGATTTTTAATAAATCCCCCTTATACTTCACAAAAATAAAGAGAGGATAAAAAGATGGATATGCAAGTGTTTTGGTTGTCACTCATACAAGGACTAACAGAGTTTTTGCCGGTAAGCTCTTCAGGGCATTTAATTTTGTTTTCAAAATATATGTCTGCAGTAGATCAAGGGCAAGTAATAGATATTGCTTTGCATATCGGTTCATTAATTGCGGTTGTACTGTATTTCTGGCGAACTTTTAAAGAAATGCTGGTGGATTTAATAAAAGAGAAATTTAGGCCAAATTTTGAAGTAGACGGTGTTCGTTTGGCGTATTATATCGTATGCGCCACAATACCTGCAATCGTAATTGGCGGCGCATTAAAATATATTGGGATGGATTGGGTTAGAAGTACCAAATTAATCGGCTGGTTATTGATTGTTTATTCTATCGTTTTATGGTATGCTGATACGAAATTTAGCACAGAAAAAACATTAAAAGAAATGAAGTTAAGTGATGCTTTGTGGATTGGTTTTGCACAATGTTTAGCATTTTTACCGGGAACAAGCCGCTCAGGTGTAACAATCACAGTAGGGCGTTTTTTAGGTTATAACAGAAGTGAAGTTGCAAAATTTTCCATGTTATTGTCTGTTCCTGCAATTTTAGCGGCAGGTATCTTAGCAATGATTGAAATATACAAAGGCGGAGAAATGAGCCAAATAATGATGGCATACCAAGCTATAGGAGGCTCATTTATCTTTTCCTTTTTAGCAATATTTTTGATGATGCAATGGTTGCGTTATGCAACATATTTACCTTTTGTGATTTATCGTGTGATTTTAGGAATATGTTTGTTGTTTGATGCATATAACATCTGGTAAAAGCCCTAATAAAAAAAGATAAAAAGTATTGACTAATATAAAAAAAGTAAGTAATAAAAAAACATTGCTCTGGTGGCGAAATTGGTAGACGCGCATGCTTCAGGTGCATGTTGCCTCAGGCAGTGGAAGTTCAAGTCTTCTCCAGAGCACCATAAAAACCTCCGTAAGGAGGCTTTTTTGTATGAGAAAGAATATGTCAGATAAGCAAGAAATATCTCAAAAAATTTTAGTATGGTACCAAAAACACGGACGAGAACTTCCCTGGCGAGTAAAGGGAGGAGCGCATCCTAATCCATATGTGATTTTGGTATCAGAGTTTATGCTTCAGCAAACAACTGTAAAAACGGTTATACCTTATTTTAAAAGATTTATGGAAATGTTTCCGACAGTAGAAAGTTTAGCAAAAGCCACGCAAGAAGAAGTATATGCAATGTGGCAGGGATTGGGGTATTATACAAGAGCACGGTCATTGCATACAACAGCTCAGATTATAGTTAATGAATATGGCGGAAAGTTTCCGCAATCCAGAGCAGAAGTACTAAAATTAAAAGGGATAGGAGAATATACGGTTGCAAGCTTTTTAGCACTAGCGTATAACCAGCCAGAAACAGTAGTTGACGGTAATGTAATGCGTATTATTTGTCGGTTGTACCATCTAACGGAAACTCTGGATGATATTAAAGAAACTATACGAAAAAAGGCTGAGAAGCTTACAAGTAGAGAGCATGCAGCGGATTATGCTTCTGCAATTATGGATTTAGGCGCAATGATATGTACACCGAAAAATCCTCAATGTTTATTATGCCCGTTAAAAGATATATGCCAATCCAAAGATAAAGTAGATTTAGAACAAATACCGATTCGCCGGAAACTTGAGAAAAAAGAAAAGCAAGGAAGTGTATACCTGATACAAAACAGTGAGGGGGCATATCTACTCCGCAAAAGAACAGAAAAAGGTCTCTTAAATGGTCTTTACGAATTCCCATGGAAAGAAGAAGGGATAATATGGACAAAAGCAGAAGATACTCAGAGGCATATTACTCATGTTTTCACGCATATTAAATTAACGCTGAATATATATAAAATAATTTGTGATACGCCATTGGTACCAGATGGTTTTTTTGTACCTAAAGAGGAATTGTCAAAGTATCCACTATCAACGCTCATGAAAAAAGTAATTAAAGAGAAATAAAAAACTATCTATATACAATATCCTATTGTTCGCTTTAAAAAGTAAGAAAGATAAATTTAATACAGAACTTATTTGTGTGCAAGAATAGTAAAATATTTCTATATATCATTAAAATCTAAATATTAAAATTAAGCTATTCAAATAGAAAAAATGCATAAAAAAGAGGATAAACGCAAAATTTTCCTCCGTAGTCATCTTGGCTGCTTCACCTGGATTCGAACCAAGATTAACGGAGTCAGAGTCCGCTGTCCTACCATTAGACGATGAAGCAATCTAACAAAAGCGATAAATAGTATAAATAAAAATAAGAGTCAATCATTTTTCACATCTTCAACAGAAAAATGGTTGCAAAAAGAAAAAAGTCTGCTTATTTTAAATTCTGACGAGGGATATAAAAATAAGGGAGATATAAAGATGACAGAAGGTGTCAGTGCATCAATGTTCAAGAAGATAAAAGATTTCTTGATTGGGAAAAAAACAGGAGATATTACCCCCGCAGAAGCACATAGAATTCAAAAAGCATCATACGTATTAAATAATACAGAAATAAAAAAGCGTTTTTCTCCAACATATGAAAGTATTACAAAGGGACTAGATAGTGAGGATGCGCAAATTTTTGAGGGGAGTGTTTGGTATTTAGCTAAAATAGCTATAAATAAACCCAAATATCAGCCAGAAATATTAGAAATATTAGAAAAAAAAGGTAATGAGAAGGGTATAAATCCTGAATTTAGAGAATATATAAAAACACAAATACAAAATATTTTATCAAAAAACAACCTATAAAAGATTTTTTTTATTGACTCTAGAATAAATAGTATTATAAACCATATCCGTTAGGTTATTCTAACGGAGTAGGTGTAACTATTAAAGATAGGAGACAAAATGACAACTGGAACAGTTAAGTGGTTTAATTCACGCAAAGGATATGGATTTATACAGCCTGAAAATGGAGGAAAAGACGTATTTGTGCATATAACCAAATTAGAGGAGAAAGGACTAAGAAAATTATATGAAGGTCAACGTGTAAGCTATGAAATTTATGACGACAGAGGTCGTACCGCTGCTGGTTCCATAGAAATATTATAGTTCAGAACAAAAGTTATAAACAAAAAGCCATCAAAATGATGGCTTTTTGCTTATAAAGTGAAAATATGAATGTAGGCATAAAATGCGCTTTAATATTTACATCTAATAAAAAAGCTGTTAGAGAAAATACGGATCTGCTAATAAAGTGGACATTTTAGTGTGAGTAATTATAAATATATATGGAAAAGTCTATGTTCCGAAAATTGAAAGAAAAATTTTTAAGTCTAAATTTAGTTGTAAATTATCGCAAAATATTACCATATGTAATGCCTTATAAATGGCGTGCACTAACCGCTGTTTTAATAACTATTCCGATCGGGGGTATGGACGCTGTAATAGCGTGGGCATTAAAGCCGTATATGGATGTTGTAATGGTTGAAAAAAGTACGCTAGGAACAACAACATTTTTGATCCCATTATTAATTGTAGTGTTTAGTTTATTGCAGAGTTTGCTGACATATAGCGCAACATATTTAAATACATGGGTGGGACAGCGTATAGCCATGGATGTTAAGAAAAAACTTTTTGGAAAATTAATGCGCTATAATGCCGCTTTTTTTGATAAAAATACTTCAGGAGATATTATTTTTAGGTTTAATAATGATGTAGATTCTGCATGTAGTGGTTTATTGAATAATATGAAATTATTTACAACTCGTCTATTTTCATCAATATCATTAATTTGCGTATTATTTTATAATTCATGGCAATTAGCAATCGTGGCAACAATAGTGTTATTAGGAGCTTTATTTCCATTAACCAGAGTTCGTAAGCGCATAAAATCATTAATGGATAAGTCGGTATTTTCGGGTTCTGCTGTAATGACACATTTTAATGAAACTTATAGTGGTAATCGTATTATTGCTTCATACAATTTATATGACTATCAAAATGCTCGTTTTTGTAATACATTGGATAGCGTGTTTAAAATTGGTATGAAAATGATACAAAGAACAGGAATGTTATCACCGCTTATGCACTTTATTGTGTCATTTGGTGTTGCAGCAGTAATTTGGTTAGGGTCATATTTGATTGTAACCCATCAAATAACAGCTGGTAGTTTTGTGTCATTTATTGCAGCGCTTATTATGCTATATAATCCAATAAAGAGCATTGGTAACAACTTCAATAGCGTACAAATGGCTCTAATGGCGATGGAGCGTGTGTTTGGAGCGCTAGAACGAACACCTGATATTATAAATTGTGAAAACCCAAAGAAACTATCAACACCAAAAGATTGTATTGAATATAAAGATGTTTGTTTTTCATACATTAAAGGAAAACAAGTTCTTGATCATATCAATTTAAAAATCAGGATAGGAGAAACAATAGCATTTGTTGGTAATTCTGGAGGCGGAAAGACAACATTGGTTAATTTATTACCACGTTTTTATGATGTAACAGGTGGTAAGTTAACGATAGATGGTGTTGATATACGAGAGCTGGATATAGATTCTCTGCGTGATAAAATAGCAATTGTTTTTCAAGATAATTTCTTATTTTGTGGAACAATACGCGATAATATTATTTTAGGAAAAGAAAACGCAACAGAAGAAGAAATTGCAAAAGCGGTTAAATGTGCATGCTTAGATGAATTTATTTCAACCCTTGACAAAGGATTGGACACAGAAATCGGAGAACGTGGCGTAATGTTATCCGGAGGTCAAAAGCAACGTATAGCTATCGCGCGTGCATTTATCAAAAATGCCCCAATAGTAATTTTAGATGAAGCAACCTCAGCTTTAGATAACAAATCAGAAGCAATTGTGCAGCAAGCGATTGAAAATTTAATGGCGGATAGAACAGTGTTTATAATTGCACATCGTTTATCAACCGTCAGGAATGCCGATAAAATTGTTGTAGTAAATTATGGTAAAATTGCAGAAATCGGAACGCATGATGAACTGATAGCTAAACCAAATGGAATTTACGCATCACTCTATCGTACCCAACTTCGTTAATTAAAGGAGAAAACAATGCCATTTCTAACAGTTTATACTAATGCAGAAATCAAAGATGGTAAAAAGTTAGCAGAGAAAGTATCTGAATTAGCAGCAGATATATTAGGGAAACCGATATCTTATGTTGTGGTCAATATTATGCAGAACTCCAATATGGCGTTTGGTGGTAGCAGTGCAAATAAAGGTGCTTTGATAGAACTGGTTTCTATCGGATTAAGCAACAAAGATAAATTAGTCGAAGCACTCACTAATCTACTAGAAGCTGAGCTTGATATAGAAGATATAAATAATATAAACATCTCCTTAAATAATACCCCTGCATCGCAAATTGGGTGTGGAGGTAGAACTTTTGGATAAAATTAAGAGAAAATGTTTATATTATTAGGAAAATATTAAGTTTTTTTCGCTAAACTCCAAATTAAGTTTAGGACTGCTTGTGGGAATAAACTTAGAGGTAACAACCTTGCCTATTACTTTAGTTAGATGATATGACTATTTACATAATTGTAAAAAATATTTTTTGATGTAAAGTAAACAATGTCTAAGGTTTATATATTTTAGGAGAATTAATATGAGAGTTAATGAACAAGGTCGTTCAATGATTGAAATGCTCGGCGTTTTGGCTATCGTTGGCGTATTGTCAGTTGGTGGTATTGCTGGTTATTCAAAAGCTATGAACAAGTTTAAGACCAATAAAGTAAGTGATCAAGTACAGATGATTTCTACCAATATTAGAACATTGTTCTCTTCACAAAGAACATATTCTGGTTTGACAAACGGTATGGCAGTTCAAGCAGGCTTGATTCCTACTGAAATGTACGAAACAGTATCCGCATCCGCTAGCGGAAGTGTTTCTGCAGAATTGAGAATAGTTAATGCATTTGGTGGTGAAGTAGTTATTCAGGCTGTTGACCAGTCCGATGATGGAGATGAAATGGCATTTGCGCTCAGCTTTGACCAGATTCCTCAGAGCGCTTGCGTATCAATCGCAACAACTGACTGGGGTGGAGACGCAGGTTCTGGTTTAGCTGCTATGTGGATTGGTGCTGGTGCTTCAGGTTCTGCAGAAGGGAATATTGATAACATCTCAGGACCGACATCTAGCTATACAGCAAATACAAATATACACCTTCCTGGAGACACAGATCATGGTTTACCATATAGCATCGTTGATGCAAATGCTGCTTGCGCACAAAGCTTGAACGGTGTAGTTTGGAAGTACTTCTAAGCCACTTCTTGTTAAAGAAAAAGAAGAGGTGTCTGCCGGCACCTCTTTTTTTATGTGAAATATAAGCAGTAAAGAGATATTAAAATAAAAAGAGCGTCTTTCTAACGCTCTTTTTTTAGTCTTTATCAGCATAAGGATTATCAGATTTCCGAACAGTTATTCTAATCGGAACACCACGAAGATTAAAAGTCTCACGCAACTGATTTATTAAATATCTCAGATAAGAATCAGGGAGCCCTTCAGGATTACTTGAGAAAATAAAAAATGCCGGAGGTCTCGTTTTAGCTTGTGTGATGTAGCGAAGCTTAATACGACGCTTATTTTTACCTAACGGTGCTGGATTTTGTTCTTGAACGTCTTTGAACCATTTATTAAGTGGAGCGGTAGGAATACGAACATTCCAGCGCTCATAAACTTTAATTACCGCGCTTAAAAGTTTATCTAATCCTTTTTTCTTTAGAGCGGAAATTGTAACAGTTGGAACACCTTCTGCCTGAGTAAGAGATGTTTGCAGTTTGTCATTTAATTTTTGTAAAGCCTCTTTTTTATCAGCAATGTCCCATTTATTGACAGCTATTACTAAGGCGCGTCCTTCATCAAGAACTTTGCGCGCAATAGTTAAATCTTGCTTATCAAGAACTCCATCCGCATCTAAAACCAAAATAACAACTTGAGCCATATTTGCAGCGTAAAGTGTGCTTTCCACCGACATTTTTTCAATAGCGCCGGAAACTTTAGCTTGCTTTCTAAGACCAGCTGTATCAACAAGGTTAATAGTCCAGCCTTTCCATTCCCAACGAGTAGTAATGGCATCGCGAGTTAGTCCTGCTTCTGGGCCAGTCAGCATGCGCTCATCATTAAGAAGAGCGTTAACAAGCGTTGATTTACCAACATTAGGACGCCCGACTACGGCAATTTGTATCGGACGTGTTTTCAAATTTTCAATATAATTTTTCTCATCTTCTTCTGAAATGTTGTCAGGCAAAGAGTTATCTGCTTGTGCTGCTTCTAGTGTACTTTTTTCAGTATCAGAGACATTTAGTTGCTCATCGAAATCCTTTAGCTGAAGATAAAGCTCATCAAAACCAATATTATGTTCAGCAGAAAAGATTATAGGGTCGCCAAGTCCTAATTTATAGGCTTCATAAATTCCTTGTTCGTGTGTCTTTCCTTCACATTTATTAGCTAAAAGCAATACTGGTTTTTTACTTCTGCGCACTAAATCAGCAAAATGCTCATCATATGCTTGCATTCCGGCACGAGCATCAAATAAGAAGAATACAACATCAGATTCATCAATGGCGCGCTTAGTTTGTTGCCACATGCGTTGCTCCATTTGTCCCTCAGGAGCTTCTTCATAACCGGCTGTGTCAATAACAACCAATTCTAAATCTTTCAGTTTTGCAACAGCTTCTTTTCTATCACGAGTAACACCTGGTAAGTCGTGCACAAGGGCTAATTTTTTGCCAACCAAGCGGTTAAAAAGAGTGGATTTACCAACATTAGGTCTCCCGACAATTGCAACTTTAAGCGCCATTTTTTATCCTTTTAGCTAAATCAAATAAACACTAGCTCAAGTATATAACATAAATGAGCTAATTTTTCAAGCGCTAAATAAAAGGGCCTATAATCGGTTTTTATGAAATACAAATACGCTATTAAAATTACTGATTTTTTATAAAAGTCTCATATTGGTCAACAAAGAAGTTCGGAAACATCTGATAAAATTTCTCTAACATCATCTTCATAACCAAGCGCACAGAAGGATGAGCCGCAGAATGACAACGCAAGGAAAATATATGACGCCATTCAGTTATGTTAGAAGACATAATCATATCTGCTTTAATAGAGTGGGGAAGTAGCATTCTAAGTTGGTCGCCTTTACCACCCATTTCAGCCATCTTCATATAGGAAGCTTCAATCATATTCATACACTTTAACCACTCTTCATACATTGGAGAGTTTTTCTCTATATTACAAGGCTCAATAACTGTTAATTCACTACCAAATTTACCTTTTGAATAGTTGCAGTATCTGGTAGATTCAATAGAAAAAGAAGCTAAACGATGTCTGGTAATATCTTTATAAGCCCCCAAATCACAAACAGAATGTGTTGTGATATAATTGTGCAGTTCCGAAAATCTGGAACTTTGAACACTTTCGATTTTGACATTTTCAAAACGAGATTCAGCATCTGGATTAATATAAAATAACGGATTACCAATAAGATTCAAAAAGTCATGTACCCCATATTGTCTGGCAATATCGCGAAAAGCGCGCATATTACCAGAAACAACTATAACCTCTTTATCTATGAGCGGATCTTTTTCAATAGAAAAGTTCATACCACGAACATCTTTCATAGTTAAAATATGGCGATTTTTTTCGATATTAGGCATAGAAAAGATAACATTTGCATGTTCAATAACTGATTCGTGTCCACTTTTCAAAATACCTGAAATAAAGGGAATAGCCGTTTCATTTGTAATTAAATTTTCAGATTTATAACAGGTGCGACCGCATCTTTCAATATGAGTGCATAAATTATCCAAACTATCTAAATGATAGATTTCAGTAGAGGCGTCAACAATTTTAACCATTATAAGCTCCGTTCATTCTATTCAAAAATAATAATATCCGCATCGTCTGATACAGCAATAACATTTTGCTTAGCTGCAATCAAACCATTGCTGATATCAATTTCTAGCTCCGTTTTAGCAACAACAATCCCATTATTTGCATCAACTTTTAAAATTTTCCCATTAGAAAAGGCTAGTAAAATCTGTCCGTTAAGCATGAGAGGGGGCGCAGCATAAATTGCAGCCTTAGTATCTTCATCTGTTAAATAATCTCGAACATCCAAAGCCCAAATGATGTTTCCGGAATACTTTTCTAATGCATATAAAATATTTTTGTTAGAAATAATAAATATATAGTCTCCGGCAAGCAGCATATTTTGCATTGAGCCAATCTCTTTTTCCCAAAGTTTATCACCTGTTCTCATATCAAATGAAGCCATTACATCGCTATTGCTAATAGCATAGATAACGCCATCCTCAACAATCGGGTAGGCACCAATAGTATTAATTTCTGTTGTAGAGCGAGCCTGCTTATTAGAAACGAGCATTTGCGACCACAATGGCGTACCTAGAGTTGCATTGAGCACAACAATTTCTCCGTTTGAAAAGCCTGCAATAACTACATTGTCTTCCGCATCATACGCCGGAGCAGCACCTCCTGCGATAACAGTGTCTTCATGCGCAACGCCAAAGCGCCAAATTTCTTGTCCGTTAGTTTTATCTAAAGCGTAAAGTCTATTATCTACAGTTTGCACAAGAAGCATATTAGATGTGACTGTGGGGGCAATACGAATAGGAGATTCCATAACTTTGCGCCATTTAGGAGCTCCCGTCTGAGCGTTCATGGCAAATACACCGCCAAAACCGGTTGTAGCAAATAATGTATTATTATCAAATGCTAAACCAGACGCACGACTTTTTGTTTCTTTAAATCCGCCAATATTTGCAGATAACTTATTTTCCCAAAGCATTTTCCCGTTTTCTAAATTGAATGCGGAAACTTTGCCTTTAGTGTCCATTACAAAAATAGAATTATTTCCCACAACAGGCGCTGCTAATAATAAGTCACGCTTATTAATACCTTCACCAAAGCTTTGCGCCCATTTTTCTTTAAGAGTAAATCCTGCTTGAAGATTACCGATAATATGCTGAGGATTAATGCCTGTTTGGCTCCAAGTTGCGTTAGTATAGGGAGCTGGCAAAGATTTCACTTTTTTGTTATCAAGAGACAGTTCAGGTGAATTATCATCCAGAACAGAAACTCTGATACCTTCCGGCAATTTTTTATCTTGAGCGCATGCAACTAAGCAAAGAGCCATGCTACAGACACAAAAACCTTTATTAAACCAACGCATAGAGATCTCCTAAAATGATATTACATAACAAAACTTATAGAAATTAAATATAATAGTCCAAACTTACCACATTAATATAATCATTTCATCTACATACCAAAAGAAGAAAGCTCAATAATTTTATTGAGCTTCATTAATAGATGCCAGCATATCATTAATTCTGGCCTTAAATTCCTCAGATATGTTACCACTTGCTAGCAATTCTTCATAAATCGCCTTAGCTTTAGCCATATCTTTATTTTGGATGGCAGACATAGCCAATAATTCCTTGGCCATAGGAGCCCAAGCCCCGCCTTTTTGAACGATAGGTGTCAAAATTTTCTCAATTTCGTTATATGAAGACGAGTCTATTTTATATGTAGCTAATTTAACTGCGGCTATTTCTCTAATTTTTTCGCTAGCAGAAGCATCATCGCTAATTTGAGACAAAACCGTCAACGCTTTATCTGTTTGGTTATTGTCAAGTAGAATATTTGCAATCTGTAAGCGCGCAATATCTTTATATAAACCAGTTTCTGTTTGCACGATGCTCTCTAATTCTGCAATGTTGCTCTCATAATCAGAAGATGCAGAAACAGCTTGAACATAACGAGCATTGGTCTGTTCTGCTTTGCTAATGCGCCATTCGCCGATTTTTTCATAACCAACGGCAAAAGCCAAAACCAAAATTACAAACGTCAGAATATAGCCGCCATACTTATTGATAAGTTCTTTAAATTTTTCATTTCTGACTTCTTCATCAACTTCTTCAAAAAAAGCCTTTTCAGCATCCAAATTGAAATAAGGATTGCTACCCTGAGTAGCGTTTTTGCTTTTTTCACTATTACGTTTAATGTCTTTTGCCATGACCATATCCCTCAGTTAAAATGTATAATTTATATAAATGTACCAAAGCGACAATTGAAGCGCAACGAAAAAGTGTTTTTAATTACCAATTAATTTTTTGATAACAAAATCGCGCACCCAAATCAAATCATTAACTGGAAGACGACTGCCGAAATTAATGATTTTTTCATCACTGATAATTGCCAAATTATAGCGATCAATAGTTGGGTTATATGCAAGTTCAACATTCTCAATTTTTTTAACATCAATGCTTTGCTCAGAAACAGGAGAGCCGAGTAGTGTTGTAATTACATGCACAGAATTGTTATCAATTACAAGTCTATATGAATTGAAAAGTTTCATTGAATAATAGATGATAGCCAACAATAAGAAAGCACCAAAAGCCCAATATTTAAGAGGAATGGTTGTGCCTATGATTGTTAAATAAACACCTCCAGCAATGAGTAAAAGAACGGAGAAAATAGCAACTAACAAAAAGAGTGCGCTAAAAATATCCCAATAGATACCACGAGGCTCAAGAGAGGTGGATTTTAGCTGTTCTTCAACAATAACAGAAGCCGGTGCCGGAAATTTTCCGCTGGCAATAAAGGGGAGCTTTTGCTCTTGAGCTAATTCTTTTAATGATTTATCTAAATCACCACAATCACGTTGAATAAGTCCTCTGTCACTAACGCTTAATGCCGGCAGATTAAACATTTTTGCATAATTTTCCCAAATTTTACGGATATTTTTATTTTTCATTGAAATATAAAGAGGGACGATTTTATTTGAATCTTTATGATATAAATCAATAATATAACGGCTGCGGTTAAAAAGTCCAGATTGCACAAAAAGCACTCTTAGACGAACGCCCATATAATTTTCAACAGATTCGGTAAGTTGATGTTTAATCCCTAAAGCAGGGCGATAAACAATTGTAAAATTCTTTCCATCAAAGAAGAATTTTTTGTATCTGACAAAAGAGAAAAAGGAAGCAACAATAAGTCCAATAGCAATCATGATCACAATGAAAGAGAAAATCTCAACAACAATGAATGACTGCCCTTCAGCTTTTTCGGCAGTAATAAAGCTGAACATTTCAAAAGCACCCAAGCATAAAAGTAATGTTCCGAAAAACCATCCGAAAATAACCATCCAAAGCGATGAGCGATCCGTAATAGAAACGGGGGTCTTTTGAAGATTAAAATTTAGCTTTGAACTAAAATGATCAGGAATATGTACTAACATAAAAAGCTCCCTAAAAATGAATTACAGACATATTATATACCATTAAAAAAAATATTCATCTCTTTTTTTTAGATTGGGTGCAGAAATGTTTAAAACTATTGCTTGTGTTTCTGATATTTTTTTTGTAGAAAAGAAAAAAAGAGAGGAACAATGATAAATGAAACTTGTCAGAGATGTGGCGGTTGCCCTTTTCGTGAATTAGGGGAACAAGAATATCGTCAACGTAAACAAAAAGATTTTGAACAAACCATCGGTAATATAAAAGGGGCACATCCGGTTATAGAAAACACAATATATATCGGTGATGGAAATCGTCGCCGAGCAGAGATGGACTTCAAACTAATCAAAGGTAAATTATGCTTAGGGTTTAACGAGAGTAAAACGCACAATTTGGTAGATATAGAGAATTGTCCGATGTTGTTACCGGAAATCAATCAGTTGTTGCCGGAGATTAAAGCTTTTTTACAAGAGTTTTGTTCTGTTTCTCAAAGTTATCTCCCGTTAAAAAGGAAAAAACAAGCCAAACAAAAAGAGCCGATTAAATCAGGTTCAATACAAATATTATATGCAGACAACGGCATGGATATTCTTTTAAAGTTAAACACCGAACCATCTCTGGAACATAGATTGTTGGTGGGAGAATTTGTAAATAAAATTTCAAATATAGTGCGTTTATCGTGGGTTGTAGGTAATATGTCAGCAGAAACGGTAGTGGAGAAAGTGTCTCCGGAACTGTGTGTTGCAGGATTTTCAATACCGATTCCTCAAGGTGTATTTTTACAAGCATCTAAAGCCTCAGAAACAGCTATGATAAATAAAGTTATGGAGTATATGGAAAATACAACAGGGAAAATTGCGGATTTGTTTTGTGGACTTGGAACATTTACTTATCCATTGGCTCAGAATAAGGAAAATGAAATTATCTCATCCGATTCTTCGTCGGCTTCATTACAAGGATTACAAAAAGCACTTAATCGTAATCAAATTCAAAATGTAAAAATTATTGAGCGCAATTTATTTAAAGATCCGATGGATGCTTCTGATTTGAAAGGAGTAAAGGCATTGGTGATAGATCCGCCTCGGGCAGGAGCTCATGAACAATGTCGTGTGCTTGCAGCTTTGTCCTCATCAGAACGTCCAGAAAAAATTGTGTTTGTATCATGCAATCCCAAAACGTTTGTGTATGATGCAACAACATTGATAGAAAGTGGTTATGAGTTTAAAAAAGTTGTGATGGTTGATCAATTTGTATATTCACCGCACCAAGAACTTATAGCTTTATTTGAAATTAATCACGAAAACAATTAAGGAGCTGAAACAATGATAGAAACAACTGTCCTTCAAAAAATGGCAAATACAATTCGTTTTTTAGCGGCAGATACCATAAATAAATCAAATTCGGGACACCCAGGAATGCCGTTGGGAATGGCAGATGTGGCAACAGTTCTGTTTGGAGAATATATAAAGTTAAATCCAGAAGCACCAAAGTGGTTTGATAGAGATAGATTTGTTTTATCTGCGGGGCATGGATCAATGTTGCTGTATTCTCTTTTGTACCTAACCGGATATAAAGATATAACCATTGATGATATCAAAGATTTTAGACAATTTGGTTCTAAAACAGCAGGCCATCCGGAATATGGACATTTAGAAGGAATAGACATGACTACCGGACCTTTGGGACAAGGTATTTCATCAGCGGTAGGAATGGCTCTGGCCGAAAGAATGATTAATGCAAAATATGGCGATAAACTTTGCAGTCACTATACCTATGTAATAGCCGGAGATGGTTGTTTGATGGAAGGGATATCGGAAGAGGCTGCGTCATTGGCCGGTCATTTAAAATTAAACAAACTAATCGTATTCTGGGATAATAACAATATCACGATTGACGGTACGGTAGATAAAGCAAGTTCTACCAATCAGTTAATGAGATTTGAAGCAATGGGATGGAATACCATTAGCATTAATGGTCATGATTATCAAGAAATCAGACAGGCAATAGAACAAGCTCAAAAATCTGATAAGCCGACATTGATTGCATGCCGTACAACAATAGGTTTTGGTGCGCCAAATAAGGCAGGAACATCAAAGTGCCATGGTTCTCCACTTGGAGAAGAAGAAACAGCATTAATGCGCAAAAAGTTAAATTGGTCATATGGGACATTTGAAGTGCCTGAAGACAGTTTACAAATGTGGCGTCAAACTCAAAACAGAAATAAAGAAGAGTACAATCAATGGGTAAAAGATGCGCAAGAAGCAGGAACAGAATTTCACGATTTCATCGCGAATAAATTACCTAAAGGTTGGAATGATACTTTGAATGCCGTAAAGCAACAAGCAATAGCGGAAAAAACTAAAGTGGCAACCAGAAAAGCATCAGAAATGTGTCTGAAAGCTATTGTGCCACATGTTCCTGAAATTGTAGGTGGTTCAGCAGACCTTGCCGCATCCAACTTGACTTTTGTGGAAGGATTAAAAACTGTAACAGCCAATGACTATCATGGAAACAATATAATGTATGGTATTAGAGAACATGCGATGGGTGCAATCATGAATGGAATGGCGTTACATGGTGGAGCTATCCCTTATGGTGGAACATTCTTTGTGTTCTCGGATTATTTACGTCCGTCCATGAGATTAGCAGCATTAATGGGGATTAGAGTGGTTTATGTTTTGACACACGATTCTATCGGTGTGGGTGAAGACGGGCCTACACATCAACCGATAGAGCATTTAGCATCATATCGCGCAATGCCGAATATTTTAACATTTAGACCATGCGATGTGGTTGAAACGGCAGAAGCATGGGAGTTGGCTTTGGAAGAAGAACATCGTCCAAGTATTTTGGCATTATCTCGCCAAGGTTTGCCGTTGTTGCGTCGGTCTGCAGAAGAGAATTTAACAGCTAAAGGTGCATATATAATTTCTCTTGCTCAAAAAGAAAGACAAGCAACGATAATTGCTACCGGTTCAGAAGTTTCAATCGCTGTTGAAGCTCAAAAGAAATTGCTAGAACAAAATATAGATGTTGCTGTAGTATCAATGCCTTGTATGGAATTATTTGAAGAGCAAAGTATGCACTACCAAATGGATGTTCTCGGAAACAAACCTGTTATCAGTATGGAAGCTGCTGCAACATTCGGATGGAATAGATTTGCACAAAGAACCATCGGAATTGATACATTCGGTGCATCAGGTCCAGCTAATGAATTGTATGAGCATTTCGGTTTGACTTCTGATAATTTAGTGGAAGAAGTTAAACAACTTCTAAAAAAAGCATAAAAGAGTCATCAAAGAGAACAAGGCTACTATCCTTGTTCTCTTTGATGGGAATAGATACTTAATCATATTTATAATAGTGTTCTATATATTGAAAGCAGTTAAAAAAGAGAACTCAAACTACTCTTTTATAATTAAATCTCATTATACATAAGAATGTCCGTTATAGCTGAACTTTAGAAGCTTAGATTCTATATAAGCTGATTAGTATTCATTTAACGAGAATTTTCTGAAAATTTTTGTAATAAAGAAGAGTTATTAAGAGATAATGAAGTTTGAACCGTTTTATCAGAAGTTTTTTCAACAATTCCTCTCTGATCTATATCATGTCGAAGTTGTTGCGGTACAATTTGTGGAGTTTGCACTTCCTTAATATTATCAGAAGAAACTTGATGCTCATTATAAATATCTCTAGTAGCAAGCCCTGCATCAACAGCAACACTTGCAGCAGTTCCAACCCCGGGAATACATCCAAGAGCACCGGAAGCAACCTCACCGATAGCACCTTTCCAGTCCCCGTCTTTAATACGTTGATAAGCAAAAACACATCCCGCAGCTAAACTAACGACAGGAATTTTCTTAATTAAGGATTTGAGGGCTGCTTTACCTAAAATCTTTGATGTAGCCTTTGTTGCCGATTTTGCAGCAGTTTTAGCTAAAACTTTAGAAGAAGATTTACACAAAATTTTCTTTTTGCCAATACGAGAAAGAGCTTCTTTGGAAGAAGATAATTTTTTGGAGCGATTAAGAAATTTATCCATTTTATTAGCTCTTTCAGCAGCTTCATTTTTTAGTTTTGCAGTTTTCTTTTGAACTGCTTTTTTGTTTTTTTTATTGTTTTTTTTCTTTTCTTTACGTTTTTTATCCAATTGATCATCCATCTTCTCCTCAGATTCTTGAGAAAATTTATCTTCTTTGGGGGAAGATGTTTTTTTCTGAGTATTATCCTCTTTGTTGCGGGAAGAGGGAATAATCTTTACATGAACAAAGCCATTAGTAGATGTAAATTGAAGAGATTGTTTCTGTTGATCAGAAAGGTACGTCATAAGTTTTTCAAAATCATCCTGAGAACAAGTAAAAGAGGATGCTGATTTTGCAGACACAGCTGCAAGAAAACTATTAAGGTTGCTTTGCGACTTAAGAGATTGCTTAATATTATTGTTTTGTTCAAAATAATTAATTTTAGCATCATTTAGTTCACTCATAATTCATCTCCACGATAAACAGCTTATAAATAATTCTATCATAATTTAAAGAAAAAATCAATGAGAAACAAATGATTAGCGTTTTTTTTGAATGCGATTTTTTTCGAAAAATTCCATTTTCATATAAAAAATCAAAATAATAACTATTAATACTAGCTATTTTTATTCGCATCTCATTTTGCTTTTAAAATTGACACAAAGCTCATCAACGTTTTGCAGAGTTTGGATAATCATAACTACAAAGAGAGTTATCATGCATAAATAAAAGAGCTGCCAGGCATAAATAAAAGTTATATCAACATAACTTTTTTACCTTTATAGTAAAAATAATTCCAAGAATATCATAAAAGAGATAAAGCAGTAAAAACAAAAGGTTAATTTAAGGTATTATAATACCTTAAATTAACAGATTGAAAATAAATGAAATTTTTATATTGACAAATGCGTAAATATCCATATATTAAACACGAATTTAACTTAATTTTTTAGAAAAGAGACCATAAAATGAATACATATGCAACAAAACCATCTGATATTAAAAGAAAATGGTATGTTGTTGATGCAACAGATGTCGTATTAGGTCGTTTGGCTGCACAAGTAGCAATTTTACTTCGCGGTAAAAACAAACCTTATTTCACTCCGAACTTGGACTGTGGTGACTATGTTGTTGTAATCAACGCAGATAAAGTAAAATTAACAGGCAAGAAATTGACTGATAAGAAATATTATAAACACACTGGCTGGATTGGCGGAATTAAAGAAACCACAGCCGGCAAGATTTTGAACAGCCGTTTCCCTGAAAGAGTAATTGAAAAAGCAGTAGAACGCATGATTTCCCGTAATCCAATGGGACGTCAACAAATGACAAAATTAAAGGTATATGCAGGTGAAAATCATCCACACGCAGCACAAAATCCTGAAGTTTTGGATATTGCGTCAATGAATGAAAAGAACAAAAGGAGTGAACTGTAATGGCTAATAAAAAAATTGAATCTTTAACAGAAATCAAAGAAGCTGTTGCATCTTCCTCAGCAACTGTTGAAGCAAAACGTAAACCTTCTCGTGACAAACAAGGTCGTTCTTATGCTACAGGTAAAAGAAAGAACGCTGTCGCACGTGTATGGATTATGCCTGGTAAAGGTAATATCACAATTAACGAAAAACCGATTGATACATACTTTGCACGTCCGGTTTTGAAAATGATCATTAACCAACCGTTTGAAATCACAAATCGTGAAAACGAATTTGACGTAGTATGCACAGTACAAGGCGGTGGTTTATCAGGTCAAGCTGGTGCAATCAAACACGGTATTTCTAAAGCTTTGAATGAATATGAACCAGAACTTCGTTCAGTTTTGAAACAAGCTGGTTTCTTAACACGTGATGATCGTGTTGTAGAACGTAAGAAATACGGTCGTGCTAAAGCACGTCGTTCTTACCAATTCTCTAAACGTTAATTGGTATTACGAAAATATCAAATATTTTCAGAGGGTTGTAAGAAATTACAACCCTCTTTTAATTATCTGACAAACATAAAAGAGCCATGATAAAATATGAAAAGAAAGAGATTTTCTAAATGAGTATAGAAAAAGCGAGAGAATATCTAAAACAATTTGGTGCAGAAAATAGAATTTTAGAATTTCCGGTATCAAGTGCAACAGTAGAACTAGCTGCACAAGCATTAGGATGCGAGCCTTGTCGCATTGCTAAGACGTTGTCTTTTGCAGTAAAAGATAAAGCTATATTAATTGTAATGGCAGGAGATTGCAAAATTGATAACGCCAAGTACAAAGCTTTGTTTCATGTAAAAGCTAAAATGCTCACACCAGAAGAAGTAACTGAATGTATAGGACATGCTATAGGAGGTGTTTGTCCATTTGGTGTACCAGAAAATGTTACAATATATTTAGATGAGTCACTAAAAAGATTTCAAAGCGTATATCCAGCCTGTGGCAGTTCTAACAGTGCAATAGAAGTGACACCTGAAGAATTAAAAAAATATACGCCGACTTCAATATGGGTAGATGTTTGCAAACAAGCAATATAAGAAAGAATTACCACTCAATAATCCCCTCAAAATGGTGTTCTGAACGCCATTTTAAGAAATCATCAAAATTAGTAATACCGTCTTGAATAACTGCTTTATAATATTCAATACTTACAATTTTAAGAGTATCTGGCGTTTCGAATTTAAGTTGAAGAATAGTTTTCTTCATATCCTCAGACATTTTCGATTTAATAGTTTCAACAACACGCTCAAAATATCCATCATAACGAGAACCGCTTTTGATTTGAATAATATCCATCTGCCACAAATTCCCATCATTGTCTTCATACCAAACGTGCCACTCAAAGCAACATTCATCAGTTTGTGCCAGATTGATGAATTCAATTTTTTGAACAGCGGGATTAAGAGCGATTTGCGCCATAACGGCAAAACTTTGAGAAACATCAAGTTCAGAAGTGTAAATATGAAAATCTATATCAAGGTGTTTAGCCAATACTCCGATTCTAAGAGAACCGACCAGATTAACACGAGCTCCCACGGATTGCCATAAAGGAATAATACGGCTATCGCTAATAATTTTCTGAGCTATTGATGTATTGAGTTTAGATTGCGCTAAATAATCCATTGTACAAAACCTGAAAAACAAGAAACTAAAGACTATAATATCGCAATAAAAAGATTAGTAAACATAAAAAACTCTCCGAAATGGAGAGTTTTTAAGAACAAAGGAAAAAAATCATTTCAAAAGAGAACTGATTTTTTGCGCTTCTTCATCAGAAAGTTCATCCATCGTCCATTCCACCAATTTATGGAAAGCTTCACGAGAGGAATATCCTTGGGATGAAATAAAATTCAAAGGGTGATAAATTTTTCTGAACTTCGGTTCAAAAATTTTCTCCCACTCGGGTGCCTCAAGAACAATCCATTCTGATGTATCCAGCGTGATTCCCATCAATTCGTGCACAGAAGGTTCGTGTGTAACCCAAACAAGCACATCTTTATCTGCAAAATTTTGTTGCGCTTCATCAGCAAATCTTTTAGCAAAAGAAAGAATGCTAAGAGCGTTAAAATCTCTTAATTCATCTTTTTGAAACAAAGGAACGTTACCAAAAGCAAAATTAAGAACATTAGCTGTTTGCCAAGCTCGTTTGATTGGAGAAGCAAAAATTGCAGCAGGTTGACCGATAAATTCTCGAATATGACGAGCCTTCAAAAAAAGTTCCTGAGCACAAGTCTCAGTTAAATTTTTGTATTCATCGTAACTACCGTGTCTAAAAATAATTAATCTTTTCATAGCTGTAACTAAATTATATTTAATCAAAAAACAAGATATAATGTTTGTCAATTTTTGTCAAGGATAAAGAGGGAATAATTTAAACAATTTTAAAACTATTAATGCTAAACTAAATAAAACATCAAAAGAGTGAAAGGATTTCCAATATGAATGCGACAACAATTCAAAACAAAGGACGTATAAAGCACTTTTTACTATATGTAATTGCAGGAATAGCCTCATTAGGAGGATTACTTTCCGGATTTGATACAGGAGTAATTTCAGGAGCGTTACTCTACATTAATGAAAGTTGGCCGCTAAGCACATTACAACAAGGCTGGGTCGTAAGTTCCGCATTAGTCGGAGCCGTTGTTGGTGCTGCGGTAAATGGCGTATTGGCAGATGTGTATGGCCGTAAAAAAGTCATCATAGCAACGGCGACAATTTTTGCGATAGGTTCTGTAATTTGCGGATTCGCCCCGAGTGTGGGATGGTTGGTTTGTGGTCGCATGATATTGGGATTGGCAATAGGTATGGTAAACTTTGTGATACCGTTGTATTTATCAGAGTTATCACCGCAAAAAGTTAGAGGAATGTTGGTTTCTTTGTATCAATTAGCAATTACGGCAGGAATTTTGTTCTCATACTTAATCAACAGAGTATTTGCATTATCGGAATATAACTGGCGCTGGATGTTGGGAGCTGGATTGATACCGGCAGTTATTTTACTTGTAGGTATTAGTTTCTTGGGCGATACACCTCGTTGGTTAATAAGTCGCCGTCGTTATAGTGAAGCAAAGGAAATTTTCAAAAAGATTGAACCGGAAGAAGATGCTGACAAACAAGTTAAAGAAATTCAAGCAACATTAAAAGTAAGTGAAAAGAAAAAAGGAAAAGTCTTTGAAAATTGGATGTTGCGTCCTGTATTAGTTGGTATTTTTATAATGTTCATTCAAATCTGCACAGGTATAAATACAATTATCTACTATGCGGCAACAATATTTAAAGCAGCTGGTTTTACAGATAACATTGGAGCTTTATATGCATCTGTCGGAGTAGGTGTTGTCAATTTTGCAATGACATTTGTGGCCATATTCTTTACAGACAGATTAGGACGTAAACCATTATTATATGCGGGATTAAGCGGTATTACGGTAAGTTTGTTTGTTTTATCCGTCTCATTCTGGCTAAGCAGTAATTATGGCTACGATACAAAATGGGTAGCGGTAGGTAGTATTATAACATTTATTGCAAGTTTCGCTTTTTCATTAGGTCCGATTGCATGGATATTAATATCAGAAATCATGCCGTTGGCAATAAGAGGAACTGCAATGAGCATAGCAACAATGTCCAACTTTGTATTTAACTTTATTGTTGCTTTAATTTTTCCAACATTGCTTGCAACAATCGGCGAAGCATTAACCTTTAGTATTTTTGGAGTGGTCGGAATTTTTAGTTTATTCTACACATGGAAATACATTCCGGAAACGAAAGGGCGCTCTTTGGAGCAGATAGAACAAAACTGGCGAAGCGGAAAAGCAATCGCTGAATTCTAATAAAAAAACTCTCTAGCCACAAAGGATAGAGAGTTTTTCATTAATAAATTTTTAGCGTAAGCAGAATTCTCGGAAAATATCCAGCATTTCTTCGTCACGAGAATTAGCCAACAAATCCAAAGATGATTGAGCAATACGATCGTGTTCAGAAACATAGATTTTGAACAAGTTATATTTTTTCTGTTCAATCAGAAAGTGCTCTGCTTTTTCATTAAGAGCATACTCTGTGATATACGCACTAAAAAGTTTATAGGAGTTTCGCTCAATAAGTTTTATTTCTCCCTCAGGAGACAACTGCTCCTCAAGAAAATATCCTAGCAAGACCTCTTCATCAGAAATGTTGACCATAAGTTCATGAAGTTCAGGAACAAAACAGAATTTATGAGCGTATCTCAAAATGAGTTCGGTATCTTTTCGTTTCAACAAGGCCTCTTCAGACTGAAGAAAAAAAGGTTCATTGGAGAAATAAATATAATCCAATACAACCTGATGAGAACGATAAGTGATGAGAAGGAGTTCTGCTTTTTCACCAAGAGAAAATTTTTGCAGATATTTTAAGAGCCATTCATCGTGCCCCTTACGTACAAAAATAAGTTCATCTTTTTCAGACAACTGTTGCTTATCAGCAAGGAAATTGTCCCAAATTTCAATAGCTTTCATAATGGTAAAAAGATAAAATAGTACAACATAAAATTAAATTGATACGAGCATTATAAAGAGGTCAATAAATTTGTCAAGAAAGGTTGTTGACAAAAAACAGAAAGCGAGTAAACTTAATTTAGAAAATAAATTATTATAACTATTAAAAATATACACATATGATAACACAAGAACAAGAAAAAATTTTTCTATCGTATATAGAAAAAAATATGCACGTACAATTAATATCTAAGAAAAAAGATATTTTCTTTTTTCGTTATATTGGCAACAACGAGTACGACGGCGCAGCAACATACATTGCAAGTGCGAAATATTTGGCAAAAATTAATCCAGAAGAGATACAAGTATTAGTTGAATATCCAACAAAACCGGAAAAAAGAAAATATGCCTTTCATGGAAGTAAGCAAATTGTCAAAATGCTATTTGCAATATATGGAGGTTTTATATCCATAGATTTGTATTGGATACTAAACAATATCCGAAACAAAGGAAACCATCCATTCGGGTACAATGCTACGATGAGTGGTATTTTTGAAGTCGACGGAGAAAGAATTGTCGAACAGATTAATAATATGCAATTGAATTGTTACGTTGTAACGTTTCAATAGCTATAAAAAGCTCAATAAAAAAGCCCCGAGAAATCGGGGCTTTAAAAGTTGCCAAATCTCAAATACCTAAATAATTAAAACTTGCCAGAAAAACAATAACCTCGTCATTCAAACCATACTTTAAGTAATGCATTTTGATCAAATCTTTATCCTCAGAATCTGCTTAAACAATAGGAAATTTGTAGCACTATGTGTACCAATGTATTCTTTGAGAAATTCAGGGCAGATATTTGCTATTTATCATACAAAAGCATCTCTGCTTCAGGAAATAATGAACAATCTTGCAGACATAACAATGTAAAGAGCAACATTACAGATTAACTAAAATAAAATGATATTTAACTGGCAAATGAGAATTTAGTCAATAAGATTTGCGAATAGCCCATTTAGCTTTTTTCAATAACCACGTTCTTTCCGAACAGACTTTTTCTTCCATAGATATAAAATTTTAATGATGAAACATAAAATTACTTAACTGCGCAAAAGAGTAGTGAGAAAAAGGAATATTGTCAAAAAAAGACTCCCACCAATAAAGGGGGAGTCTTTAAAAAAAGAAGTTTAATTATCCAGAGCTTCAGTAACATCGCTGTCAGAAAAACTGTGTTTTTCCTGATAGAAGTTTATCAAATCCCAATCATCAAAAACAAATAGATATTGTTCATTATCGCTATAAAGTTCGTTCTCAGAAATATATTGCCGAACAAGCTCTATATCTCCACGACAAAGCAATAATTTTTCAGCTTCTGAACACAAATCATGTTCCTTAAGATAAGTTTGAATAACTTCTTTTGAGCCATAAGCAGCCAAAGCACATTCATCAGCTTCTGTAAGAGAAGTGTTTGAAACAAAGAACATTGCGGATTTATCCAAGTGTCTTTGATGCAAAATTTCGCTTAGAGGCAAAGAATTCTCGGACTCGTCAGAATCAGAACCAAGAGAAAAATCTTCATAGTTAGCCGCCAAATATTGAAGATACATCAAGATTGTATCATCATCAGCTTCGTTTAAGAAAATTCTCAAAGGAACATCATCAAACTCAAAGTCATCAGTCCAAAGAAGTTTTAAAAGTTCCAAATCATGTCTCTTAATGAGAGCTATTTGAGCTAAATCACTGGGAACCCACGAATTTAAATGCTCTTTTAATAGCTGAGAAGAAGCAAATTTAAACAAAGCGGCATCAGAGATAATATTAAGAGAGTGAGAATTAATGTAATGTTTGATTTTCACATCATCACCGGATTTAAATAAGGAAATTTCTCCTAAATAGCCCAAATTATCAACATGATCAAGCAATTTTGCGGCATGCTCAGATTGTTGGTGTTCCATAAGCCAAGCTTTTGCTTCAGGAGAGAGTTCAAAACTATCTTGAAAATAAAGATCAATCAAATCTTTATTGCCACTTTCAAGCAAACGAATTTCAAATTTACCGGGAACATTATATTCCTGTAAATGTTCTTTAAGAAGTTCTAAATGCCTAGGTTCAAAAAGCCTTTGATAAACGCTATCACGACTGTCTATATCAGAGAAATCTTCATGTCTGGCATAAGTTTCAAAAACTTCATCAGATGCGTGCTGTGCTAAATAATCAATGAGTTCATCAGAAAATTTAATATGATTAATACAAAACTCTAATAGAGGTAAGTTATTAGTATCAACCAAAATTTTCTCAATTTCAACAGGTAGATCCGGTGTATTCAACAAAGCAATTTTGGAAATTTCCAAAGATTTTGTCTTAATAATATCCTCCAATATATCTTCAAAGGAATTATGTCGCGCAAAAGCTTTATACACATCAGGATCATCATAAAGAAGAATGAGATGCTGATTACAGTCATTAACCTTGTGCTCACAAAGATAGGAACAAGCAAGTTCTGAATTTTTCAACGTAAGCAGAGTTTCTTCTGTGTTTGGTGAAAATGTCAAACAACGTAAATACGACGTAGGAAGACGCGACAAGTTCTTTCCCTGCAAAAATTTTAATGTAGATTTCTCTGATAGATGAATATTGTTTTTAAGCAATACATCAAAACCAAATTTTGCCACAACAGCTTTCTCAGTTTCTGGAGATAGAGAAACATTTTTTGCATGTTCAGCCCAGAATTGAAGCATCTCCGTATTTTTCTTTTTCAATAAAAACAGAATAACATCCTCGGAGATTGCATGATTACATTCTAAATACAGAGCGAGTGCCTTTTTAGAACAACCTCTTAGTTCCATCATATTCAAATGATGTTTGGGATCAATTTCATAATACTGATCTTTTTGATACATTCGCAAAAATTTCCATACTTCAAGTCTGGTTGCCCAAACAGAAGACCTTTTAACTTCTTTTCCCATAATGATAAAAATTAATAGTGAAACATAAAATTATAAAAGTACGGTAAGCCTAAACTAAAAAAAATTTTTTGTCAATAAAAGGAAAATAAAAAAGCCTTTCCTCAAAGTAGGAAAGGCAGTTAAGAAACTAAGATAACAGTTTTTGAATTAAGTCTTTGTCTTCTCTATGGCTTAAGAGATAATCTCTCATAAGTTCCGGAGAAAGCAAATGCGCTAGAAAAACAAGATTTTCTTGGTACAAAGAATAATGAGCGAAATAAAGCTGCAATAAATCTTCATATTTTCTGCAAATTAATTCTTTTTCAGCCTCAGCGGAAAGCTCAATATTCTTATCAAACAAATTCTCTAAGAATTGCTTGATAAAATCATAAGAAGCATAACGAATAAACCAACAATCACGAATAGATATAAGAGATGAGTGTTGTAACAAAAAGCCTGTAATCTTTTCATTTTGTCGTTTGTACAACGTGAAATAGAGTTCATCTTCTAATTTGTTGTTAGCCAATTTCAAAGAAAGTTTTCCGTCAATTAAATAATAAGAAAGGTAGTTGATAATCACATCAACATTGGCACGTTCAAAAAATTTAATTAACAAATCTTCTCTAAAATGGTAGTTACAATGAGAGAGATAAACTTCCCACAACTCTTCTTCATTATGATAAAATAAAGCATCAAGAATAAAGTCGTCAAACTTATCAAGCGTTTTGACAATAGCCAGAGCATTTGAAAAGCCTGCAGTTTTTATTCTAATCGCTTGAGCATACGAACTAAAGGAATGTTTCTTAAGATAACAATCAATTAGTTCTTTGTCATTTTGCTCAATTAACAAGCACTCATCTCCCCAAGAAAGTTGATGAAAAGTCAAATAGTTCAACAAAAGATCTCGTTTACCTAAAGCAAGCAACATCGGAAATCCCCAATTTTGAAAAGCATGATTTTGAGTATAGTATTCCAATAAATCCAAAAGTTGCGCTTTAAATAAGCGGACCTCAAATTCCTCAGGCAAATCAAAATGCTTTAAGGCAAATTGAAGGGGAACCTCAAAATCAGGAACATCAAACAAACTTCTCCAAACCGTATTGGATAGAGAAGATTTTTGTTCAGCTTTTTGTTCCAAATATGCTCTCACTAAATTGGAGCGTTTAGATTTTAACAACATCTTTAAATGACGGTAATTTATATCATCAAATCTTAAGACAATTTGTTTGATAAAATCTGTAATGGATCTGGATAAAAGAGTTTTAAACTCTTTATCGGAAGGATAACTGGATACTTCACTTAAGTATGTCAAAACCAAATCATCAGGAGCGTTACGATAAAAAGTTTCAACCACATCATCCTTCAAACCAAATTTAATAAGATGAATAGATAGCAATTCAAAGTTTTTCGTTTCAAGTAAAAAATTCTCTGTTTTATCACATAAATCATTTTTTTCGGCATAAGCTTTCTGTAAATCAGGAAAAGGTTTCTTAAAAAATTCCAACTCTGCCTCAGGAGTAAAAGTACATTGATTAGTGTATTTTCCAATCAGCTCAGCATTTTCCAGTTGCAGTAAATTTAACTCTGTTTTTGTAGACAACGTCCATTTTAAATTGTCTATCAGAAAATCGAGCCCAAATCTGTCTAAAAGAATTTGTTCGCCATTTTGTGGAAAATCCCAAAAATAATGAGATAAAAATTTTTGAAGAAAGCCTTTATCAGCTTTTTGAAACAATAGCATCAAAGCTTCATCCGTTAGCGGAAAATTTTTCACATACAGAAAAAGAGATTTCTTTGAACAACCATGGAGCAAAACCATTTGAGAATGATATTGAGGAGCAATTTCTTTGTGAAAAATCAGAAAAAGCAAGACCTGTCTCCAAGTTTCTAGGAGAGAAGGCGTTTTTAATTGATTGGTACGCATAATAAATAAAAATTAATAGTAAGACATAAAATTAATAATTTAAACAAATCGTAAACCAAAAAACATTTGAGTCAACAAAAAACTGCCTCCGAAAAATCGGAAGCAGTTTGAATAAGTTGCAAAGGCTAATACATAGAGGCATATAATTGTGTTGCTTTCTCTGAAAGAGAATGTTTGGCCAAATATACCTCAATCATTTTTTTGTTGTTGAGTTTAATTAACTCAACTTCATTATCATCAAGCAAATCATACTTATCCAGATAGAAACAAACGGCCTTTTCGTTTTTAGAAAAATCGGAATGGATTAGTTTGAGTTCTAGTTCTTTATCCAAGTCAGATTCTTTGAAGAATTTAATCATCAAAGAGTTTCTGCCGCTGTCAATCAAGGCGCTTAAAACTTCGTCTGGCAGCAGATAATTTTCGAAAATAGATTTGATAAAATCAACCGAACCGCATTGAATGAAAGAAACAAGCGCTTGAGTTTTAAAACCAAATTTTTTAACATAAAAATGGCACAACTCAGCATCCTCTCGCTTTAACAAAGCAATTTCACCATCCACACTTTTAAGAGGAGATTGAGCATTATTTTGCAAATAAGTCATCAATTTCTTTTGAGGAGCAAATTTAACAAAATACTTTTCCGCAGCTTCACAAACAAGAGTTTGCTTTTCGAGCAAAAAATCAATGTACGCTTTGCGCAAATTGTCGCTACTGTTTTTGAACAAAGCAACCTCTGCAATACTCGGTAACGGATACTTTTGGAAATATGCAATCGCATCGTCAATAGGTCCTTTTTCCATTAACAGTGCCGCATTCAAAGGATATAGCTCATAAGCGCAGATATAGTCAGATAGAGCATCCTGTTGAGAAACTATCAACTGACGTTCCAACTGATAAGGCAGACCGAATTTACTTTTGTAGCACCATTGCAGACTGGTGTTGTTTCCGGAAAAAAGACACATAGCCGCCGCATCAACTGGAAATTTTTGACACTCCTTAAAGTGATCTGATTCCAAATAGAAACGTATAAGTTCCTCATTTCCGGTTTCAAAGAGACAGAAAGTAGCTCCATAATCAAGTTCATTTTTTTGCATATAAAGCTTAATGGCTTCTGTGGCACCGCTATCAATAAGAGCAACCTCAAAATCAACTGGAACCTCATAAGCAATATCTTCATCAGCCTGAAGCATTTTTTGGACTAGTATCAAAATAAGCTCCGGTTGATTAAGCTTAAACAACTGATTATATTCTGCAGCAGATGTTAATGGATTATTTTCAAGCAACTTTTTGCAAAGGGTAAAATCGCCTGATTTCAATATATACAAGCTCACTCTGGATAATCCAAAAACAGAATTTTGTTCCAAGTAAGCCTGAATTCCCTTCTCCAAAGCAGAATCAAAAAGAGCATTCACATACTGTTCGGATAAGACATTATCTTGGTTTCTGAATTTAAGAAACATCAAAATCAAATCTTCCCGTTTTTGTTTGATGATTTCCTTCCATAAATTTAAAGGAATGGTTTCCATTCGGCGGACATATCTTTCAAACAATTCAGAAGAACGCTCCAAAAGAACATGCCCCAATGTGCAACAGTGGGTTTCCAACACATCAAGCACCTGTTCATCAGTTCCTTTTTGAACAAATTCTTGAGCAAGTTGAGTTGGCTCAAAGTTCAAGAATTTACAATACTTAAATTTCTCTTTGTTACGCGGTTCCAAAAGAACATCAAAAGCTTCAGGTGCGAACTTAGAAAAATCAGAATAGTAATTCTTAAAAGTCTTTGTTGATACCGCATCCAATAAAGCTGCTTGATACTGTAGAGGAACGGAAGCTGGATTTTTTTTCAATTGACGCAACAGAGCATGTTTCTTCCAAAAAGAAAGTTTGCAAATGTTTGTTTTTTCCATAATGATAAAAAATTTAATAATGAAACATAAAGTTAATGATAAGGATGCAAAATATATTGTCAAAAATATTTTTTGTCAACAGTTGGTGCTTAAAAAACTTAAGGTGAAAATAGGCTAATGAACAGAAGTTATGTGTTTTTTTATCTTGACAAAGACAAAAAAGTAACCATATAATGCGCAATGAATTATTTTGTAAAACTATGTAGAGAAAGAATATGGTTAAGTTAAGTGATAATAATGCCTATAAAAGAGGGCAGGAACTTTTAGATTCAGGAATGTGTAGAGAAGCGATTGCTCAGTTTGATGAGTTTTTGGCTCAACAGCCCGATTCATGGAAAGCTATAAATTCAAAAGGTTTTGCTTATCAGAAGATGAGTAAATACACAGAAGCTGTAGAATGCTTTGATAAGGCTTTAGCAATCAATCCGAAATCAGTGGAAGTACTTAACAATAAGGGGGTAACATTAAGTATGCGTGGGCGCTACAAAGAAGCAATTACTTGCTTTGAGGAAGCTTATGCAAATGATCCGACATCTTTAGAAGCCTTGAATGGTAAGGCTATTGCTTTACAACACATGTTCTTATTTAAAGAAGCTCTTGATGTTTTACAACAAGCCTACCAGGTAGATCCGAAGCATCCGCAAACATTACTTAGTATCGCGGTTACTTTACAAAAATTAAAACAATATGAAAGGGCTATCGGGTACTTCAAAAAAGTTTTAGCGTTAGATAAATCAAATGTAAAAGCATGGAACGGTATCGGCGTGACCTATCAGTTGATGGGGGATAACGATTCGGCTCTGAAGTGCTTTACGAAAATTTTAAATATAGACAGTACAGAAATCCAAGCATGGATTAGTATTGGTTTTGTATATCAAAAAATGTTTAAGTTCAAAGATGCTCTAAAATGCTATAATAAGGCTAAAAATTTAGTAGATGGACGTTATCATCATAAACTTTATGACGGGTTAGCATCTTGTTTGACTAAGTTATCAGAATTTGATCAAGCAATAGAAATATATAAGCATATTTTCCAAAGAGAAGAAGGAAAGAAAAAGTGGGATGCTCAACGCTCTATTAAGTTTGTAAATAAATTGAAGCGTAAAAAAGCAATTGGTATGCTGCCGGATGTAATTCCATCAGAAGATAACCCTTCAAATAGCGGAACTTCGTCAGAAGAAGCATAAGATATACTCTTTATAAAATAATAAACTCAAGGGAGGATGGATGTCTGAACTGACTGAGGAGAGAGCACAAAAAACGGTAATAAGCATATTGCCGAAAATATATTTTATACTACAAATTTTATTTGGTGTCGGTGCGGCATTTTGGGTGCTGTATAATCATCAGCCTGAAACAGGAGATGATATAGAGCATATGCATTCAACTTGGTTGATTTATATAGGGAAAGTTCCGTATCTGGATTTTTTTCAACATCATAATCCGTTATTATGGTATTTATTTGCGCCCTTAGTGGGATATTTGGCGTATGATATATTTTTATTTGATGTTGTAAGAATCATTTCCACATTAGTAATGTTTGGTAGCCTCTGGATAGTGGCATTAATGGTTCGTCGCTTTATGATAAATAATTGGTATGCAGCCATAATCGGTGTAGCATCAATTTTTCCATCTTATGTCACCTTTAGTGGAGAAGACTTTCGACCAGATAACTATATGGTATTTACCTTTATGCTGGGAGTATATTATCTTCTGCTGTATTTGGAAAATAAACAAACAAAAAATTTGGTTATATCTTTTTTAAGTTTGTTTATTTCTTTTTTATTTATGCAAAAAGTGATTTTTCTGCTAGTGTTTGTTGGGGCCGTGTTAATATATCAATTATATGCGAAAAACATAGAAAAAAAAGATTTTGTTAAGGCTCTTATTTTACCTATAACTGGAAGTATAATTTTTCTTTGTTGGCTATTCTATCACAATATATTTGAGCAATATTGGCTTTCTAATTATATTTTTAATTTATATATACCTGAAGTATACGGTGGAAATGTTGAAAAAACAAAAATAGAATTTTACGTGGTAAGTGCCATATCTTTTATATCGTTAGGATATTTTCTATACCGAGGTAATACTTGCTCAAGAATAATATGTCTATTATGGTTAGCAGAAGCTATACAACGCTTTTTCTACTTTTCTCTAGACAGACATTACTATTATCAAATGCAAATTTTAAATGGCATAATGGTGGGTGGTTTTGCAGGCAAGATTATCAATCGCTGGAATTGGACAGCATATATTTTTGCAGCCTTGTCGTTGATGGGGGTGTATGTATTTTGCTTATATTGTGCAGAAAAAAAATTACCACCAAATTATTTCAGATATGTAACTCCCAAATATGTGTTAGAACAAACAAACCGATGCGATTCAGTTTTAAATGGATACGGGCTGACTTATGGCATTTTTACAAAAGATATAACCTATTATTGGAACCTAAATGGACAACTTGATGTAATAGGTGATAAGATAGGACTAGCACCATTACCAAATTTAAATAAAGCTGTACTAAAAGATTTTCCTCGTATCATTTATACCGGACCATATTGGGATGAAAAACTTCGGCAGAAACATATAGAAGTTCCAGTTCACTGGGTAGATACGTCAATCAGGGATAGATACTATATGCAATCACCATTTGTAAATATATTTATACTAAAACCGGAATATCAAGTAAAACGTCGTTGCCGATATAATGCAAAGACAGATACTTGGGAATATTTTTATAAGGAACCGATATATAATGCTTTTTAATAAAGAAAATATAATAAAAGCTATTTTAGGATTATATTTAATTTTCTGCGGAGGGCTACTGTATTGGACGATAATTTATAGCGGATCCGGAGATGGAGATACGTTAGAACACGTACATACATCATGGTTAGTCTGGAACGGAAAATTACCGTATAAAGATTTCTTTCAACATCATAATCCGCTATTGTGGTATGTGGGCGCACCTTTAGTTGGTTATTATGAATACAGTTTGCGTGCGGTTGATGCGGTTAATATGTTGACTGTAACTGTTTTTCTTCTAATGCTGTGGTATATATATCGCCTGCATAAAGATTTTTTATCAAATAAGATAGGTGGTTTAGTGGCAGCGGCATTTTGCGCTCTTCCGCAAGAAAGTTTATATAACAAAGATTTTAAGCCGGATAATTTTATGGCAACAGCAATAATAGCCGGTATATATTATCTGTTTTGTTATATGCGAGACAAACGAGTACTATCTTTATTTGTTTCCTTAATACTTTTTTTTGCATCATTTATGTTTACGCAAAAAGCAGCCTTAATCCTAATTGGAATAGGTTTGATTATTCTATGGCTGATAAGAGAAAAAAAGATACAATTGAAAGATTGTATTATAAGTGGTAGCATTCCTCTGCTCATATTTGTAGCGTTTTTGGCATTTTTATATTACGAAGATATATTGACAATGTACATCAAAGCAAACTTTGAGTTAAATTCACATATACCGGATGTTTTTTATACCAGACGCTATATCCATCCAAGTTTTGAAATGACTGTGCCAATATTATTGGCAATATATGCCTTGGTAAAAAATGTTTATGATGGGGATGTATATGTCAAAACCTTTGCAATAATATTTATTATGGAATACTTGATACGTATGTATTATTTTACTCCGTTTGTGTACTATTTTGCATTATTGCATGCATTAGCATCAACATTGGCCGGAGTGTTCGTTGCAGAGATAATTAAAAAGAAACAATGGTTCTCATATATAGTATTGAGCTATTTTATAGTTTTAGGCGGAATATATGCGAATATATATAGACAGCGTATTACTGTGGGAGATGATTATAAATACGGAGCATCAGGTTTTGTGTTAAGGTTAACCAATCCATGCGACTATGTTGTAAACGGCTATCGCATAGGATATAATTTATTCAATAAAGATATAGATTTTATCTGGAATTTGAAAGGTCAAATAGACGTAATAGCAGCAACAATAGGCATCCGTCCAATATCAGATTTAGAGAGTTTAATCAGAAAGTACCGCCCAAAAATAATCTATGGAAAAAATTATTATGACACCTATCGGGAGTATAGGGGAGAAATAGGTGTACATCCGATACATTGGATTAGCAGTCATATGTTGCAAGAAATGTATACCCCTCTTAATCGAGATGATTTATATATCTTGAAACCGGAATATCAAAGTTATGATTGCCGCTATAATGTCCAAACAAAAAGCTACGAGTACGTTGACAAACATTAGCAAAAAGTTTACTAATGTTTCTATATATTAAAGTATATCAATAAAACAAAAGAATATATAAAGGAGAAGTGCCATGCGTGTCATCATAAAAGCCGACTATGAAGAAGTAACCGACTGGGCTGCAACGTATATAGCCTATCGTATCAAACGGGCACGCCCCACCTCAACTAAACCATTTGTATTAGGATTACCTATGGGTGATACTCCAAAAGGAATGTATAAAAAATTAGTGGAATTAAATCGTGCCGGAAAACTATCATTTGCGAATGTTGTTATATTTTGCATGAATGAGTTTATCGGGTTGGAAAAAAATGCTCCACAAAGTTGCCGTAGTTATATGGATGAATATTTACTAAAACACGTCGATACAAAAGAAGCTAATATTTATATACTGGATGGTCGTACCAAGAATTATGAAAAAGAATGTGCAAATTTCGAATTAGCGATTCGTCAGAAAGGTGGTATAGATTTATTTGTAGGGGGTGTCGGAGCAGATGGACATATAGCCTTTAATGAACCTTTTTCATCATTAGATTCGCATACGCGCGTTAAGACCTTGACGACAGAAACCATGAAGGCTAAAGCAAAATTATTTGATAATGATATAAATAAAGTGCCGCATACTGTTCTGACTGTAGGAACAGGTACAATCATGGATGCAAAAGAGGTAATGATTTTAGCAACAGGAGAAGCAAAAGCTGAGGCAACAAAAGCTGCAATAGAAGGAAGCGTAAATCATCGCTGGGCTGTAAGCGCATTACAAATGCATCGTCATGGAATATATGTTTGCGATGAAGCTTCTGCTTCTAAATTGGAGCAAGAAACAATCTTTTATCTAAAAGATATAGAGCGCAATGCGTACTGAAGTATTAAAAAAATTACAAGAAGAAACGGAGGAAAAATATCAAAAATTCTCCGCTAAACTTTTGCCTCCCCAGATTGATTTATTGGGTGTGCGTATTCCAAAATTACGGCAAATAGCAAAAGAAATAGCCAAAGCCGGAAAAGCAGAAGATTATTTAAAAACACCTTTAACAGAGTTAAAATACCAAGAAGAGTTTATGCTCTATTCGTTACTGATAGCCCAAAGCAAAAGCCCGGATAAGATAGAGCAAATAAAAAATTTTGCACCTTATATAAATAGTTGGGCTGTTTGCGATGTTTTTTGTTCAAGCATCAAAGATGCCAAACAGCAGCAACAACTTTATTGGGAGACTTTTAGACCATTTACACAAAGTCATAAGGAATATGAAATTCGTTTTTTCTACGTTATGGCCTTGAGCTATTTTATAAATGAAGCGTATTTGCAAAAAATATTTTCACTCATCAGGGCGCAAAAATATGTCGGTTTTTACGATAAAATGGCAGTAGCATGGCTATTGTCAATGATGTATGTAAAATATCCTAACGAAACTGAAACTTTTCTACAAAATACGCCGTTAGATAAATTTGTTTTTCAAAAAAGTATAAGTAAAATTTGCGATTCTTTTCAAGTAAAGAAAGAGGCTAAAATCCATTTAAGAACTTTAGCCTCTAAAAAATGAGCACATTAGATTTAATCTTGATAAATCGGAAAAGCCGAAGTTAATTCCAAAATTTTGGCTTTTGTTTTCTTGGTAACTTCATCAATATTTGATGTATGTAAAGCATCAACAATATCTGCGATAGCTTGCCCGATAAGCATAAATTCTTTTTCCTTAAAACCACGGGTTGTTCCAGCCGGTGTTCCTAATCGGATTCCGGAAGTCACAGACGGCGGAAGCGGATCAAACGGAATAGCATTTTTATTTGCTGTGATATTTACCAATTCAAGAGCTTCAGTTAATTCCTTTCCATTGATACCTTTAGGGGTTAAGTCAACTAAAAGCAAATGCGTATCTGTTCCACCTGTAACTAATTTAAGTCCGCGTTCCATAAGAATATCACCCAAAACTTTGGCGTTCTTAATCACTTGTTCTGAATAAGCCTTAAATTCATCGCTTAAGGCTTCTTTAAAACAAACAGCTTTCGCAGCAATAACATGTTCCAAAGGACCACCTTGCATTCCGGGAAAAATAGCGGAATTAATTTTTTTAGCAATATCGGCATTGTTAGTTAAAATAGCTCCACCGCGAGGACCACGCAGTGTTTTATGAGTTGTTGTTGTAACAACATCGGCAAATGTTAAAGGATTCGGATAAAGACCGCTGGCAACAAGACCGGCAAAGTGAGCCATGTCAACCATTAAAAAAGCTCCACATTCATTAGCAATAGCTCTAAACTTAACAAAATCAATTTGTCGTGGATACGAAGAACAACCTGCAATAATGAGTTTTGGCTTATGATGATGAGCAAGACTACGAACCTGTTCATAATCAATTAAACCGGATTCTTTTTCAACACCATATTGAATAGAGTTAAACCATTTACCGGAAAAAGAAACTTTTGCGCCATGAGTTAAGTGCCCCCCGGCATCAAGGCTCATACCAAGAATGGTATCACCAGGTTTAAGCAAAGCGCCGAAAACAGCCATATTTGCCTGAGAACCGGAATGCGGCTGCACATTAGCAAATTGTGCATTAAATAGTCGTTTTAATCTATCAATTGCCAGTTGTTCAATTTTATCAACAAAAGCACATCCGCCGTAGTAACGGTGTCCGGGATATCCTTCCGCATATTTGTTTGTTAAGATGGAACCCTGTGCTTCCAAAACAGCTTTAGAGACAATATTTTCAGAAGCAATTAATTCAACATTATTTTGCTGTCTGACCAATTCATCATGAATAGCCTCATATATATCTGCATCAAAATCTTTCAAATCTGTCGTATTCATCTATAGCCTCATAAAAGCAAATTACAAATCCAATAAATCGATTCTTTTCTGATGTCTTCCGCCTTCAAACTGAGTATTTAAGAAAATATAGATTCTATTTAAGACATCATTTTTATCCATAGTCCGACCACCAAAAACGATAACGTTAGCGTTATTGTGTTGTTTAGCCATTTTAGCAACTTCATCAGAATAAAGTAGGGCGGCGCGAATACCCTTATATCTATTTGCGCGGATAGAAATACCGATTCCTGTTCCGCAAACCAAAATTCCCAAATCAGCCTGACGAGCTAAGATACATTGAGCCATTTTGTCGGCAAAAGTTGGGTAATCAACTGAAGAACAATCGGAAGTACCCAAATCTAGGACATCATAATTTTTTTCATAAAGTGTCTTCGCAATAAAATCTTTCATTTCAAATCCGGCATGATCGGAAGCAACTGCAATTTTCATCATTAAATCTCCTAAAAACGGTATAAATATGGCAAAAAACAATAAAGGATATAACATCTTTTTAAGAGATATGCACAATCAAGATATCCACAGAATAAAAAAAATAACATTTTTAAAAAAAATCTATTGACGTTCAAAAATTTTTATGTATATATACAAATCACCACGTTGACGTTGGTACTTTGAGTTGGCCGGTTGGCAGAGTGGCTCATGCAGAGGACTGCAAATCCTTGTACATCGGTTCAATTCCGGTACCGGCCTCCAATAAGTATATTCCGACTTAGCTCAGTGGTAGAGCAATCGGCTGTTAACCGATTGGTCGCTGGTTCGAGCCCAGCAGTCGGAGCCACTAAAAACCGTTCCTTAGCAATAGGGAACGGTTTTTTGATGATAGGAGAAGAAAATGCCGAAAATACAAAAAATATTGCTTCTGAGTGCTATTTTATTGTTTGCGTGGATTGTATGTTTTGTGAAAACAAATAATGCGACAGAACAGAATTTAAAGGCAATAGGTAGGCAATATTCTGACTATAAAGCAAATATCGGAATAGGGTATGCGGATGATCAAGTAACCTATCAAAATAATCAAAAAAAATACCCTTTATTAAGTGTTTTTAAGTTGCATGTTGCCGTTGCTGTATTAGATAAAATAAATCGTGAAAAATTAAATCTGGAAAACAAAATAAATATTTCTTCTGCTGATATAAAAGAAAATACGTATAGTCCGCTTCGTGAAAAATATGGTGTCAAAAATTTGAAATTATCTCTGCATGAGCTGCTATATTATATGGTGGCAGAAAGTGATAACAATGCTTGCGATATTCTAATCAAATGGGCGGGAGGAACAGATTCGGTAGAAAAATATATTCACGCAATAGGCTTACCGGAAACAGAAATAAAAGTAACCGAAGACACAATGAATAGAGAAGATATGATGCAATATCAAAATAGGGCTCCGCTACATGAAATTTTAGCATTGCTGAAAAAGATAGATGAGAAGAAATTATTTGCAGAAGAGTTGCATAAAGAGTTATTGTCAATTATGCAAAGCACGGTAACCGGAGCTAATAAGATAAAAGGATACTTACCTAAATCTGTAACTGTTGCGCATAAAACCGGTTCTTCGTCAAGGCTGCAAGACGGAAAGAAAATCGCCGATAATGATGTGGCTATTATTAAAGAAGGTAATAAAAAATATTATCTGGCAATTATGGTATCCGATTCTTACGAGAGTGATAAAACTAATGCTGAAATCATTGCAAAAATATCACAACAAATTTATATGAAAAGAAGTTGCCTTAATTAAAAATCATCTTTGTTTTTAAGGGAATTATACCGTTTATGAATACATTGGATGCAGGTTTTATGTACGCCATCGGTAATATTGTAAAAAATAAAACGCCCTTGTCTTTCAGCTGTAACAAAACCGTCATCACGAAGTTTTTTTAAGAATTGGGATACTTTAAGTTGCTCCAGTTCTATCCCGTTAACAATTTCAGTAACATTCTGCCGCCCATAAAGTGTCAACCACTCTAAGATTCGCATTTTATCAAAGTGTGCAAAAAGTTTCATACGATTAGCTGTCATCATGGTGTAGTCAGCTGGAAGCATCTCCTTGACACCATCTTGCAAAAAGAAAAAACAATCCGTCATATAGGCATAAAGTTTGCGAAGACAAACGAAAATGCTCGCCGGATACTCTTCACAAATATCGTAATATATAAAAATTCCACGTCGTGTTGTTTTGACCAAATTATTTTCGCGCATCTTTTTAAGACTTTGCGAAATAATAGCTTGTTCTTCATTAAGAGCCTTTGTTATGGCAGAAACAGAAGAAGCTCCATGAACATCAAGATATTCAAGAATACGCAATCTCAGCGGATGAGAAATATAACTAATCCCTCGTACAGCTTTTTTCATAATCTCAATGGGTAAAGGTCTGTCCATAAAAAACTCCTTCAAAATTAAGGTAAGTATAGTTCAAAGAATGACGAATGCAACAAAATTTCTTGTTTTTGCCGCAATGTAATATATGAAAATCGCCTCGATGATAGAGGCGATTTTCAAGGATGGAAAAAGAAAATTATTTTTTGAAGTGGACACTCAATTCATCAAAACGTTTTTGATTATCTTCAGACCACCCCATAAGATAATTATCCCCCATGCAAAAGAGAGGCGTACCGATATTGCGTCCGAGATTAAATTTTTCGGCACACTTTTTGAATAGGTACATTCCACCGGGTTTATAGATATCAATTTTTTCAATATTGAGATTAGTGTGCGTTTTGTTGATATGGTCATCTGCCATTCTGCAATAAGGACAACCATCATAGGTGAAGAAATAAATTTTATCGGCACTGATATCATCTTCAGCCTTGGCTTGCCCTACAATGGTAAGAAAAGAAACAATTAACAAATAGAAAAACTTTTTCATAAATACCTCCACAAATTAAATAATTCTATTCAATGCAACAATCAACAGCCTTACGTACAAATGTTTTCATTTTTGCAAAAGCCGTTTTAGGTTCTGCATCAGCAACAGATTCCGAAACAACAGCATCTTCTGTATGGGTTG
>CALXTN010000002.1 GCA_944391405.1 uncultured Alphaproteobacteria bacterium | reverse complement strand
TACAATTTCTGCAGATATTCCGTCAAAACAAAAAAAAACTTAAACTAAATATTTGTTTTTACGTATTTACATGCTTTTCTTCAGAAAAAATTGAAAAAATTATTTTGCCTTAAGCGTTTCTTAAGTTTACAATGCAGAATAAAAGGTGTTCTGATAAACAAACTTTATTTACAACTTTTTATTTAGGAGAAAAATTATGAATAAGTTCTTTGCTGTTTCTGCTCTTGTATTAACTTTTGCTGTTGCTTCTAATGCTCAAGCTCAAAATTTAGGCGGTGGTTTTCAGGGCCCTACAATTGCATCCACAACTGTTGCCGATGCTCTTAAATTGAATGACGATACACCAGTTGTTTTGGTTGGCAACATTCAGAAAAATTTAGGAAATGAAAAATATCAATTCGCTGACAAAACTGGTACTATCGTTGTTGAAATTGACGATGAAGACTGGAGAGGTCAAGTTGTTAAGCCGGAAAACACTGTTGAAATCAGAGGGGAAATCGATAAAGAATTGCTCGGCACACCTGAAGTTGACGTTGACTCCATTATCTTAAAATAATCCTCTTGAAAGAACTTAAGATGAGAGTGCTTCTAATTGAAGATGACAGTCTTATCGGAGACGGAATTAAAGTCGGGCTTTCTAAGCTCGGCTTTACCGTCGATTGGTTTGATGATGGTGCTGATGGTAAAGAAGCCCTTTTGCAGACACCTTACGACGCTGTTATCTTAGATCTTGGTTTACCGACAATTGAAGGGCTAGATATTTTAAAAGCATGGCGCAATGCCGGTCTTGATACGCCGGTTCTTATCTTGACGGCAAGAGGTGATGTGGACGAACGCATTAAAGGCTTAAATTCCGGTGCTGATGATTATCTCGGAAAACCTTTTGCTCTTAAAGAAGTTCAGGCGCGTCTCAATGCGCTTATTCGTCGGCGAAACGGTATTACAAAACCGCTTATCCATTTCAAAAATATCACTTTTGCTCCTGATACCAAAACAGTTACACTTGATGGAGAAAAAGTGACACTTGCACCGCGTGAAGTGGCTCTGCTCGAGTTGCTGTTGCTTAATAAAAATAAAGTTTTATCCAAAGAAATGATTGAAAATAAACTATATTCTTGGGATGATGATGTGGCTAGCAACGCTGTTGAAGTACATGTGCATCATTTGCGAAAAAAGCTAGGTAAAGATATTGTTAAAACTATTAATAAAATCGGCTATACATTGGAGGATTAATGCGTAAATTTAAGGTAATTCCCCGTTTATCCGCTGTGCTTAACAGAATTAATGCCCAAACATTGAAGTTTAGCTTATGTTTTCGGCTTATGTTCTTTTTTGCGCTTGTATCTTCTATTGTTTGGGGAATTGCCGGATATATCTCTTATAAAGAAACACGCGAGAGTATTGATGAATTTTTTGATACTTATCAAATGGCTCTCAGCCGCCAATTGGCCGCAGCGGACTGGAGCGCTGTTTCTTTACGTACTCAGCACGCTACTAATAAATTAATTAAAAATATTGAAAATGCCGATGACGATGATGATGCTATCGGTTTTGCTATCTTTACACAAAACGGAAAAATGATTTTTCACGATGATGAAAATGGAAAATATTTTCCGCTCAATAATACCGCTTTCGGGACTTTTGTTAATGAACGCCTTGAACATAAAGGCGATAAATGGCGTTTAATCCGGCTTTCTTCCGCAGACGGTAAATATATTATTACCGTGGGACAAGAACTCGAGTATCGTGAAGATTTAGCCATGGATATTGTTGAAGAATTTTTGGCTCCGTGGCTTATTGGTTTCTTTTTCTTGCTCTTTGCTATTGCCGGATTGACTTATTTCGAATTTAAACCGCTGAAGAGATTGGCTCATTCTATTAACAAGCGTTCGGCTGATGACTTATCCCCTATTGATGTTCAGAAATCACCGATTGAAGTCAGACCGCTTATTGATGCGATGAACCATATGTTTCAGAAAATCGCAACGCTCCTGCAAAGGGAACGTAGTTTTATCTCTGACTCTGCGCACGAACTGCGCACCCCTTTAACCGCACTTAAAATTCAGCTTGAAATTGTACAAATGGCTGATGATGATGCTCAAATGCGTCAACAGGCTTTATTGAAATTACAAAAAGGGATTGAGCGCGCAGAACGTTTGGTTGAGCAACTTTTAGCCCTTTCTCGTTTGGAAGCCGATAACGGACACTACGACAATGTTGAAATATTGAATTGGGCTGAAATTTGCACACACCTTATTGATGAATATCGTTTAATGGTGGACAATAAAACAATTTCTTTGATAGCCGAAGATGGTGCGCAGCCTCCGTTTACTACCGGAAACCATATTTTAACCGCTCTGCTTATTCGCAACCTTTTGGATAATGCTGTTAAATACAGTCCGAAAAATGCGCATATTACTCTTAAAATCGCTGACGGAGAATTTACGGTTATCAATTCGGACACTGTTGTTGATGAAGCTATTTTGCAACGTCTGACTGAACGTTTCTTCCGTCCGGCTGGGCAAAAGGAAACCGGTAGTGGCTTAGGTTTGGCGATTACCAAAAGAATTGCTGAACTCTATCATTGTCAGCTTTATTTTGAAAATTCACCGGAAGGATTTAAGGTTACCATCAAAGCCTAAAGCTTATTCTAATATTTTATGGAAAATCCCGTGATTACAGCATAGCCTTTGTTGTTATTATCGCTATTGCGAGCATAACCTTTAGAATTGCGGTAAGCGTTTATCCAATACAATTCAATGTATTGATTGAGCTCATACTTATTGGACTGAAGCCATATATCATCTTGATGTCTGGTATTTTCGGCTTCCGTATGCAAATACGCCAAATTACTCTCAAACTTGCCAAAATCATAACCTATACTGAAATCCCAAGCTCTACCTTCTCGATAATTATCAAAATATGCCGGAAGATACTCATTTCGCGCTGTGGTTGATATTGGATTTTTATCGCCGTCAATCCATGATTTTTTATACGAACTTGATATTTTTAAGCCGTCGTACACCCAGCGCACACCTCCAGAGCAGACGTTATCCGTGCGGTTAAAAATTCCGTATCCCATTGATGTATATAACTGTCCGTATGGCAATTTCCAACGGTTTTGCATTGATGCGGTATAGCCGTCTTGTTGTTTTTCATATTCCGTATAACGGCTCGTCATACCTCGCCTTGAAGCATTATCCGGGGCATAGCTGAAACCAAAGGTGGTATTCCCTATTTCCGGTGTAAAATAACTGAGCTTAAATGCTCGACCATCTTCTAATATCGTTGTAGATTTCGGTGTGGCAAATTTCGTTTTTTTCTGTCCGTTAGACCAGTTGGCACTGCTCAAGAAATATGAAACATTGCTATCTTGTATCCCTACCCAGGTGATATCTTGAGCCCCCATATGCATAATACGCGCCGCATTATATGTATACCCGATGGTTACTTTTCCCTTTTCTTCATCTTGCCACTTCAAGTATGGATAAAAACGCCAGTCTCCTCGTTCATAATCATCATCATGTTGGCGCATTACAACCGTATAATCGGCATGAATTCCTACTTTTTCTTTAGCAGAAATATTGTAATCTCCCGATATTTTACCATCTGCGCGAAAGACTAATCGATTGGGCAGATTATCCAGATTATTCTCTTTTTTGGTTTCCATAATGCCATAATATATTCCGGCCACCCCGGATTGTGCTAATTCCCAATCTCGCGCTTGCGCTACATTCTCTGTTGCCGTTATCAGCCCTAACGGTAATAGTAATCTTTTCATTAGTCCTCTCTTTTGGTGATATTTTATCTTAGAAGATACATTCTATTTTTGCAATCTGTTTTTATTTTTTTCTTGACTTTTGTTCATGCTGCGTTATTTTATAATTGTTCTTGGTGCTTGCAGGGCTTATAAGCACGGAATTTTTATAAAACTGAGCCGGTTTGATGAGATTTTATTTTGAGTACTCTCTTAGAGTTTCATTGGCGGCTCCTTGTAAGGAGTTTTTTTTATGGCTGAATATATATACAAACACGGTTTAAGCATTATGAGAGCGCAACCCTTTCATATCGGTCATCAAAAGCTGATTGATAAGATGCTTAACGAATGCGAACGCGTGACTATTGTTCTGGGTTCTATTCAAGAACAGGGAACTTCCAGAAATCCTCTAAACTACACAACCCGCAAGAAAATGATTCAAAATATCTATCGTTCTAAGCCGGAATATGAAAGACTTAAAATTGTCGGTATTTTTGACATTAATAATCCGGCGGAATGGGGAGAGTATGTTCTTGATTTTATCAAAGAAAGCTTTCCTGATTTGCCTACCCCTGATGTGTATTACGCTGGCTCGGCTTATGACGCACATTGGTTTAGAGAATGTTTCAATAATATTGAATTGGTTGACCGTACCGATCCGAACTTCCCGTTTGTTACCGGAACAATGGTGCGTGATATGATTAAATTCGGCGATGCTAGATGGAAAAACTTTATCGCTCCAGAAAATCATCATATCATTGAAGAATACTTTAATAAGAAAAAAGGTATTATTTAAATTTTTTTATCCATACATCTGCGTCTTCTGAAGGGCTTATAGAAGACAGATGTTTCTAACCCCAATAAGCCTGAAGGGATTTATCTCATGACTAATAATCGTATTTTATTGCGAATTGATTTTCAAAATGATTTTGTTCACTCTCATGGCGCTCTGACCGTTAATGCGCCGGAATTGATTGATAAACATCAAAAATTTGCTGATAACCTCTTTCCCAGCAGTTTTGATAAAATTATTGATACATACGATACGCATTTTAACGAAACTTATCCGCAGACAGTAGAAGCGCAAAACTTTCCTCCCCATTGTATTTTTGGTTCGTGGGGTTGGCAGCAGGCTGCTCCATTTAAGAATGAGCTTGATGTGGTTAAAATGTACAAATCCACTACTAATATCTGGAATGAGGTGCGCTCTTACCAAGATTTGGCGCAAGATTGGAACGGCAAAAATGTTTATCTTTGCGGCGTTTTAAGTGATATTTGCGTGCAACAAGCTATGAACGGTTTGCTTAAAAAAGGTGCTAACGTTATTGTTATTGAAGATTTATGTTTAGGTAAAGACAGACAGATTACAGATATTCTTCAAGATGATGTTTATCGTTCGTTTATTGAGCAAGGGAGATTGAAAACAATTACCACTGCGCAATTTTTTCGTTCTACCCTTTTAGAAAAGAAAATCCAGCATGATCTTGTTAATAAAGCCAGAGGAGAATAGCTATGAATACACAGATTTTTAGAACAAGACCTAACCTTTTAGAATGCGGTTCTCCGCTCTTTTGTGATTTTTATCATTTAACGATGGCGCAAACGTGGTTTTTAGACGGGAAAGCCGAAGAACACAAAGTTTCCGAAGCCTTTTTCCGCAAATGTCCTTTCGGAGGCAGTTATTTAATGGCTGCAGGTTTGGGTGAATTTTTGCAATGGATTGGTAATTGGCATTTTTCCGATGCGGATATAGCTGATTTGCAAGCCTTTACCAATGCTGACGGAACATCTGTCTTTTGTGAGGAATTTATTAACTTTGTCAAAGGGCAAAAACTAAAAGTTAATATCAATACCGTAAAAGAGGGAGAAATTGTCTTTCCAAACGAGCCGGTTTATTCTATTTCTGGTCCTAACTGGCAAGTTGAAATTGTTGAAGCGGCTTTATTAAACATCTTTAATCCGCAAAGTCTTATTGCCACAAAAGCATCTCGCATGGCTTTAGCTTCTTCTGCAGATAATATTAAGCGTCCATTATTGGAATTTGGTTTGCGTCGCGATCACGAATTAGGTGGTTTTACGGAAACACGCGCCGCTTTTATTGGGGGAGCCACCGCTACTTCTAATACCAAAGCCGCCGGACACTACAATATTCCGGCAGCAGGCACTATGGCTCACTCTTTTATTATGAGTTACGAAAAAGAACTTGACGCGTTTAAAGCGTATATGCGGCACAATCCTTCCAATACAACTTTATTGGTTGATACATATGATACAAGGCAAGGTATTCAAAATGCTATTCAAGCCTCACTTGATACAAAAATTCCGCTTATGGGTATTCGTATTGATTCCGGCGATTTGGCTTATTGGGGAAAAGAAGCGCGTCGGATGCTTGATGATGCCGGTTTTAACAAAACAAAACTGGTGGCTTCCAATGATTTGGACGAGCACTTAATTGAAAATCTGTTGTTGGTTCAGAAAGCACCTTATGACATTATGGCGGCTGGTACCAAACTGGTTACCGCTTATGATACCCCTGCTCTTGGAGGTGTTTTCAAAACAAAATCTTATTTAGGTATGCCTAAAATTAAAGTCGCAGAAGGAAAAACCACTATTCCGGGGGCTACAAACGTTATCCGTATTGAGAAAAACGGACAATTTAATGGTGACATCATTTGCAAGGCGGATGACGAAATTATTAAAGACGGAGAAATTTCTCGTAATCTAACTTCGTATACGTTAGGTAGTACTAATCAATCTCGTGTTACATTTGCTAAAGGAGAAAAAGCTCATTTACTCTTATCTTCGGTGGTTCGTGATGGAAAAATTATTGTCGAGCCTGAATTAGATTTGCTTCTTCTGCAGCAGCGAGGACAAAATAATCTGGCAAAATTTGACGAGGCTTATAAAAGACTTGTTAATCCCCATGTTTACGGCGTTGGTTTGGAAGCCGGTTTATTTGCTTTGCAACAAAATTTAATTCAGGCGCATCGTACTTTGTAATATTTTAGGAGATTATACTATGGAATATATTTGGAACAAACTTAAGCTTGGTTTGAGTGATTATTGTCAGAAAAATGGTTTTCATCGAGTTATTTTAGGACTTTCCGGTGGAATTGATTCCGCTATTACTGCCGTATTAGCTGCTGATACGTTGGGTGGGAAAAACGTTAAGGCGGTCATGATGAAAACACGCTATACTTCTGATTTAAGCCTTAAAATTTCACGCAAAATTGCTGAACTCAATCATCTTGATTTTCAAGAACTTGACATCGAACCGCTCATTCAAACAGAAACTGACTTTCTGCGACAAGCCTTTGATGATGATGTTAAAGGACTGACTTTAGAAAACTTACAGGCCAGAATTCGGGGGCAAATTCTTATGGCTTTTTCTAATCAGATGGGAGGACTGGTTTTAGCTTGCGGTAATAAATCTGAGGCTTTAACCGGTTACTGCACTTTGTATGGTGATACTTGCGGTGGTTTGATGCCTATCGGAAATCTCTACAAAACTACTATTTTTGAATTGGCTAAGTGGCGTAACATCCTCAATGTTGTTTTGCCAGAAGATGTGATTACACGCGCGCCTTCCGCCGAACTTGCCGAAGGACAGAAAGATGAAAACACACTTCCGCCATATGCTGTTTTAGACCGCATCTTGAAACTTATGGTCGATGAACAAAAGTCTGTCGAGGAAATTTGTTCTCTTGGCTTTGAACCTGTAGCCGTGCAACACATTCAACAACTCGTACAACGTTCAGCTTTCAAACGTAAGCAAATGGCGGATGCTTTACCGCTTTAGGGTTTCTTATTTCAAAAAAGCACCTCCTTTCATCGGAGGTGCTTTGTTTTATTCTAGTTCGCTTTTTAGAATTTTCAATGCTTTTAATCCGTTAGGAAATCCTACGTATGGCATACATTGTATAATTGCTGCAGCTACTTCTTCCGGCTTATTGCCGGCTTTTAGACTTCCTCGTATATGGCTTGATAAAGTATCCCAGTTGCCTGTCGTTACCAATATTCCGATAGTCAATAATTCTCTGGTTTTCATATCTAGCACACCACGAGTACAAAAATCTCCGAAATAAACTTCTGTCAATAAGCGAGCTGCTTCATCTCCCATATTTTGAGGTAAACCTTTTAACATATCCTTTATTTCTGTGCCATACAACGGTTGTTGCAAAGCCAGACCTTTTTCGTGGCGATTTTCTTCGGTTACTTGGTTTTGATTTTCTAATGGTAATTTAATTCCATTTTCGGTAAACACCTCATTTATCGTATTGAGTGCGTTTAATGTTTTCGGAAACCCTATAAAGGGAGCACACTGATATACAGCCTCTCTTAATTCTAATGGTGTCACCCCTATATTTAACGCAGCTTGCGCATGCGCTTTTAACTGCGGTAATGTTTGTTGCGTGCTTAAAGATATAACCGTCAATATCTCTCTGGTTTTCATATCTAATTCACCAATGGTGAAAACTTCTCCGAATATATATTTTTGCAAAATTTGCATCATTTCCGGATCTGTTCCCATGTTGGTTAAAGCTTCTCCGTTAAAAAGCGTGCGAAAATTTCTTTTACATATCTCAGTTCTGCTCATATTATTTTCTCCCAATGTTTGATTTGCCGCATGTGTTGAAAATGATGAAAACATCATTATACTTAATGCGACACCATATAATACTCTATATTTACGCATGTTTTGTTCCTACCTTTTGCTTTATTATCTCTACGACTGTTTTCTCATCATCTTCTGATAAAATCCCATACAACGGAACAGCAAACGGAGTAAATTCGCCGTTGTGCTTTTGTAAAAAATTGTAGTGATAATCTATATTCTCCTTAGGATGTAAAATCAGAACTTTGTATTTTTTTAAGCAACAACGAACTTCTTTTTCTTCAATACTCTTTATATCAGACCACTTCAACTTATCACTTAAATCTAATTTAATCCCCTCTTCATCCACCATAATAGCTTGATGCTTGAGGACGTATTTCCAAATCCATCCCAGCCAAGAAAACACACATAAACCTATCAAAATTTGTGTTTGTATCCAATATAGCAGGCATACACACTTAAAGCTCCAATAGCTTAAAGTTATGGTTAGTGCCAGATTTAATATCAGCCACGCATTTACCTTATCAAATTTATAGTAAAATATTTGTTTTTCCATTGTTTTCTCTCCCTTGTTATCGATTCTGATTTTAGTGTAACTCTTAGAGTTTGCTCTAAGTCAAGTACTTTCTATAATTTCTTTGCTTGCTTCTTTCTTTTTCTCTGTTATGCTGTTTTACAAATTATAGGATGTTTTCATATGCTCTATTCAACGACATACATTTCACCTTTAGGAACACTCTTTTTAGAAAGCGACGAAACTCATTTAATCGGGTTGAGAAATAATTTTTGGAAACAACACTCTAAAACTTATCTTCCATCTTTTCCTGATGGCGCAAAGCTTACTTGTATGCAACAAACTAAAAATTGGTTAGATATTTATTTTTCAGGACAAAAACCTAATTTTATTCCTCCTTTATCTCTCTTGGGCTCAGATTTTCAAAAACAAGTTTGGCAATTACTACTCGATATTCCTTATGGAACTCTGACCACTTATGGCGAAATTGCAAAGAAAATTGCTCAAATACGCCATTTAAAATCTATGTCGGCACAGGCTGTCGGTGGAGCGGTTGGCGCTAATCCGATTGCAATTATTATTCCATGTCATAGAGTTATTGGTAAAAATAATAGTCTTACAGGGTTTGGCGGTGGCTTAATATTTAAATCTAAACTATTGGAATTAGAAAATATTTCTACACAATCATTGATTATGCCTAAAAATAGTCGTTTTCTTGAAACTTCGGCTGATGCCTTTGATTAAACGACATAAATCTTTTATTTTACTTAAAAGAATTATTGACATCTGTGAATCCTTATTATATGTTGTAAGGCGTGTTTAATGTATTTGAGGTAGTTCAAAAATAATCATATGAGTCCCGTTTATGGATATATCTTTAATTTATTTTTAGTTTTAGTTTTAGTTTTTTGTAATGCTTTTTTTGTTGTTTCTGAATTTGCAATTGTAAAAATTCGTCGTACCAAACTTGAAGAGTTGGCTCATGGTGGAAATAAATCTGCAAAAATTGCATTAAAGATTAACGAACATATGAACACTTATCTAAGTGCAATTCAGCTTGGTATTACTCTTGCTTCTTTGGGTTTAGGTTGGTTGGGTGAACCTGCTGTTTCTCGTTTACTGGAAGATTTGTTCTCTGGTTTCTTTGCTGATAATAAAATTTTGTTGCACTCTTTAAGCTTTGGTATTGCTTTTACATTTATCACATTATTGCACGTTGTTTTTGGTGAATTGGTTCCAAAGTCTATGGCTATTCAAGATACAGAGCGCTATGCTTTGATTATTGCTCGTCCGCTCTATACTTTTAACAAAATCTTCGCTCCGTTTATTTGGGTATTTGACCACGTTACAATGTGGATTTTGAAAATGATGGGTGTTAAGCAAGCTGACGAAAATGAAGATGCTCACTCTGAGGAAGAAATTAAATTAATTATTGATGCTTCGCAGAAAGGTGGCGTTATTGACGATACTGAAAGTGAAATTATCCAAAATGCTATTTGCTTCTCTGAAATTTCTGCTCACGAAATCATGATCCCTCGTCAGGAAATGAAGTGTATTTATCAAAATAGTAGCTATAACGAAATTATGGAATTTGTTAAACAACACAAACATACTCGTTTTCCGCTTTGCAATGGTGATAAAGACCAAATTATCGGTATGATACATATTCGTGATTTGTTGGAATGCAAAAACTCTCCACACAAAGATATTTTGAGCAAAATTGTTCGTAATATTTTGTTTGTACCTGAAAATAAATCTATTTCCGAAATTTTGCATGAGATGATGAAGAAAAGAATTCATCTGGCTGTCGTTGTTGATGAATACGGTGGAACCGCGGGGCTTCTTTCTATGGAAGATATTTTGGAAGAATTGGTTGGTGATATTCAAGATGAGCATGACGAAGTTACAGATATGCCGGTTAAAAAAATTAATGAGAGAGTATGCGAATTTGACGGTTTGTATCTTGTTGAAGATGCTTATGACTGTCTAGAACTTCCTTATTGTGAGCACGAAGAGAGTACAATGGGAGGATATGTCTTCAACTTATTAGGTCGAGAGCCTGTTGTTGGCGATAAGACAGAGGATGATTATTGTTTTTATGAAGTCCTAGAAGTTGATAATATGCGTATTACCCGTGTTAAAGCAACCGTCAAGGAAACATGTTCTATGATTAGCGCAGAGTAATATTTTACAAATATGGTGTTATTTGGAGGGGCAATGGTTTCTTATAAGCAATTAACTTTTTTGGTTTTGACTTTGACCGTTGTCTCTTTTTTTGATGCGAAAGCGGTTGACAAAGTTAAAACCCGCCAAAAATATGGGGCAGAACTTTCTGCTACAGGTGAGATTTATGCAAAAATTGTCGCTCCGGTTGCGGCGACATCTTCTAATGATTTACGGTTTGGGACGATTGTAACAAATAATGCCGGAGATGTTACTGTTGATGAAGAAGGAAACCGAACAACAACAGGTCCTGGGTTGGCAACAAGCGGTTATTCATCAGGAGCTATTCACCTTAGCGGCCCTAGAGCGCAAGCGGTGTCTGTTGATATCCCAAATGTTCATATTTATGATAACGAAGATAAAGCACTTAATATTCATTCATTTACAACAAGCACAGATAGTGACAAACTCATTACGCTAGGCTCACAAGATGGGAAAGTTGATATAAACGTGGGAGCGACACTCAACGTTTCAGATACAGCTAAAAAAGGTATCCGTTCTGGCGTGTATCGTATACAAACTTCATACTAATATTTTTTGCTAATATTTTAAACCGAATTTTAACAATTTTCTCTTATAGTTAGATTGAAATTACTTATTGCATTTAGGGGAAAAATGATGAAAAAGAATTTACTTTTAACAGTGGCCGTGGCTGTTTTGGCTTTAGGTAGCTCTGCTGCTCAGGCTGCTGAAGAATCGGCTACGGGAAACATTAAGGCAAAAATTGTTGCTCCGGTTAGCATTTCCGAACAAGATTCTCTTGATTTTGGTACAATGATTGCACCAACAGATACATCAAAAAAAGTAACTATTGCTACTAATGGTACAAGAAGTGGTGACTCTTCTATTTTAGTTGGAAACGGTGGTCAGGCCGGTTTGTTTAATGTGACAGGTGCTGATCGTCAATCTATGACTATTTCGGTTACAGATTCTACAACTTTGACAGGTGCCGGTGATCCTATGACCGTTAATAATTTTGTTACAGAACCTGCCAGCACACTTACTCTTACAGGCACAAGCGGACAAATTAAAGTTGGTGCAGATTTGACTGTCGGTCAAGGACAAGCTGAGGGTGACTATACCGGTACGTACGAGGTTACAGTTAGCTACTAATTTTGGTTTAGTTTATTATTAGGTATGCCACAGAAAAACGACCCTTTTTTATCAGCAGGGCAGTTAAGAAAATGATTGTAAATTAAATGGGATAAGTCTTTATTCTTGTTAATAAAAATTTAATCTTAATTGCTTTGGAGAGAAATTTTCTTATATTGATAGAAAAGGGTCATTTTTTATGTGTGAAAAATATGTTTAGAAGATGTGTCTGTTTTCTTGTTTTTATCACGTGTTTTAAAGCCTCTGTCGGGTGGGCTACTGTTGTAGTGAACAAGTCTCAAGATATTTCTTTGGGAACCTATATTCAGCTTACAAATAATGCATCTATTTCATGGCAAGATGCCGGTGATTGTGTTGTTAGCGGACTTTATAAACAGGCAACATGTCAATTAGGTATGTTGCAGATTAATGACCAGGGCGTGATTGGAATCAGATGGGACAAAGATTACACCATTACCTCCTCAGGAGGTTCTTTTAGTGGCTGTCAGATTACCATTAGTAATTTCTATGTACAGAGCTCGGATGTTTCTATTGGAGGTTCTCCCGAGGCTTGGACTTTTACTTCAAACGACGAATATGTTAATCTAACTGTTACGGCTGATGTGCAAATAAGCGAATATTGCGAGCCGGGAACGTACAACGGGACACTTCCCATAAATATACATGCCTATAACTGGCAGGGATTTAATGAAAATTACTCTGCTAATTTTGCACTAGCTATCACTTTTAACTCCAGACTTTCTGTTAATCAAACCCAAGAGATGGATTTTGGTTCTGTCGTTAAAAATGGTACAGGAGGTACGGTCGTTCTATCCCCAACCAATCAAGTTGCTTATAATGGGGTATATGCCGCTAATTCTGCTACCAGTGAGGGAATTTTTGCCGTCGATGGTATTGCCGGAAGGACTGTTTATATTACACTTCCATCTGAAGTTCTTTTATATAATGAAAATAATTCAACTCTATCCGTCAATAATTTTGTTTCTAATGTTGGTAATTCACTAATATTGGGAGGAACAGATATCTCCGGCAATGGCTCTTTTAATGTGGGCGCAACCTTAAATATTCCTCCTAATGCTGCTGAAGGTAATTATTCCGGTACGTATACGGTCACAGTTTCTTATTAGTCTTTGAAAGGAAGAACTATGTTTAAAAAAATTTGCAAAATCTATCTCTTGTTTTCTGTTCTTATGATGCCGACACTTGCTTTTGCTAATATTTCGGTCTTTCCTTATAGTATTGATTTTGAAGCTAATTCAAATAAACGGGTGCAAAGCGTACGCATTATCAATACTTCTCAGGAAACTCAAACGTATCGTGTTTCTATGGTGAATTTTGTGCAGGATGCTAACGGGAAACTTACTGAAACAAAGGACCCCTCTCCTTTTTATGCCAATAAATATTTAACTTGGTCGCCACGACAGTTTACTCTGAAACCTAATGAGGTGCAAACTATCAATATTGCCCGCAGAAGTTTGGCGCAAGCTCCGGATGGGGAATTTGTTTCTCATCTCAAAATTAGCGAGGTTTTGTTGGGTGCGCCTAAGCTCAAAAGTAAAGATGGCGGGCAATCTAATACCATATCCATGCAGTTGCGCGCTCTTTTTGCTATCACTATTCCGGTTACCATTACCAAGGGGGATAACCTCTTTAGCAAAACGGAAGTGGTTAGCTATAAATTATTGCCTAACAATCAACTCAACCTGGTCTTAAAGCGTTTGGGGAATAAATCTTCTCGCTTTAATGTGGTTGTTGCGGATCAAAAGGATAAAGATATCGGGAGGGTTAACGGATTGAAGATTTATATGTCTACGGACACGCTCTCGGTCAATGTACCTCTTGATAAAAATGTTCAAATAAAAAATGCGGTTTTGAAACTTGAAGATGCTAAAACGAAGGAAGAAATATTGCGGAAGGCTATATCGCTATAGTTTACTATTTCTTTTGCTTGGCGCCTTCTTTTCTCCGTGGGGCAAAGCCGAAGATTTAGCCGATTATAGTGAAGATCCTCTTATCTTGGAACCTATTATTCAGGGTTTCAATTTGGATGATTATGCCTATGTTTATGAAAAAAACACTAAGCAATATATTTCTTTGCCGCAAATTGCATCTTATTTGGGAATTAAGTATTCTCTTTCTGATAATATCATTCGCGGCTATTGGGTCAATACACCGGATAAACCGTTTGTTATCAATCTCAATAGCTATACCGTTGAGCAAGATGATGAAGTTACACGTTTTGCCGCCAATGAAGTGATTGTGGTTGAGAACACTATATTTTTTGCAGCTGATTTCTATATCCGTGTGCTCCATATCAATATTAAGATTGACTCGCTTAATATGCAGATGTTGATTACGGCACAAGATGAATTTCCCACTACTCTTAAACGTAAGGCGGAGAAGAAAAGAGGTAAAAATAATTTTTCATTCAGAAAAGACAGTTTCAAAAATTATGAATTTGATAACCGTTGGTTTGGCGCTCCGGTGGTTGATTTAACCCTCGGAAAAGGCTGGAGCCGCTATGATAGCGTTGATAAGAGTTTTAACAGTGATTCATATTCTTTGAATGTGGCCATGCTCGCGGCCGGATTGGATGTTAATGCGTATATTTTTGGAGATTCATATAATGACAGACAACCGAGAATCCGTTTATCTGGTAGTAGAACATTTTTGGACGAACCTAGTAATGCGCTTAATCTGAAAACGTTAAAAATTGGTGATATTACTGGCCTGAATTCTTCTTATTTTGCAGATGCGTCTTATGGACGAGGTGTTGCGGTCAGCAGCTTTAAAAACCTAGTTATGTCTGCAAATAAAACAATTGATATTACCGGTCCGCTTTTGGATGGGTGGCAAGTGGAACTGTATTGGAACGAGCAATTAGTCGGATATCGTCAAAGCGGTGTGAACGGGCAATACAACTTCCCCGATATTCCGGTTTCGTATGGCTTAAATACGTTTAAACTCGTTTTTTATGGACCTTATGGTGAAACTCGGACTGAATATGAGCGCTATTATTCCGGTACAAGTCCGGTTAAAAAAGGTGAATTCGGATATACAGCTTCTGCTTATCAGCCTTATAGATATCTCTTTGAAAATAATGAGCCGTTCACTTATAGCGGTGATGATACACCGGTGCTCGATTTTACTGGTTATTATGGTGCTACGGATCATTTGACACTTATGGGCGGTTTGACGCAAACTCCCGATGCTGAAACGGGAATGGAAACTCAGCGTTTTGCCATGGCCGGTGCGCAGGTTGCCGTCAAAGGTAGCTCTATACAATACAATTTAGAGCAAAATTTGGATACGGATGATTTTGCACATCATGCAGAATGGCAAGGAGACGTCTATATCGGCTCTATCTATGCCGGATATGATAAATTTAATAATATTCATTCGCCGGTTTCTTTTTATGGTGATGAATATTTGGATGAACAATTTGAAGCTCGTTTATCTGGTATGTTGCCATGGAGAGTTCCTTATTATTTGAGTTGGCGACAGGGAACTCTTGAAAGCGATAAAACTTCGTTTAATAATGTTACAGCAAGACTTTCTAAACAGCTGATGAATAGCTTGAATTTAACTTTGGAAGATAGTTATTATGATTATAATAGCTCACGTGGAGCTTATAATACCGTGCGCTTTGGAGCTTATAAGTGGTGGGGAGATTTTTCTTCTGAAACTTGGCTGACTTATGAAACATCTCCTGAATCCCGCTTTACAGAATTTTCAACACGCCTTGATTGGCGAACAGGACGAAACACTTATCTTTCGGGAAAATATACTCGCAATTTAATTGAAAATATGGACTATTTATCTTTTTCTGGAGGACAGATTTTTCCTTTTGGTGGGCTTACTGCTACCCTTGAATTTGATCGCAATTTTAATATAAGTTCTTATCTCACATATAATATTAGTTTGGCAAAAACTCCAGATGCTATGGATGTTATTACTTCTGCCAATTCGAAATTGAGCAATACAGGCACTATATATGCTCAGGCGACAGATGAGGTGGGACAACCTTTAGAGGGGATTGGATTTAATGCAAATGGTTTGGAAAAAGAAATTTATACTGATGAAAACGGAATAGCTGTTTTAACTGATTTACAAACATACGAAAAAACGGTGCTTAGTGTTGATACAGAAACTCTTTTAGATATTGCTCTGCAACCTAAGTTCAATGAAAAAAAATTAGTTTTGAGGCCGGGGACAATCCGAACAGTTTCTATTCCATTCACTCATCGTGGTGCTGTTGAAGGTAAAATTAAAAATATTGATGATACACGTATGTTTGGTTATCAAATCTCAGCTCTTGACAAAGATAACAAAGAAGTTGCTTACACGTTTGCCGATATTGAAGGGTTCTTTATTTTAGATGCTATTCCTTATGGCACATACAAAATCGTTGTATCTAAAGATGGAAATCAACTTGCTGAACTACAAGATGTTAAAGTTGATGATATTTCTATTTATCTTTCTGATGAAATCAAGCTTGATAGTAATGCTCTTGATTTCTTTGCTGAAAAGGATAGTATAGATGAATTTAAATATGTAGAGGAACAACATAAGCTCGGTTATAATAATGTTGACTATAGGAACAGGGATTTACCTATAGATATTCCTCAAGTAGTGAATGAACCTCAACCCTATACCCCTAAAATTCAAATTGAAGAAATTGAAGACGATATTTTTGTACAGTCCGAAGCTCCCGTTTTTCAATCTGTTGCTTCGCAGCAGTCTTTTGATAGATATATGACACAGCAAGAGATTGAAGCTGATATTTTTTCACATTCGGAAGGTGATTTGGCTGCAGTACTTCAAGATTTAAAATATAATACTGCTTTAGCTAAAACTTTAGGCAATTAATCTGTTATCTTTCTTATAAATGTTTTTACCGCCTTTACTTTACATTATTAATTTAGAAAATTTTTTATATTGTTGCCTTTTTAACTTGCATCTACAAAAAAAGCAGGAATAATCCCTGCTTTTTTGTACTTCCTTTCAGATTTATTCTGGTAATAATGGTGTTAAATATTCCATATACGGATCATCTTCTTCAGAAGTAATGGTTAAACTTCCGTCTCTATTTTGAGTTTTAGAATTTATTTGATTATATGCATAACCTCCAAAATTATTCAAATCTGCTTTTTGCGTTCCGTCTAAGTAGATGTTTTTAATCATAACTTTACCAGGATTTGAATCAAAATCTATACGAATTCTAAATACCTTCTCTGATGGAATAACAATACTATATTTGTTAGTTCCTGCTTTACCTTTATGTTCTACAACATGTTCCGCATCATACCAAACCTCGCGTTCTACAGTATAAAACACTTGATAAGTAAGAGCTTTGTCTGTTGTGGTTTCAAAAGTCAATACAGAATTTTTAGGTTCTACTTTTATAACTTCTTTTGTTGCTATAGGCATTTTGTTTTCTATAACATTTTCTTCAGCAACTTTTTCTTGTGTCTCAGCTTCTTTTGAAGTCTGTACTGTTTCTGGTTCTTCGCTTTCTTTCACTTCCGGCTGTTGTTCTCTCGGTTTCTCAGCTTGAGCCTCTTCTTTTGTCTGCATTTTTTCTTCAACCTTAACTGCTGAAGACGGCACAGGCTTTTCCTCTTTTTTACTGCCGAACACTGATACTAACAAAATAAGTGCGACCAGAGCAATTGTTCCAGCAACAATCTTTTGTTTTTTAGTAACTTTCATTTCTTTGTCTTCCATAAAATCTCTCCCTTTGTTTATTAACTTATGAAAGTTTAAGCAATAAATTTCTTATTTTCAATATTTTTATCAAAAAAAAACTCTCTTCTTTCAGGAAGAGAGTTTTTTAATTCTACACTAAACGATTTTGTTTTATTGATGCTTTTACAAACTCAACGAACAAAGGATGTGGTGCAAATGGTTTTGATTTTAATTCTGGATGGAATTGAACACCTATAAACCATGGATGATCAGGCCTTTCAACTATTTCTGGTAATTTTCCATCCGGTGATGTACCTGAAATAATCATACCACCTTTTTCCAGCTGATCTTTATATTTAATGTTTACTTCATAGCGGTGACGGTGGCGTTCTGATATATGTTCGCTACCATATACTTCCGCTACTTTAGAACCTGGTTTCAAAACAGCTTCATACGCACCTAAACGCATTGTTCCGCCCAAGTCTCCATCTTTATGGCGAATCTGTTTTGCGCCATCTTTATCCCATTCTGTCATTAAACCAACAACAGCTTCGCATTTTTCATCTAACTCTGTTGTATTTGCATTTTGTACCCCTAGTACGTTACGCATTGTTTCAATAACAGCCATTTGCATACCAAAACATATACCTAAGAATGGTATTTTATGTTCTCTTGCATATTTTACTGCAGCAATCTTTCCGGCGGTACCTCTTGATCCAAATCCTCCCGGAACTAAAATACCGCTAACATCTGATAAAATAGAATCGGCATCACCTGTTTCTAAATCTTCCGCATCTATCCATTTGATTCTTACTTTATACTTATTAGCTATTCCTCCATGATTTAACGCTTCACTCAAAGATTTATAAGCTTCCAATAATTTTACATATTTTCCTACAACAGCTATTTTTACTTCTCCTTCCGGAGCTTTTACTGTTTCAACAATTTTTTCCCAACGACTTAAATCTGCATCAGGACAATGTAAATTAAAGTAATCGCATACTGCTTTATCCATTCCTTCTTTAGAATATGCTAGCGGTACTTGATAGATATTGCTTACATCCAAAGCTTGTATCACATTGCTTTCTTTAATATTGCAGAATAAAGCAATTTTTTTACGCTCATTTTCTGGAATTGGCATTTGTGAACGGCATAAAAGCATATCTGGTTGAATACCATATTCTTGAAGCTTTTTAACAGAGTGTTGCGTTGGTTTGGTTTTTAATTCTCCTGCTGTCGGAATATATGGCAACAATGTCAAATGTAAAAACATTGTTCGCTCGCGACCTAAATCATAAGCTAATTGACGAATCGCCTCTAAATATGGCTGTCCCTCAATATCGCCTACTGTACCACCAATTTCGCATAATACAAAATCTTCATCTTCCAAATCACTTACAATAAAGTTTTTAATCTCGTTGGTTACATGAGGAATAACTTGTATGGTTGAACCTAAATAATCTCCATGACGTTCTTTATCGATGACGCGTTGATAGATTTTTCCTGTTGTTGTACTGTCGCTTCTTTTTGCAGCAACTCCTGAAAATCTTTCATAATGCCCTAAATCTAAATCCGCTTCTGTTCCATCATCCGTTACAAAAACTTCTCCATGCTGAAAAGGACTCATTGTTCCAGGATCAACGTTTAAGTAAGGATCTAATTTTCTTAACCTTACTTTGAAACCTCGACATTGGAGAATCGATGCCAAAGAGGCTGAGGCTAGTCCCTTTCCTAATGATGAAACAACGCCGCCAGTTATAAAAATAAACTTTGTTTTCGGATTTAATTCAGACATTTTTCTTCCCTTTTTATTTCAGTTTTTGTAGTGAAAAAGGCACCTCCTTGAAAAGGTGCCTTATGTTATTTTTCTTTTCCATCATGCTATTCAGCTACCGGTACTGCTGGTATTTCAGCAGATTGTGCTTCAACAGGAGCTTTTGGTTCTGTGGTAGAAGCTGCCGGGGTTATCGGCTCAGCAGCTGCTTTATTTTCAGAAGCAGCATCCGGTACGCTCGGAACAGTCGGAGCTGTTTGCACTAAAGGAGCAACATCTGTTATTGATTCAGGTTTTCTGGTTTCTCCTTTATAGTACAGTGATAACAAAATTGATGTGATAAAGAATATTGTAGCTAATATCGCTGTTGTGCGTGTCATTAAATTACCTTTGCCACGTGCAGAGAGAAAACTGTCTGCGCCATTACCTCCGCCTAGGCCACTCAATGCATTTCCAGAATTTCTCTGCATCAAAATCAAAACAACTAGCAATAATGCTACCATTAAATGAATTACTAACAATACTGATCCCATTTTTATTTCCTTATTTCTTATTGTTTACTTGCTTCACCAATAGCCATAAAATCTGCTACTTTTAAGCTTGCACCACCGATTAACCCTCCATCAACATCGGGCAATGCCAACAATTCTTTTGCATTAGACGGCTTCATGCTTCCACCGTACAATATGCGCATCTTGTTTGCGTTGGCGCGACCTAATTTTTTGGCTACAACTTTACGAATTGCCGCATGAACTTCTTCTACTTCCGTAGTGGTCGGTGTTCTACCGGTTCCGATTGCCCATACCGGTTCGTATGCAATTACGGTATTTTGACCATTAGAAATTTCAGGAACGGAACCTTCAATCTGCGCGCTGCATACAGCAATGGTTTTTCCTGCATCTTTTTCCGCTTCTGTTTCGCCAATGCAGATGATTACTTTCAACCCCGCATTGATTGCGGCTTCAGCTTTCTTTCTGATTAATTCGTTTGATTCGTAATGATCCGTGCGGCGCTCTGAGTGTCCTACAATAACATATTGACACCCTAGGTCTTGTAACATTTTTGGACTAATATCCCCTGTGTGTGCACCCTTTTCTGCAAAATGGCAATCTTGGGCACCTAACATTACTCTTGAGCCTTTAATTGCTTTTTTTGCCGAAGTTAACAATGTAAACGGCGGACATATTAAAAATTCACAATCTTTTCTACCCGCTTTTTTTACTTCTTGCGCAACACCTTTGGCAAGCGCAATTCCATCTTCTAAAAGACCATTCATTTTCCAGTTGCCGGCAATTAAAGTTTTTCTTACCATTGTAATTATCCTTACTTCAAATTAATTTAACTTTCCCCTTTTTAGCACACCCTTTTTTATTTTCCACATAAAAAAAAAGTTGTTTACAAGAATTTCTTTGTACTTAAAAAAATATGAACATGTTTATATTTCAGATTGCATAAATTTTTTTGACCTTTATAATAAGCGACAATTACACGATTTTTGGGATGGAAAAAATGATAAGTAAATTAGCTAAAGCTCATGAAAGTTGGATTTTTAAATTTATTTCGGCTGCCGTTGCCGTTAGTTTTATTTCACTGTTTGGTGTGACAGGATATATTAATAGTGCCAGTCAGAACCAAACTGTTGTTGATGTTGAAGGCATAAAAACTACACAGAGCGAATTTTCTTACAGGGTGCAGAAAGAATTGAATGCTCTTAAGAATCTGACCAGTGACGACTTTGAATTGACCGACGATATGCGCAACACTATTACTGAAGGTGTTTTAAAGCAAATTATTGACGAAAGCGTTTTGGATCAAACTATGCTTTTTTATAATATTTATTTTCCCAAAGCTTTCGTTCAACAAGTTATTTTTTCTCAACCAGAATTTGCTAATCCCTTAAATGGCCAGTTCAATCCTGATATATTTAAACGTTATCTTTCTTCTACTGGTTTAAGTGAGGCTGAATATGTAAACATGATTAAGCGTTTAATGGCTCAAAAAATGTTGGTAACAGATTTGGTTCAACCTTTTGCTGTTCCCAGTGTTTTAAGTAATGCTATTCATAAAATGGATAATCAACGCAAATCTTTTAAATATGTTCTTGTTTCTCCTCAAGATGTTAAAATTGAGCGTCAAATCACTGATGATGAAGTTAATCAGTACTTTGAAGATTTTTCTGAAAACTTTATGCTTCCTGAAACAAGAAATGCTCAAGTGGTATTTATTCCCAATGAGGTTATTTTGAAAAAATATGCCGCAACGGATGAAATGGTTGCTGATTATTATAAGCAAAATGAAAAAGATTTTGACCAACCTGAAAAAAGAGAAGTTTTGCAGATGGTCTTTATGGATGAAGCAACCGCACAAAAGGCTTTAAATGAAGTTATTGCTGGAAAGGCTTTTAATGATGTTGCTAAAGAGTTAAAGGCTGAAAATGCTGAAGAACCTACACTTGGCATTGTTGCTCAAGATGAATTAGCTGATGATTTGGCTTATGACACATTTGAAATGACTATTAATCAACCGAAGCTTTTACAAGTTGCTGATACATGGCAAGTTGTTAGTGTTAAGCAGATTATTCCGGCTAAAAAAATGACTTTTGAAGAAGTTAAGCCTCAAATTATTGAACAGTTGAATAACGATAACCTATATGATGCTTTACGTGATGCAAAAGCTGATATTGATGATGCTGTTAATGGAGGAAAGGCTCTAAGTGATGTTGCGCAAATGTTTGGTGTTGAAATGGTTAATGTAGATAACATTGCTGAAGCATCGGCTGTTGCAAATTTACCCGCAACATTAAAATCTTTAGCTAATACTTTAGATTTAAATGAACTTGTATTCTCTTATAGTGTTAACGAAATTAGTTCCGCCGAAGAATTTGATGACGGGATTGTTGTTGCTCAAGTTACAGCGATTAATGATGCTCATTTACCCGAAGTTGCTGATGTTAAAGATAAAATTATTGAAATGTGGACTGTTCAAGAAAAAGACGCTTTAGCAAAAGAAATTGCAGATGGTATTGTTGCTGACGCTGAAAACGGAAGCCAGCTTGGGGACGTTGCTAAGGCAAGAAATTTGGAAATGTTCCGTTCTGAGCCAATTAGTAGAAATGAAACTTTCGCTAATTTAACACCTACTGAAATTAGCGACCTCTTCTTGGCTCAAAATGGTGAAGTTAAAATGTATGAGCATGTTGGTAATAGTTTTATTATTGTCACACCTTTTGAAACAGTTAATTATGATGATGAACTTGATCCTTCAGTCCTTGAAGATGTAAAAAGACGTGCTGAAGTATTAATGCTTTCGGATATGATGAAAAGTGCATTAGATGCTTATGCTGAAGGGATGAAAATTAAAGTTGATTATAAACGCGCAGGATTTTCTGAATAATGAAAATTGTCTTTATGGGAACACCGGATTTTTCCGTTCCGGTATTGAAAGCTTTAATTAAGGAGCATGAAGTTGTCGCAGTTTATACTCGTGCCCCTAAAGAAAGTGGACGTGGTAAAAAAATTAATAAAACACCTATTCATCTGTTAGCAGAAGAAGCAGGAATTCTTGTTCGCACACCGCGCACTTTGAAAAATGACGAAGAACTTACTATTCTTAAGTCATTTAATGCGGATATTGCTATTGTGGCGGCTTACGGCTTGCTTTTACCTCAGACTGTTCTTGATACTTTTCCCAAAGGTTGTATCAATGTTCATGCGTCCCTCCTTCCGCGATGGAGAGGAGCTGCGCCTATCCAACGTGCTATCGAAGCGGGAGATACTCAAAGCGGAATATCTATTATGAAAATGGCGCTTGCTCTTGATGCAGGAGATGTTTTAAATACAGCGATTGTTCCCATTACAGAGAATATGACTGGTGGGGATTTGCATGATGTACTTTCAGAAACAGGAGCAGCTTTATTGTTGCAAACGCTCAGCCATTTAGATGAAATTACACCTATCAAACAAGACGAAACCTTGGTTACTTATGCTGAAAAACTAGATAAAGCAGAATGTCTACTTGATTTTAGTATAGATACTACGACGCTACTTAATAAAATTCGTGCATTTTCTCCTTATCCAGCAGCCTATTTTACTTACCATGGTGAACGTTTCAAAATTTACCAAGCGTCTATTATAGATGGTATTGGAGTTTCAGGTGAAATCTTGGAAGGACAGAACAATTTGATTATAGCCTGTGCCAATGACAAGGCTTTAAAAGTTCAGAAAATTCAAAGAGAAGGCAAGCAACCTATGGATATTAAAGACTTATTGCGTGGCTTTGCCTTTAATGAAGGGGAAAGGCTTAATTCTTAAATAAATATTGCATATATCGTTTTTTTGCTTGATTATATAAAAATGTTGTATATACTCGTGGCAAATTTGTAGTTGTAATCCGCGGGCGTGGTGAAATTGGTAGACACGCTAGACTTAGGATCTAGTGGCTTTGCTGTGAGAGTTCGAGTCTCTCCGCCCGCACCATTTCGTTTTTTTGAAATGGTCTTTTTGGAAGAGATTTAATAAAATGAAGTTTAAAGAATTAAAAGCAGATGGCTTGTGCCGTGAATATGATGTTACAATCAGCGCTGTGGATTTTAATGCAGAAGTTGAAAAAAAGTTACACTCAATTGCTAAAAATGTTAGCATGGCAGGTTTCCGTGCTGGTAAAGTTCCTTTTGCTATGGTACAAAAAAAATATCAGGCTAATGCTATGAGTGAGGCTTTGGATGACATGGTGCGTGATGGCGTTAATGAACTTTTAAAAGAAAAAGAATTACGCCCTGTTTTCACTCCTGATGTGGAATTGAATAAATTTGAAGAAGGAAAAGATATTGAATTTAAAGTTTCTATGGAAATTATGCCTAAAATCGAATTGAAGGATTTTTCTTCTATCAAACTCGAAAAAGTTATGGCAGAAGTTCCTGCTGAAGAAGTTGAAAAGGCTTTGAATTACATGGCTGAAAGCCGTCGTGATACGATTAAAATTGAAGAAGATCGTGCAACAGCTAAAGGTGATATCGCCGTTATCGATTTCGTCGGCTCTATCGATGGCGTTGAGTTCCCTGGAGGTAAAGGAGAGGCTTATCCTCTTGAACTTGGTTCTAACTCTTTTATTCCAGGTTATGAAGATCAACTTATCGGTAAAAAAGTTGGTGATGTTGTTGATGTTAAAGCTACATTCCCTGAAAACTATCATGCAAAAGATTTGGCTGGTAAAGAAGCTCTCTTTGTTACAACTATTAAAGAAATCAGAGAGATTAAAAAAGCTGAAATTAATGATGAATTTGCCAAATCTATGGGCGAAGAGAGTTTGGATAAGCTGAAGGAAACAGTTAGATCTAAAATTGCTCAAGACTATGAGGCTGCTTCTAAAATGAAGTTGAAACGTGCTTTGTTGGATGCTTTGGATAAAGCTTATAAGTTTGATGTTCCGGCTAAATTGGTTGACATGGAATATGAGTCTATAGTCAAACAATATGAAAATGCTAAGAAGAACAATCAACTTGACGAAGAAGAAAAAGCTAAAAAAGAAGAAGATTTACTCAAAGAATACAAAGACATTGCTGTTCGTAGAGTTAAGTTGGGATTGTTATTGGCTGAAGTTGGTAATGAGGCTAAAGTTGAAGTTACTCAAGAAGATATCAACAAGGCGATTATGGGTGAAGCTCAACGTTACCCGATGCAAGCAAAAGCTATCTTTGATTTCTATTTAAAGAATAAAGAAGCTATTGAACGCTTACGCACTTCTGTTTATGAAGAAAAAGTTATTGATTATGTTCTTTCTAAAGTTGAAACAAAAGAAAAGAAAGTTTCTGTTGAAGAACTCTATAACTTTGACGAAAAAGCCGCTTAATTGTTATTCTTTCACTCTAGGAAGAATTAAGCCCTTGCGCAAGCGGGGGCTTATTTTTTTATTTATAAACTGCAAGTTTTTTTTTTATAACACACTATCAAAGCTTACTTCAATTAACGTACCATTACAAAACTTTTACCTTTAAGGAGACTAAAATTCTCTTAGAAGCCATGGTGAAAGGAAAACTTGTTTATAGCAGCGCAGACTAGTTTTATCTTCTTTATTTAGACGGTTCGTTGTGACCGTCCTTTTTATTGACAAAATATTTATTACGAAAATACATCCGTTGATTAAACATTATTCTAGAACTAAATTTTACTATTATAAACAAAAATGAATTGAAACATGTTGGAAAAATTATCTTAGCATTTTCGCTGTTTTTTATTATCACTATTTTAGCCATTGCCTGCGTCCATCTTATTAGCAGTATACAGCCTATACATCACTTTGGGTATCATGTTTGGGAAAATACGATATGTATTGCAAAATACTGTTTGAAAAAATCCAACGGTCTTTTCTGTTTTTTTTAAATTGACACAAATTTTTTTCTTATCTATACTTTTAATAGTTTAATATTATTGTTTCACTTAAATTTTATAATTATGCATAAAGATAAAATGAAAGATTTTCTAAAATCGCTCATGGGTATCTCTCGTATAATTATCCCAGTGTTTCTCATTAATTTTGGCTTTGTTTACCTAGACACTAAACTAAAAAAGCATCGAGAGATTGAAAATCCGGGGTATTATATCTTTGCTATCAAAGAAAATCATGAACCTGTGCGTCTGTATGAATGGGCTCCTCAGGATTCTGTGAAATCTTACTTTGAGACCTCGGCTACAGGTGATAGCGGATATTCCTATTCTCTTTTTTATTGTTTGCTAAAAAGTGGAAATGTGGCTATTTTCTGCCGAAAAGGTATAGATCTTCTTGATAGATTACCCTATACACCAGAAGCAGCTCTCCTCATTTTAACTACAAAAAATGATTCTACTTTTGTGAGTGTTGATGATTTTTCTAAAAGCCTCAAACAATCTGTTCTATCTTCCTCTTCTGAAAAAAAGAAAAAAGAACCTTTGCCTTTGCAAAATGACGCAGATGATGATGCTGTTGATGTGATTAGGACCTATATGCGAACTACCGGAAATGGCAATGTTCCTTTTTAGCTTTCATCTATGCTTGAGCTTATTCTTCATCATAAGGATAGGCTCTTTTTTTATTTATCTCCGTATTGTATTTTTTTAGTTGCAAAAATATCTTACTTTTGATAGGTATGTTTTAGTCTGTTTTATTTTTCAAGAGGTTGCTATGCTAAAGGTCGGTATGGATATATTGATGGATTCATTGTATGAAACATTAGCTTTGTTCCCCTATCTGTTTTTGACTTATTTAGCATTGGAATTCCTTGAACATAAAATGTCCAAAAGAACTCTTGCTTACATCAAAAAATCAGGAAAGTATGGACCTGTTATCGGAGGTGCTCTAGGGCTTATTCCGCAATGTGGTTTTTCTGTTGCAGCAGCAAATCTTTATACAACCGGCATTATTACTTTAGGCGCACTTATTGCTATATTTCTTTCGACATCTGATGAAATGTTGCCGATTTTGATTTCCGGTGGAGTTAGTATGCAAGTCATTTCTCAAATATTATGCATTAAAGTTTTTTTTGCTATTATTTGTGGCTTTTTGATTGATATGTTTTTGCCTCAAAAATTTATTCGTCATAAACGTGAACCGGAAATTGAAGCTTTCTGTAAACGTGAAAAATGCCAATGCGATGATAAAGACAATATCTGGTATTCTGCATTTAGGCATACTGAAAAAATCAGTTTATTCATCTTTTTCTTCTCTCTTATCATCAATACCGTTTTTGTTATGGGTGGACGGGATACTATTCATAGCATGTTGGTTGGCTTTCCAATTTTTAGTAAATTTATTGCTGCTGCTGTGGGATTGATTCCAAGTTGTTATCCATCTGTTTTGTTATCGCAACTTTATTTGGATAATGCTATCTCTCTCGGTACTATGCTTGCTGGAACTCTCAGCAATGCCGGTTTAGGTTACTTCGTCCTTTATCGCGTTAATCCAAACAAAATTGAAAATTTACGTATTCTTATTCTTTTATACGGATTAGGAGTTGGATGTGGAATTATTTCTGAAATTTTATTTTAATTATTCGTGATAATTCTGGCGTAGCAATGCTATTTCTTCCGCATAGCCATCTAATTCATTCGGTGTCTCTAAGTTAATTGGAATTCCTCTTAATACTGGGTGATTAATAAACTTAATTAAAGCATCTTTTCCCAAACTTCCTTTACCTAAGCACTCATGACGGTCTTTATGAGAATTAAACTCGGTCATGCTGTCATTCAAGTGGATTGCCTGCAAGCGGTCTAATCCTATTATCTTATCAAATTCTTCCAACACTTCATCTAAACGGTTAACTATATCATAGCCGGCGGAATAAACATGACATGTATCTAAACATACACCTAACTTTTCTGGCGCATTGTTTTTCGCTTTAGCAATAATCTCTGCCAGTTCTTCAAAACGAGAACCGACTTCACTCCCCTTACCAGACATTGTTTCTAGTAATACTGTCGTATTTTTTGCTTCCGGCATAACTGCATCTAATATTTCTACAATTTGCGGTACTGCTGTCTCTATGCCCTGCCCAACGTGTGAGCCTGGGTGAAAATTATATAAATTTCCAGGAATATTCTCCATTCTTCTTAAATCGTCGGCAAATACATTTTGTGCAAATTCTCTGATTGATGCTTCTTTGGAACAAGGATTTAACGTATATGGCGCATGGGCTAAAATTTTCCCAAATTTATGCTCTGATGCGATTTTTTTATATTCGGCTATATCTTCCGCTTTTATCTCTTTGGCAGCTCCTCCACGCGGATTGCGCAAAAAGAATTGAAACGTATTGGCATTTAATTTAACTGCAGTCTTCCCCATGGAGGTAAAGCCACCTGCTGATGATAAATGACATCCTAAATATAACATTATTTCCTCTTATACATTAGTTGATTTTTTATTCGTATATTAATTTATCTATACCGTCAATTTTTTTTGTAAACATATTAAAAAAAGCTTGTAATCTTATTTTTTTTTGTGTAGATATATTGTCGTTGAACATCGGAACGTAGTTCAGCCTGGTAGAACGCTGCGTTCGGGTCGCAGAGGTCAGTGGTTCGAATCCACCCGTTCCGACCATAGGTTTGCCGCTCTTTTGAGCGGTTTTTTTTATTATCCAGAACTTTTCCCATATATACTATTTTATATAATATTTCCCTTGATATTGTCCTCATTGTTTCTATAATCTTCTTGTGGTTTTATTTTTATGAGGATGTTTGATTATGTCTACAGAAAATCAATCAGGTGCAAAACACTTAAAAATTGTTAAACTTGCAGGGGGCTTAGGCAACCAAATGTTTCAATATGCATTTGGGATCACTATTCCTAATGTTTTATGGGATATTTCAAGTTTTGATATTAATCATTATCGGGCTTTTGACTTAAATTTATACAATATCGATAGAAATTTCGCAACTCTAGAACAAACTAAAAAATGTATGAATGAACTCAAATTTAAAAATCCGCTTCCTCGTTCTTTGCGAAAAAAATTTAATATGTCACGTTTTATTTATTTGAAAACAAATGCTGCTAGAGAAAAACGTATTAATAAATATCAACCTGATATATTTGTTGATAATCGTGATGTTTATTATGATGGTTTCTTTCAAACAGAAAAATATTTTAAACCCTTTAGAGAGAAAATTTTACATGATTTTAAACTCATGCAACCGCTCGATCAGCAAAATTTAGAAATACTTGATAAAATTAGACACTCTAATTCTGTTGCTCTTCATGTTAGACGAGGTGATTATCTTAATCCTAAAGTCCCTTTGGTTTTATTAGATGTTGACTACTATTATAGAGCAATTGATTATATTGCCAATCATGTTGACAATCCGCATTTCTTTATTTTTTCTAATGATTTAGAATGGGTTAAGGAAAATATTAAAACATCTTTTCCTATGACTTTTGTGGATATTAATGATGAAAAACATGGCTATTTTGATTTAGAATTAATGCGCAATTGTAAGCATAATATTATTGCAAATAGCTCTTTTTCATGGTGGGGGGCTTGGCTTAATACTTACGATCACAAAATTGTTATAGCCCCTTCTCAGTGGTTCAAACCTAATGCCGATGAATGTTCTGATGACGTTGTTTCTGATGATTGGATTAAGTTATGATTGAAAAGTTACTTTTGCAAAATAGTTGTGAACGTGAATATGTTGAATGGACTAATACTTGGATCGAAAATGCTACGAGCGTTCAAGTACGGAGAATCCTTTTAATAGGTGGTAGTTGTGCTCGAGAGTTTAGAAGCAGCTTAAATAAATTATTACCTAATTATGCCGTTGATTTTATCGGGGCTTCTTGCTCTCTTGAGGATGAGGCTTTATATAACTTGTGCGAAATGTTCAAAAAAAATAGCCCTTTTTCTTACGATTTTATTTTGCTTAATATTGGAGGAAAACATGGCTATTATTTGCATACTTCTGCTAATCTTTCAGATAAAAATAGATTTGAAACTGCTTTAGAACTTTTTTTAAACTATCTTAAAAATATCTCTCCTCATATTGTTTTGCTAACTTCTACACCTACAGTTAGAGCTGATAAGTTAAACAAGCTTGATGAAAAAATAAACCAAGAAATTATATCTCGAAATGCAATACAAAATATTGTGGCGGAGAAATTTGGATATCCGTTGATTGATTTATATTCCTTTGTGCTAAATCATCATTTTAAATATCGTGACACACAACATTTTCTCAATAAAAAATACCAACTTATGCTTGCTCAACACCTTCTTCAACAGCTTGTTGCTTTGCATTTGTTACCTTCTCAGTCGTCTGTTCATAAAAAAACAAAAAATTGTTTTATTTTTATTGAGTTATTCCCTGCTAATAAACTTAAAATTAAATACATGGGCGGAATTTTTAAAATCGTTCGTGACAAGTTTTTAATAAAATATTATCTACTCGGTTTTTGTATTAAATCTCGACTAAGAAAGCTGAATAATGGCTAAAGTTTTTGTTTCCGGTTGCTTTGACGTTTTACATAGCGGGCATGTACGTTTCTTTGAAGAGGCTGCTCAATATGGTGATTTGTATGTATCTATCGGCTCGGATAATACTGTTTTTGAGTTAAAACACCGTCCGACACTTTATAACGAGCTAGAACGCCTTTATATGGTTTCTGCTCTCAAATACGTCCATCAGGCGTTTATTGCTCAAGGACATGGAAAACTTGATTTTTTACAAGAATTAAAAACTATCCGTCCTGATATATTTTTCGTAAATTCTGATGGTGATAGCGTAGAAAAAAGAAACGCAGTTGAAGCGCTTGGTATTCGTTATATTGTTAGTCGCCGAATACCTAAGGATACGCTTCCTATTCGCTCGACAACAGCTATTCGTAACATCTTAAATAAATGATTTTCTATATTGGAGGATTGTTAAATGAACTTTCTAAAAAAATTTTTACATAAATTCAAAAAATATAAATTTGAATGCGGTTCTCATACTTATATTTCTCCTAGTGCGTGTATTGATAAACATTGTCAAATTGGTGATTATACTTTTATTGGGAAAGACGTTGATATTACTAGGGCAACGATAGGAAGGTATTGTAGTATTGCTCCTCACGTCCGAATTGGGCAAGGTGAGCATGATCTTTCTGATATTTCTACATCATCCTACTTAACTGATCATGGCTCTTATCATCAATTAACTGAAAAAGATTGTATAATAAAAAATGATGTTTGGATTGGCGTTGATACTGTTATTAGAAGAGGTGTCACAATTGGAAATGGTGCTGTTATTGGTTCTAATTCTTTTGTTAACAAAGATGTTCCTGATTTTGCTGTGGTTGGAGGTATCCCCGCAAGAATCTTAAAATTTAGGTTTGATGAAAATTTGCGTCATAAAATTATTCAATCTGAATATTGGAACTATACTCCAGAGCAAGCTAAAGAAATTATTAATCAGTTAACTAAGTAATTGTTTCTTTTGGTTACTATTCATATAATAAAATACTTTTTTCTATTATAGTAAAATAAGACCCCGCTTGATTACAGCGAGGTCTTATTTTTCCTATGAGCTATGCCCTAGTCTGCATTCTTTTTGTTTTGTGCAGACAGATCATCTGCAATACGTGCAGAACGACCACGCAATGCGCGCAAGAAGTACAATTTAGCTCTTCTTACTTTACCTACACGAGTAACTTCAATTTTGGCTACGTTTGGAGAGTATAACGGGAATACACGTTCTACACCTTCACCAAATGAAATCTTACGAACCGTAAATGATGAATTTAAACCATCATTTTTACGGGCAATGCATACACCTTCATAAATTTGGATACGTTCACGATCGCCTTCTTTTACTTTGGTGTGAACTTTAAGGGTATCACCAGCTTTGAAATCTGGAATGTTTTTTCCTTCAGTCAATTTGGCTACTTGCTCTTGTTCAATATTTTCTAAAATATTCATCAGTTTTACCTTTTTATAAAATTTTTTTAACTTTATACACCTAACTATTTTTAGAATCAAGATATTTCTTAAATAGGTCAGGCCGTTTAGCTTTTGTTGCAATTTCAGCTTGTTCTCTTCGCCATGCTTCAATCTTTTGATGATGACCTGATAGCAATATCTCTGGAACTTTCCGCCCTTTCCATTCTATTGGTCTGGTATATTGCGGATACTCCAATAAATTACTTTCAAAGCTCTCATCTTCTATTGATGCCTCATTTCCTAATACGCCGGGCAATAATCTTATCACTGAATCTAACATTATTTGCGCAGCCTGTTCGCCTCCGGTTAAAATGTAGTCGCCGATACTTACTTCTTCTACATTATATTCTTCAATGATACGCTCGTCTATACCTTCAAATCTTCCGCATATTATCGTTATGTTCTCTTCTTTTGAAAGTTCATGACTTAATTTTTGTGTCAGAGTATTTCCTCGTGGGCTCATATATATAATGCGACCTCCTTGGTAATTAGCTTCAATCGCTTTTCCCAATATATCCGCACGCATTATCATGCCGGCTCCTCCGCCACATGGCGTATCATCGACCGATTTGTGTTTATCTTCAGCATAGTCGCGAATGTTTATGGCTTCAATCTGCCATTTTTTTTCCTCCAGTGCTTTTCCTGTCAACGAATATCCCAAAAATCCAGGAAATATTTCAGGAAATACTGTCAGAACTTTTACGCTTAGCATTCTTTAGAATCCTCTTCGTCTTCTATGAACACCATACCGGTTGACGCAACAATAATATAGCCTTCATCCAGATTTATTTCCGGTACATAACCTTTATTAAAAGGCAACATCTCTGAACGACCACTTTTTAGCTTTATTTCCAATATATCTCCGGCTCCGAAATTATAAAATCCCGTTACCTTAGCAACTTCTTTCTTTTCGGCATCAAGCACTTTCAATCCGACTAAATCGGTCTCATAATACTCTTCTTCCGTTTTGATTTCCGGAAGGACACCTCTTGGAGCATAAAGTTCCGTTCCTATCAGAGTTTCAGCCGTGGTTCGGTCTTCAACTCCTAAGATTTTGACACGAAGCAAATCTTTTGAATGACCGGTAACCTCTAAGTTAAAATGCTTTATAGCTGTCTTATCTTCTAACACACCATAACTTGCGATATCTTTATCTACTACCGTGTAGCTTTTGACTTTAACCTCGCCTTTTATGCCGTGTACGCCAACTATTTTGCCTAAACAAACGCGTTTTTCACTCATCTGATTACCTATCGCAACATATTCTTATTTTTTTTATAAAAGAAATTCAGATTAAGCTTCTGCAGATGCTTCTTCAGCTGCTGCGGCTGCTGCTTCTGCAGCGGCTTTTGCTTTTTCTTCTTTTTCTTTAATTCTCTCTAAAGCTTTAGCTTTCGGAGCAGATTTCTTTGGCTGATTGTGAATTTTTGGAGCTTCACAAATTCCTAAATTTGCAAATAATTTTTGCAATCTTTCTGTCGGTTGCGCACCTTTTGCAAGCCAAGATTTTACTTTTTCGATATCAAGAACTAATCTGTCTTGATGATCTTGCGGCAATAATGGATTGTAAGAACCCAATTTTTCAATAAATCTACCGTCACGAGGAGCTCTTTGATCGGCAGCTACTACGCGATAGTATGGGTGCTTCTTTGATCCACCGCGAGAAAGTCTAATACGAACTGTCATTTTTTTCCTTTCCAGTTATTTATTTGTTTCGTTTCTTCCGCTTAAAACGGAAATTTGTTGTTAAACCCGCCAAAGGAATTTCCTCCGAACGGATTGTTTTTCATAAAACGGGTTGCAAGAGAACTCATGCCCCCAAGCTTTCCCATTCTTTTCATCATGGTTGACATTTGCTCATAGGATTTAAGCAACTTGTTAACTTCATGAACTTCCACACCGGCTCCAGCTGCTATCCTTTTTTTACGAGATGCTTTTATAATATCCGGATTGCGACGTTCGCCTTTGGTCATCGACAAGATTATTGCTTCTTGTCTTTTCATCATCGCATCAGCATTTGCTGCTTCTATTTGTTCTTTATATTTGCTTAATCCAGGAAGCATTCCCATAATATTGGATACGGAGCCTAATTTTTTCATCTGGCGAATTTGATTGAGCATGTCCTCCAAATCAAATTTACCTTTCATCATCTTTTTAGCCATAGCTTCGGTTTCTTCTTTATCCAGATTTTCTACAGCTTTTTCTACAAGACTGACTACATCACCTTTATCTAATATTCTTCCGGCAAGTCTGTCTGCATGAAATTCTTCTATATCTTCTAATTTTTCACCGGTTCCCAAAAACTTTAACGGCGCTCCGGAAACCATTTTCATTGATAAAGCTGCACCAGCACGAGATGAACCATCTATTCTGGTTAATACCAGTCCGGTAATACCGACTTTCTCATTAAACTCTTTAGCCACATTGCAAGCTTCCTGCCCAATAAGAGAATCGGCAACCAACAATGTTTCTGTCGGATTGGCTAACTTTTTAACGGCAGCAACCTCATCCATCAATTTTTCATCTATTTGTAGACGACCTGCCGTATCTAAGATTAATACATCATAAACACCTTTTTGACCGGCAGCAATAGCGCGTTTGGTTATTTCTAATGGCATTTCTCCGGCAACTATCGGCAATACATCTATATTGATTTGTTTACCCAACTGAGCAAGTTGTTCTTGCGCTGCAGGACGATAAACGTCTAAGGATGCCATTAATACGCGTTTATTCTTTTTTAATTTCAAAGCTATTTTTGCTGAGGTTGTAGTTTTACCAGAACCTTGCAAACCAACCATCAAAATAACTGCCGGTGGAACTGCTTTGAAATTTAATTCCGTGCTATCGCCGCCCAATAATTCTATCAACTCATCATAAACGATTTTTACGAGTTGTTGATCTGGGCGGATAGACTTGATAACTTTTTCACCAAGAGCTTTTTCTTTTACTCTGGCCATAAACTCTTTAACGACACTCAAGGAAACATCTGCTTCTAACAAAGCTAAGCGAATCTCTCTTAGCCCCTCTTCAACATCCTTTTCCTTAAGAACACCGCGAGAGCCTAAACGACCGAATATGTCACTCAACTTTGTTGTTAATGCGTCAAACATTTGTTTCCTTTTGTTTTTTTCACTTATATTAGTAAAAAAAATTGCGCCAGTGTGCGAACCCTCGCTGACTGACGGCACTCCGTAGAGTGTTATTTTTTACTTAAATCTGTTTAGATATTATGGATTTTTTCCCAAGAGTCAAGTCCTTTTTTAGAGCTTTCCTTTTTAAATTGCTAACCATTCTCTTGAAATTTGTACTTGCATATTCCTTTTTATTTGTTATTATGCGCTTAATTTTAATGTATTATCCTTTTTTTTGAGAAAAATCATGCCTGAAAATATTGTGAATAAAAGAAAAACTTTTGCGATTATTTCGCACCCTGACGCCGGTAAAACCACTTTGACAGAAAAACTCCTGTTGTTTGGTGGTGCTATTCAACAAGCCGGTGCCGTTAAAGCTCGCGGAGAAAACAGACGCGCTCACTCTGACTGGATGAAAGTGGAACAGGAACGTGGTATTTCTGTCGCTTCTTCCGTGATGACTTTTGAATACAAAGATATTACTTTTAATCTTCTTGATACTCCGGGACACGAAGACTTTTCGGAAGATACATATCGCGTGCTTACCGCCGTTGATTCCGCTGTGATGGTTATTGACTCCGCTAAAGGTATTGAAACTCAGACTAAAAAATTGTTTGAAGTTTGTCGTCTGAGAAACATCCCTATCCTCACCTTTATCAATAAAATGGATAGAGAAGGTCTTGATCCGTTTGTACTTCTTGATGATATCGAAAAAACTTTGGCTCTTGATGTTTGTCCGGCAAGCTGGCCGATTGGAAGTGGTAAAGATTTTCTCGGTTGTTATGACTTACTTAACGACCAACTTATTTTAATGAATAAAACAGGAAATAAGGGACAAATCAACTCGGTTATTGAAACTTGTAAAGGACTTGATGATCCGAAATTAGACGAGTTACTTCCTGCTCATGCTGTTACTAAATTGCGTGAGGATGTTTTGATGGTTAAAGAACTTTGCCCACAATTTGACCTTGAACTTTATCTCGCCGGTGCACTTACTCCTGTATTTTTTGGTAGTGCTATTAATAACTTTGGCGTTAAAGAAGTGCTGGAAGGTTTGCATACTCTTGCTCCTACCCCAAGACCTCAACCGACAGCAGAACGTGAAGTTTCTGCCGATGAGAAAAAAGTTACCGGTTTTATTTTCAAAATTCAGGCAAACATGGATCCGAAACATCGTGATAGAATTGCTTTTATGCGTATTTGCTCCGGTCACTTCAAACGTGGTATGACACTTTCACAAATTCGTACCGGCAAACCGATTAAAATTCCAACTCCGGTTATGTTTCTCGCTCAAGAGCGCGAGTTAGCTGAAGATGCATACGCTGGAGACATTATCGGTATTCCTAACCACGGACAACTGCGTATCGGTGATACATTAACAGAAAGCGAGAAATTACACTTTACCGGCATTCCCAGTTTTGCTCCAGAATTGCTTAAATCCGTGCGTGCACTTGACCCGCTTAAATCCAAACATTTGGGTAATGCACTGCAACAAATTGCCGAAGAAGGCGGAGCAAGCGTCTTCAAACCGGTTATCGGTTCGGAATGGATTGTCGGGGTGGTCGGTGTTTTGCAATTTGAAGTTATGGCCGACCGTATTCGCACCGAATTTAATATTCCGGTCGTCTTTGAGCCGACACAATACTATACGGCTCGCTGGATTTCCTCTTCTGATAAAAATGCATTGGCTAAATTTATTGATGCTAACCAAGCCAATATCGCACAAGATCATGATGGGGAAACCGTCTTCTTAGCGCGTAATGCTTGGCACCTTAATAAAGCTAAAGAAGATTTTCCGAAAGTTGAACTAAAAACAACGCGTGAACAAGTTTTTTAATTTATTCTTCTAACCATTTAAAAACGGCAAAGCCACGCTAGTATTTCACTAACGAGGCTTTGTTTTAGAGACTCTGCAAACAGAGCGTCTTTGCACCTTCCAGTGTCTTCATCGTTGCCGTGAAACCACCTTTGTGCACAAACACACCATCATAACCGCAGACCTGCTTAATCTGTTCACCATTCAGTCCCCAGACCTCTTGCTTCAGCAGATGTCCGTTTATCCCAACAATGGAATATCCTGCAGGGACAGGTACAATGGTAAAAGCCAACTCTGGATGTAGCGAGTGTGTAATTGGCAACCAATGCTTTAACACAACCACCTTACCATCGTTTAGGCTTTCCTCCTCCGTTGATGGAAAAGCGGCTACACTTTGCAACTGACCTTCCACGGTCTTTATGCAACGATCAAGCACAATTTCTGCTACAGCAACAGCTGCTTCAAAGTGCGCATCAAAATCCGACTTTTCGCCGTATGCCGGAACAAATGGTTGCACCATAAAGCCGATAGAGCTGTATTGTGGATGCGGCTTAATTTATCTATCTAGCAAGAGTTTAAATTAAGGCTTTTATTTATAAAACTTGGGGTGGAAATTTTGGAAAAACACCTTTTTATCTATTCCATTGATTGTGGTAATATTTGGATTTTCCATTATCTCTTGCAGTTCTGTTGAACAAAACGTGCTACGCTTATCTGCTCCTTCAACAAAGGCATTAATATTACCGCTTGCTTCTTTAATATATCTTGATGAAGCAATTTTCCAAACCTTGGTTATTTCTTCCCCAACTTCATCCACTCGCCCATCAAGCCCTAATCCGATTAGAGCTTGACCGCAAGGAGTGTCATCCAGCATTTGAGCATCTTGATGTTCTCTAATAAATCTTTTTGCATCATCTTTATTTTTTGAATTTGGCATAAAGCTGACGCTATAAACAACAGCGCCGTCGGGTTTGGTGGCAACGCTTTCGTTTTGGGCGATTGCGTATGCTTCTGCTATCAGATTATTCATCTTGCTTTTCTTCTTTTACTATTTCATCTTCGCTTGTGGTTTCTGGTTTTGTCTCGTCTTTATGCACCTCTTTGCTTGGCGAAAAATTAAACACTGTAATCTCAGATGGGGCAAAAATTCTTATTGGAGGTCCCCAATATCTGGTTCCTCTTGATACATACATTTCTACACCATTTTGGTTATAAAATCCCGCAAGAACGCCACCATTCGCACGTTCGGCGAAATAGTGAAACGGGTAGATTTGTCCGCCATGTGTGTGCCCGGATAATTGTAAATCAACGTTATCCTTTGTTACACCATCTGCTATTTGCGGTGTGTGCGATAGTAATATTACATAATCGTCTTTCTCTGCTTGGGCTAAAGCATTTTTTACATTTACTTTCATTTTTGCCCACTCCGAAGCTCTTATATCTGGTATTCCCGCAATATAAATCCCTGTATCACCTAATTTTGTCCCATAATTATTTAAAAAGTTAAATCCTAACTGTGCAAATCCTATCGCCCATTGCATCGCTCCTGAGTAAAATTCATGATTCCCCAAAACTATATATATTTGTCCTTTAGGTGATAATTGACGCAATTCTTGCATCTGCGCAAATAACTTTCCGGGAGTATTATCAATAATATCTCCTACCAAAACAACTGCATCTGGTTTTAGAGAGTTTACCTCTTCTACTACTTTTTTAATAGTTTTTGGCGATGTGTCTGCATCTATATGCAAATCCGATAACATTACCACTTTAGTTGCTTCTTTTATTTTTGGAGAACTTATATCATATGTTTTTATCGCAGGCATTTTTTCTGCTTCATATAATCCATATAGGCAAAACATTAAGCAAAAAATTATCGTCCCAATATTAATTTTGTTCAGTAATGCAGTATTCTTTAAATCTGATACAGGAACTCTTCTGATAAAATCAATCAATGCCCAAAACATATCTCGTATTACAGTTATTGCGAATAAGAAAAAGACAAATCCAAACCAAAAATATAGTATCTTTGTTATATGCACAAAACTATCTTCTATACTTGTGCGGTGAACAGCAAATCCGATAAGTGGAGCAAACCACCCACATGTAACAAACAAAAAGCATCCTAATTTGGTATACCAACGATAGTCTCCATACCCAACATATGTCTTGTACGTAATAGCAATTGCTGCTACGGCCACCACTAAAAAAGCTATTTCTACCGGCATAAGTTTTCTCCCTCTTTTCATCATGTATTATTACAGTGCTTCTGCTATCTTTTCTTCCTCTTTTTTAGTTTTTCGAGGTGTACTAGTCCTTTTTCTCGTTACTCTCTTAGGTTTTACTTCTTCTTCAGGCTTTGTTTCTTCCGTAATTTCAACAACTTTGAAATTTTTTGCCATTGGCTTTTCGACCGCCGGTAATGTTTCAACATACCCGTTAGCTTCAGGAATAGGTTCTATTGGTGTTTGAGTTTCCTTATTCTCAACATCCTCTTCGGCAGAAGTATTACCCTCATTTCCATTCTCAACATTCTCAGCATTCTCTTCTGGACGATTTTGCTGTTCTTGTCTGGATTGTCGACGCTCATTTATCTCCGTTACAATCTTACGATAATGTTCAGCATACTGACGATATATTTCCATATCTACATAATTTCCACTACCCTGGGCTTCTTTTGCCAAATCATTATACTTTCTGATTAAATCTAGTGCTGTTCCGCTTATCTTGCCTGCTATACTCACACTATCAAATTTATAGTTCAACGTATAGCCATTATTGCTACCGCTGTTATTACGAAATCTATTATTTTGCTTTTTCATATATTCCTACATTCATTACAGAGCACTTTGCTCTTTAAAATTAATTATTAAAAAAAGGAAACTTCTTGATATGCCCCACTTCAAAAATCGCATATCGTCTTTACAGTGATTGATACTATAAGTTAAATTTTTTTTTTGCAACTTATTTTTTTAATATCACACACCTGTTTATTCCTCCTAAATCTTTTACTATTTTATATAAAACTAATCCTTCTTTTTCAAATATTTCTCTGATTTTTTTGGCTTGTCCTATCCCCGCCTCTATTAGAATATATCCTTCTTTTTTTAACATAGAGGGGGCAAGCTTTGCTATTTCTTTATAGCATTTGTATCCATCTTTGCCTCCATCTAAAGCAATTTGAGGATCATAGTCTTTTACTTCTTCATCTAAATTTGCAATCTCACTACTTTCTATATAAGGAGGATTAGTTACAATCATATCTATACTTTCTTTTGCAATTTCCAACTGTTGCCACGAACAATTTTGAAATGTGCAACGATCTTCAACGCCTAGTCTTTGGGCATTTTCTTTAGCTACTTTTAACGCTTTCTCTGATATATCTACCCCTATTCCACAAGCTTCAGGATATTCTTTTAATATTGATAGCAAAATACAGCCGCTACCTGTGCCTAAATCTAAAATAATTCTTTTATGATTATCTTTTAGCAGATGAATTGCCTCCTCCACTAAAATTTCTGTATCCGGACGTGGTGTCAAAACATCTTGATTAACCTTAAAAACAAATTTGTAGAATTCTCGTTCCCCAACTATTTTATCTAATGGTTCATGATTTAATCGTCTTCGCAACATCGTCAAAGCTTTTTCTTGCTCTTCTTCTGTTATCTTCGGATATAAAGGGGCCGTGTATTTTAAGATAATATCCGTTTCTAATCGTGGAGAACTGATTCCTGCTTTGACTAAAGCAACAATTAATTCTTCTCGGAAATTATTTTGACTGTCTTGTTCAAACATTTTATGCTGCCATAGCCTTTTTGACTTCTGCAGATAACTTATCGAATGCCTTTTTCTCAATTTGACGAACACGCTCTCGACTGATGTTAAAGTGAGCTCCGATATCATCCAAAGTTATAGGATTTTCTGTTAACATTCTGTTTTTTATAATATATTGTTCACGTTCATCCAATTTCTGTAAACATTGCGCTAATATCTTCGCCTTGTATGCTTGTTCCTGGCGAGCGGCTAATTTTCCCTCTATATTTTCACGGCCGTCAATAACCATGTCGATTTTTTCACGGCCGTCCTCATCATCGCCTACATTGACGTTTAATGAACTGTCACCACCGATACGGCGATTCATCTCCGTTACATCTCTTTCATCAACCACCAATTCTTTAGCTATGGCTTTAACTACCTTCGGCTCTAACTCTTTATTTTCATATATTCCCAAACGGGCTTTAATACGACTTAAATTATAAAATAACTTCTTTTGCGCAGCTACCGTACCTATTTTAACCAGAGACCATGAGCGTAAAATGTAGTCGTTAATTGCAGCCTTTATCCACCAAATTGCATATGTTGCCAAACGAACTTTCTTATCTGTATCAAATTTTTTAACAGCTTGCATTAAACCTATATTTGCCTCGGATATAACATCTGACATTGGCAAACCGTAACGGCGATATGTTAAAGCAATTTTGGCGGCTAGACGTAAATGCGACGTAATCAACTTCTGAGCTGCTAACAAATCACCTTTGTTTTGGAAATCTTCAATTAATTGTTTTTCTTCACTTTCGCTTAAAACCGGAAAACGCTTAATCTGTTCTAAATAGGTATATAACCCATTTTCCTCAACCACCATGGGTAGTTGAGGTTTTGGATTTACAATAACTAAATTTTTATGTTCACTCATACCTATTCCTTACAGACCTTTCCTTAGGTTTTGTTTATTTAGGTATCCTTTTTTGATTTCGCAAGTCTTTTATTTATACAAAAAGGATGTATCTTTTCCTGAAGGTTTTAATTCCAAATTTATTGTTTCAACACGATAGCTGTCCGCCTCTGGATATATCAAGAGAAATAACTTTCCCGCTTCTTCATTCTCACTTTGATTTTTGCATAATAGCATATTTTCTTCTATGATACTTTTATTTATCTTACGGTCCGCAATAATATCTGATACCGGCTTTGTGGCTTCCGTTTTGTAGTTTGCTATGTTTTCTTTAGAAAATTTATCCAGATTGTGTATCAAAAAATAACGATGGCGACGCTCTTTTACATTTTTATTCGTATTATCTTTATAGAATTCAGAAATAAACTCTTTAGTCGCTGACATCAACTTTTCATCTTGACATGTCGGCATCGGAATTATTTGCTTTTCTACCTGATGGACGATGACGTCTTGTGCTGTAATTTCTGTCTCTTCAGCATTTACGTATGGCACAAATAAGCATGCAATTGCTATCAGTCTAAAGAGTTTATTTCTCATATGTTTCTCCTAAAAGTTTAAAGACTTCGGGGTTCTTGGAAACGGAATAACGTCACGAATATTGGCTATACCCGTTAATAACATCATCATACGTTCAAACCCTAATCCAAATCCTGCGTGAGGAACAGACCCATATTTACGAGAATCGAGGTACCAACCATAATCTTCTTCACGCATACCTAATTCTTCAATACGTTTTTTCAACAATTCGTATCTTTCCTCTCTTTGTGAACCACCGATTAATTCTCCAATTCTCGGAACCAAAACATCCATAGCGGCTACCGTTTTGTTATCATCATTCATACGCATATAGAATGCTTTGATTTCTTTTGGATAATCACGAACAATTACCGGACGCTTGAAGTGTTCTTCTGCCAAAAAGCGTTCATGCTCTGTTTGCATGTCAATACCATATTCAGGCTCATACTCAAACTTCTTTCCAGACTTTTTCATAATCTCAATTGCTTCGGTATATGTGATGCGGGCAAAACTATTGTTTTTGATTGTGTTCAAAGTATCCATCAATGTCGGATCCACAAATTTTGAAAATAGCTCAATATCATCATGGCATTTTTCCATAACTTCTGTTACACAATAACGAACCATATCTTCAGCTAAATCCATATCATCATAAATATCTGCAAATGCCATTTCCGGTTCTATCATCCAGAACTCTGCTGCATGACGTGCCGTATTTGAATTTTCGGCTCTGAATGTCGGACCAAACGTGTAAATATCACCTAGCGCACATGCATACATCTCGCCATTTAATTGTCCGGATACCGTCAAATGCGCCGGTTTACCGAAAAAGTCTTGACTATAATCTATTTCTCCATTTGGTAAACGTGGCGGATTTTTCATATCCAAGGTTGTAACCTGAAACATCTCACCAGCGCCCTCACAGTCTGAACCAGTGATAATCGGCGTATGAACATACTTAAATCCACGTTCTTGGAAAAATTTGTGAATTGCATAGGACAATGCTGAACGAACTCTAAATGCCGCTCCATATTTATTGGTACGAGCTCTCAAGTGCGCTATTGTGCGCAAGTATTCATCTGAGTGTTTCTTCTTTTGCAAAGGAAAATCTTCCGGTGCCACACTATATATTTCGATTTTATCGGCAATAACTTCGTATTTTTGGTTACCTCCTTGCGACTCTACCAAGGCTCCGGTAATCGCTACGGATGAACCTGTTGAAAGATTTTTAACTTCATTATAATTGGGGAGATTATTATGAGCGATAATTTGCAAATTCTTTAAACATGAACCATCGTTTATTTCTATAAATGAAAAGTCTTTAGCATCCCTTCTGGTTCTTACCCAACCTTTAGCCAAAACTTCCGGTTGTGTTGTTTCTGATTTCAATAAATCTACAATTTTTGTTCTTCTTAACATTTTAAATCATTCCCCATTTGTTAAATGTTGTTTTTTAAAGCAAACAGGAGCATAGAACATTTTGTTTTAAATGTAAACAGATTTATCTTTTTTTATGTTTTTATTACGTCTTACTTTTTTGAGAAGCGATATGTTGCAACCATTCTGTTACTGTCAACTCTCCGCTGCGCGGTGATAGGCTCTCATAAGCTTTTTGCGCATACGTACGATAATAAACTCTATCACTTTCGGTTTTCGCTGTTTGTTCAGCTTTGCAAACAGCTATAATGCTTTTATACAACGCATTTTTGCTATGTGGTTTGAGGTGTAAATTCTCTAAACATATTTCTGCCTTGGATATTTCCGCAACACGTTTTAGCACAAACGGTTTAACTGTTTCATCTGATGTATTTAGGCAATAGCATTGTTGGGCATAACTTTGACGACGAACAATTATTTCCACAGAACTTCCATTGGGCAAACGAACCTGATTTAATTTTGGATTATTGTATATATATTCAAACCATTGCGCCAAGCGCTCTGACGTATATTTTTTATATTCGTGACTGCGATTTTCTACTTTATGAAAAATACGGGCGCATTCTCTGGAGGTTAATTCTCCGGCTTGTTTTTCTTGCAGATTTTCAGGTTCTTCTTTTTCCGGACAGTAACGGCATCCTGCCCAATCTGCAAAAGCCTTCAATACTTCTTGACGACTTTCAATCCCATTGATGCAAAACGCTGTTCTATTATTTACCCCTAATCGTTCTACAATTATCGCTATTTTCTTTCCGGCTACTTCACAGATATTTTCTTCGGGATGTTCATATAATTTGCGAAACAATCCATTTAATCTGTCCTGCTTTTTAAAACCTGATAATTTTTTACCATCTTCTGATTTTACATCATCAAATAAATGTTTTACATCGCTGACAATCAATTCCCCTATTTTTTTGGCTTCCGATTTTTGAGTACGATACGTTATTCCCATTCGTTCAGCAAAGGCTTTAAATATGGCGTCTCTAGGAGCTCGCGCCGTATTTAAATAATATGCGGAAGCACGCCCTTCTTGACGTCGATGCACGACTATCGGAACAATGGTTCCATCGGATAATTCACACGTATTTTTTTCTTTATCATGATAGAGTTGAACGAACAAAAAACGCAGATGACCACGTTTTTCGCTCTGCGTTAATTTTTCTCCATTTTCATTTCTGACGTTATCAAAAAATTTGACAACCTCGGCTGCGTTTAGTTCGCCTTCTTGTTTTAATTCAATTGTTTCCGTCATTTTCTTGTTACCTTATTCAATTTGCACTAATATAGCATATTTTATTCTATAAGGCAATACGATTTTAACGACCTAAAACATAAAGCGCATTAATTGTATCCAATAAGCATAAACCGCTATAGCTACAATTTTATAAAGCACAGCTATACTTATCAAGGTTCCGCCTAAAACCACCACCTCAATGATGATTGCTGCAATAACCGCAACGCCTAACATCTCTAGCCAATAGTATTTTTGCTTTATCAATAATAATGAGGCAATTACCGCTGTTAGGGCTATGTATATATTCTGCATTGCTGCAAAAGTATGAGAAACTGGGGCTGTTACCTTACCAAAATTTAATACAAATGAAGTCATTATAACAATGGTTGCTATGATAAAGATGATAAAACTACTTCTTCTTGACATTTTTGCCCCCCTTTGCATTTTTCTTTACGGTCTTACTTGTCATTTTTGATTTAACTGCTTTTTCCGTCTTGGTTGGTTGCGACTTTACTGTCTTTTTCTTTTCTGTACTACCTTTCTTTGAGTTTCCCTTCTCGGCTTTGGGCTTTCTATACACAAAAATCTTTTCTGGAACACCATAGATTGAAGAATCTATTTGTTTAATTTCTTCAAGGTGCCCTAAAGGAAACATTTCAGAAATTACGACACAATTCTCTTTAATATTCTCAGCCAAAATTTTTCCTAACGGTTCGCCGGTCACTTTCAAAACATAGCACATAATTAAGTCCATATCTCGATAGTCTTGTTTCATATAATCCCCTTTAATGAAGGTGATATTTTTTAGGCCTGCAGCTTTGATTTTTCCCATTGTTAAAGGCACTATATCCCATTCATAACCGATAAACTCGTGCTCAGGAAATTCTTTGGCTAATGGTAACAAAAGTGTACCGCTGCCACAACCTAAATCTGTCACTTTCATTTTATGTTTGGCTTTTTTTAAGATTACTCTTGCCTCTTCAATCATATCTTCTTTTATTTTTCCATATGATGACACAAAGGGACCATATTTACCGCATCCGCATTTGATGTATGAATACGTTTGGTACAATAAATATAAAATCGCTGCAAACCCTATCAGCAGCGCCAATATAACGATTATCCCGTTACAGCACATTATTTGTTCTCCGTTTTATAAAAAAGTTGCTATCTTTCTGTTTGTGTTATATATATTGGAAATTGTTTAAGAAAACATTTAATTTTTTATCTTTACGGGAGAGTTTTCAATGCCTAAAAAATATAATCGTATTCTCTTTCTTACCGGCGCCGGTATTTCTGCAGAATCCGGATTAGCAACATTTCGCAGTGAAGATGGATTATGGAATCACCACCGCGTTGAAGATGTGGCTACCATTGAAGCTTATTACCGTAATCAAGACTATGTGCATGATTTTTATAATAATATGAAACCGGAATTATGGAATGCAAAGCCTAATGCCGGCCATTTAGCTATCACTCGATTACAAAACGAGTATCCGGCTGAGGTTAATATTATTACGCAAAATATTGATACTTTACATGAAAAAGCTAAAAGCAAAAATGTTTTTCATATTCATGGGCAAATTAATCAGGCTGTGTGCATGAATTGTGGTCATATTCTTGAAACCTGGGGAGATGTCACCTCCGAAACTTGTTGTGAAAATTGCCATATCATGGGTATGATGAAACCTAATATTGTCTTCTTTGGTGAAAATCTGCTCTATATGGATAAAGTTGAAAATTTACTCAAAACTTCTAATTTATTTGTTTCGGTCGGAACTTCCGGCGTTGTATACCCTGCCGCGGGTTTTGTGCAAACCGCCAAATATTATGGCGCCGACACGATAGAATTTAATTTGGAGGCTACCTCGAATAACTTCTTTTTTGATAAACATGTAATGGGAAAAGCCGGAGATACTTTGCCGGCGTTTGTTGATGAATTGCTTGCGCAACTTAAGGGCAATTAATCTTTAATAATTTTTCATAAAAAGATGCGGTAAAAATATTTTTATCGCCAAGCAGCTTTATTTTTTCACAAGCATTAGCTTGATAAAATTTCTGAGGATTTTGAGAAGAAAACCTTCGTCCGATTTTTTCTCTGACGGCGATATTTCCCGCTTCGTAACTGATGCCATAATGTTTTTCGCTTACTCCGTTTCTTTCTAATATGTCATCTTTAATTGAAGCAAATTTTGCTCCGGAAAACAGCATATTTACCCAAAAATCCCAGTCTTCACTTGCCCTTAAATTTTCATCATAGCGTATCTTATGCGCTTTGGCAAATTCCCTTCTATACATTATATTAGCATTACCAAAATTATTATACTGTATCAAACCAGCTGCTATATTATCATGGTTATCCGGTATACGAGGCAACCCTCTAATCTGCCCTGCAACAGCAGTAACATCCTCATTTTCATCTAAAAAAGCGACTTGTCGTTCCATTCTTTCCGGCAAGCTTTTATCATCGTCGTCCATAATCATCACATATTCTCCATGTGCCAAATCTATGGCTTTATTACGAGAATATGCTATCCCATAATTTTTATCATTTTTATAATAGCGGATACGTTCGTCTTTGTAACTTTTTACAATATCATCCGTGTTATCCGTCGAGCCATCATTGATTATTATAAACTCAAAATCTTTATACGTTTGAGCTAAAACACTATCTATCGCACGAGGTAATATTTTTTCTCGTTGATACGTCAACATAACAACGGATACCTTCGGATTTTGTATCCAAAGGTATCCGCTAAACAATCCGACAGCCAGCATCACACTGGCTATATGGCCTTTTTTTATTCTCATTTATTGAGCTATTACGCGGTTGGTACTTCCAAATAAAACTAAGCAACGCTGCCCAACTCCTAATGCTTGTCCTGTGCCTTGTGTAATGCTTATTACTTGTCCATTGTCTAATTTAACAATATATTCCAAACCGGTTTGCGTTGACAGACCTTTTTCAGCCGCATTACCGACAACGCCACCTAATAACGCACCACCAACAGCACCTAATGTATGGGCTGTACTACCACCTCCGATTGTTGAACCGGCAACACCTCCGGCCAATCCGCCAATCAAAGTACCGGCGCCACTATCGCTATCTACCGTTACATAACGTACGCTTAATACCGTGCATTGTGCTACAGTTGATACTCTGCCGGCTTGATTGGTATAGTAATGGTCTGAATTGATATTATCAGCACAACCTACCAATAATAGTGCCGAGCCTAAAATACTTAACATTGTTCTGCGCATTATAAATCTCCTCAAAAACTTTATTTTTTAATAATGTAGTTGATTATTTTCTGTTGTCAATCTTTTTCGTTTCTGACTTTTCCTCTTAAAAATCTATGCTTGTTGTTTTTTTAGTTCTTCCATAATCCGTTTTTCGTGCTCTGGCTGATCTTGTTTTGCTTCTATTACATCTTTACGAATCTTTTGTGTGCGCTTAAATAAATCAAACATTTTATCTCCCTCATCCCAACGGATGTTTCTTTCTAAAGCTACTAAATCTTCAATAAATCTTTGTATTAACTCTAGTACGGTTTGCTTATTGGTTAAAAATATATCTCGCCACATGGTTGGATCTGATCCTGCAATACGAGTAAAATCACGAAAACCACCTGCTGAATATTTGATTATCTCTTTATGCTCGTATCCTTCCAAATCGGCAACTGTTCCTACAATGGAGTAGGCTATTAGCTGTGGTAAGTGTGATACTGCAGCCATTACCTTATCATGATGTGCTGTTTCCATTGTATCAACCTTCATATCACAGCTTTCCCACATCTTGGTTAATTTTTTTATAGCCTCGGGTGTTGAATTGTCATCAGGAGTTAAAATACACCAGCGCCCCTTAAATAAAGATGTAAAACCATTTTCCGGACCGGATTTTTCCGTACCGGCAACAGGATGTCCGCCTACAACAATTACTCCCATATCTTTATTCAAATATTTTTCTATTTCTTGCAAACTATATTGCTTTACGGAACCTACATCACTAATCACCGCTCCTTTTTTTACATATTGAGCAACTTCTTTAGCCAAATCTCCAAAAGCACAAACCGGTGTGGCAAAAATGATTAAATCCGCATCTGATGCTCCTTCTTTTATGCTATCTGTATAAATATCTGCAAATCCTAGATTTTCCGCTTTCGCTAAATTTTCTTTATTTTTATCGTACACTACCAGCGTATCAACTAATTCTTTTTCTTTCAAATTACGTGCCAGTGATGAACCTATTAGACCAATACCTAAAATTAAAGCCTTATTAAATAGCATTATCTTTCCCCTTTGATAAATTTGCGCGTTAATTTATCAAAATCTCTATATTGTGTCAATATCTTAACCTTCTCTATCCTCTTTTCTTTCTTGACAGCTTGTATTTGCGTAGTATGATATTTCTGTTTTCTTAAATTTATGTTTTATTATTCAGAGGAGTAGGAATGGACCGAACCTCATTAAAAAATTATTTTATGCTTCGTAAATTTCGTAAAATCGTTTTTTTAACCGGTGCCGGTATTTCCGCTGAATCTGGTTTAGCTACTTTTCGTGATGCAAATGGTTTGTGGAATAAATATGATGCTGAAGTTGTCGCTTCTTTGCAAGGTTTTCAGGCTAATCCATCTTTGGTGCACCAATTCTATAACGAATTGCGCAAACAGATGTTTGTGGCACAGCCAAATTCCGCACATCTGTCTCTAGCTCATTTGCAACAGCATTCGCATGCTGATATTCATATCATTACTCAGAACATTGATACTTTGCATGAAAAAGCGCTTTCTCAAAATGTATGGCATATTCATGGACAAATTAATCAACTGAGATGTGTAAATTGTGGAAAGATTTTAGAGACATGGCAACCTTGGACTGAAAATCTTCGTTGTAGCACTTGCCTTGGAGAGCTTCGCCCGAATATTGTCTTTTTCGGTGAAGAAATATTTTTCTCACCCAAAATTAAACAACTGCTCTGTGAAGCTGATTTATTTGTTGCCATCGGAACTTCCGGCACTATCCCTCCGGCTTCAACTTTTGTATGTGATGTTCGCAAGCATTCCGGTTTAACCATTGTTTTGAATTTAGAAAAGCCAGCCAATTATCATGACTTTGATCTTGTCATTGATGGTCAGATTTCTAAAACATTACCGATTTTTATCGAAAAATTGCTCATTTATCAGTAAAAAAAACAGGCTCTCTTTCGAGAACCTGTTTTTTATTTCTTACAGAGTAAAATTATGCGGATTTACCCAACTGAGCAGCAACTTCTGCAGCAAAGTCTTCTTCTTTCTTTTGTAAACCTTCACCAAGTTTGAAGCATACAAAACCACCGAGTTTTACTTCTGCATTGTTTTCTTTTGCAAATTCAGCAACAACATCTTTTACCTTCTTATCCGGATCCATGATGTAAGATTGTTCTTCAAGAACTACTTCTTCATAGTACTTACGAATGCGTCCTTCTACCATTTTTTCAACGATATTTGCTGGTTTACCAGATGCTAAAGCTTGTTCGCTGAAGATGCTCTTTTCACGTTCCACAGCTTCGGCCGGTACATCTGCTATTGTCATTGCAATCGGAGATGTTGCAGCAATGTGCATTGCGATATGTTTACCTAGTTCTTGCATTTTGGCTGGATCAGCATTACCTTCAAGGCTTACCAATACACCAATTTTACCAACATTCGGACGTACAGAACTATGAACATATGAGCATACAATACCGTTATTTGCGTTTAAGTATGCTGAACGACGTAAGTTCATATTTTCACCGATTTTAGCAATCATATCCGTTAAGATGCAGCCCATTTCTTTGCCGCATACTGGGCATGTATATGTTTTTAATGCTTCAATATCACCTTTAACGGCTAATGCAGCTTTTGCTGAATTTTCTACATAATCTTGGAAAATATCATTCTTGGCAACAAAGTCTGTTTCAGAGTTTACTTCAACAACTGCACCTGCATTACCTTCTACATATACAGAAACCAAACCTTCGGCTGCAATACGGCTTGCCTTTTTAGCTGCTGACGCTAAACCTTTTTTACGAAGCCAGTCTATTGCTTCTTCCATATTTCCGTTTGTTTCAACTAGCGCCTTTTTGCAATCTAACATGCCTGCACCAGAGGTCTCTCTCAAATTTTTTACCATAGCTGCGGTAATTTCTGCCATTCTTTTTCCCCTTGTTTTGATAATCTTCGAATACATCAACTCGGCGGCAGCTTTTGCCACCGCCGTTTTTACTCAATCTAAAATTAAGCGTTTTCTACATTTTCAAATTTTTCTTCAGATGCTGCAACCACATCTTCAACTTTTACGCCTTGTGCTGCAACTTCTGCTTGCATACCATCCAAAATGGCTGATGAAATTAATTCGCAATACAACTGAATTGCTCTAATTGCATCATCATTACCCGGAACCGGATAATCAACTTCATTCGGATTTGCATTTGTATCGGTAATACCGATTACAGGGATACCCAATTTTTTAGCTTCTTTAATAGCTAAAGTTTCTTTGGGAGTATCAATTACAAACAATAAGTCAGGTTGTCCTCCCATGTTTTTAATACCATCCAACGAAAGAGCAAGTTTTTCTTGTTCTTTTTTGATGTTTTGCATTTCTTTTTTGGTGTATCCTTCGTATGCGTTCTTTTCTTCCATTTCGTTTAATTTAACGAGACGGCTGATTGATTTGTTAACTGTCTTCCAGTTAGTCAACATACCACCTAACCAACGATAGTTAACATAGTATTGTCCACATCTTTCAGCACTTTCTTTAACTATATCTTGTGCTTGACGCTTTGTTGCAACGAATAATACTTTGCCGCCTTTTGCAGCCACATCACGTGCTACAGCCAAAGCGGTGTAAAGCATAGGATATGTCTTTTGAAGATTGATAATGTGCACATTATCTTTTTTGCCATAGATGTATGGAGCCATTTGTGGATTCCAACGACGTGCGTGGTGTCCAAAGTGTACGCCTGCCTCTACGAGCTGACGTAATGTAAAAGTAGGAAGTGTCATATTTATTTTTCCTTATTTTCCGGTTAAACCTCCGCAGAATTTCGGCCCGAAATATTTCGGACACCGGAGCGTGAAGCGTTGTTCTTTATTTCAAACAGCACCGACGCTGTATCTGCGTGTGAATTATAAAAAAACAGCACCATTGCTGCTTTCGCGTTCTTTATAATCTATTTTTATTTATTTTGCAACTTTTTTTTAACTTTTTATTCAATTTTTTCTTAATGTTACAGATTAAATATTTGTTTCTTTTTTTGACGGATAATTTTGATATTTTATGTATCCTTTTATGGTGAAAGCAAAATTTTGTTTTTTTTTATAATTACCAATTGTTTTTATAAGAAACTATCTATCCCTCACTCTATCACTATTAAAAAACTCTGCTTTTTAGTCAGTTTATTTTTGTTTAGATTTTTCTGTTTAAGATTTTTAGTTTTTGCTTGTGTCTATACTTTTCTTTTTATATATTTCTTCTAGTTTATGTATGTTTTTTGTCTTATATCAGAGGAAAATATGACTGATTTGTTTGAAAACTCCGCAACGGCAGTTAAGGAAGAATATTCTGCTCGCGATATTGAAGTTCTTGAAGGGCTGGATCCTGTCAGACACCGTCCGGGTATGTATATCGGCGGCACGGATGAGCAAGCTCTACATCATTTGGTTGCGGAAATTTTAGACAACTCTATGGATGAAGCTGTTGCCGGTTATGCGTCCAGAATTGATATTTCTCTTAATGCAGACTACTCTGTTACTATTACGGATAATGGGCGTGGTATTCCGGTAGATGATCATCCTAAGTATCCTGGAAAATCTGCTCTGGAAGTTATCCTAACCACTTTACACTCCGGTGGTAAATTTGGCGGTAACGCTTATAAAGTATCCGGTGGATTACATGGTGTGGGTTCTTCCGTGGTTAATGCTTTGTCTGTTAAACTCGTTGTTGAGGTAGCTCGTGACAAAAAACTCTATCGTCAAGAATATTCTCGAGGTAAGCCTATTACACCGTTAGTCTTAGTTGGAAATGCTCCCAATCGACGTGGTACAAGTATTACTTTTTTACCAGATGAAGAAATTTTTGGAAGTGATAATAAATTTGTTCCGGCAAAAGTTTATCGTATGGCTCGCTCCAAGGCGTTCTTATTTAAAGGAATTAAAATCTTTTGGAAATGCGCTCCCGGGCTTTTAACTGAAGCTGATGGTATTCCTCAAGAAACAGAATTTAATTTTCCTAATGGTTTATTAGATTTCTTAAATTATCAAATCGGCACCCGCACAACCATCAATCGTACTCCTTTTTCTGGAGAAGCTGAGCTTGCCGGTGATGAGGGAAAAGTCGAATGGGCTATTACTTGGCCTGATGATGAAAAAGGTTTTTGTACCTCTTATTGCAATACAGTTATTACACCTCAAGGCGGAACACATGAACAAGGTTTCCGTGCAGCTTTGCTTAAAGGGTTAAAAGAATATGCAGATATGGCCAATATCAAAAAAGCTGCAGGTATTACTGCTGAAGATTTTTTAAGCGATGCTGCGATTATGCTTTCAGTTTTTATTCGTGATCCGCAATTTCAAGGACAGACAAAAGATAAACTCACTTCAACGAAAGCCGCTTATCTGGTTGAAAAAGCTGTTAAAGATTCTTTTGATCATTGGCTTTCCTCCGATAAAGAAAATGCCAGTGCTTTAATTGAATATGTTATTGACAGAGCCGAACTTCGCAAAAAAAAGAAAGAAGAAAAAGTTCAAAATCGTAAATCTCCTACCAAGAAATTACGTCTTCCGGGTAAACTTGCCGACTGCTCTAAATCCGCTGCTGAAGATACTGAAATTTTTATTGTTGAGGGGGATTCCGCTGGAGGTTCCGCAAAGCAAGGACGTGATCGTATGACGCAGGCTATTTTACCTTTGCGTGGTAAAATTTTGAATGTTGCAAGTGCCAGTCTTGATAAAATTACTCAAAACCAAGAAATTAAAGATATGATTGAGGCTTTGGGGTGTGGCACGAAGGATAATTATAAAGAAGAAAATCTGCGTTATGAAAAAATCATCATTATGACCGATGCTGATGTTGATGGGGCGCATATTACATCTCTTTTGATGACATTCTTTTACCAATATATGCCGAAACTTATTGAAAATGGTCATTTGTTTATTGCGACTCCGCCGCTGTATAAAATCGTCTTTGGTGGAAAAAATTACTATGCTCTTGATGACGATGAAAAAGATAAAATCCTAAGTAAAGCCAAAGCTAATCAAAAACCAGATATCAGTCGTTTTAAAGGTTTGGGTGAAATGAGTGCTTTGCAACTTAAAGAAACAACTATGGATAAAAATAATCGTGTTTTGTTGCGCGTAGTAGTACCGACAGCAAATACTGAAGAAGCTCGTGATGAAGCTTTTGAAACTAGACGTCAAGTTGAACGCTTAATGGGGAAAGATCCAGAGCAGCGCTTTAAATTCATTATTGAAAGAGCTAAATTTGCAGAGGATTTGGATATTTAAATTTTATTTTAGAGAATCTGGTGAAATGTTCAATTAAAAAATAAAAGACGGTAACTTTGTGTTACTGTCTTTTTCTTTTACATACAGCCTATGTTCTCTAGGGGTATGTGTTAGGATTAGTTTTTCTTGTTTTCCTACGATTTACAACAGACTATTCTTTTTCCTTTGAAGAATATGTCTCATTCTTGTGTTGCCGAATAATCTTCAGGCTTAGCTTACAGACTAAAATAATAAGTATTGCCGTTAACATACCAAATAATTTTAAGACCTCATAATTAATTTTGTGGTCTTACCTTAATTAATTATTTGGTATCCGTCAAGCTTTTCATCTTTTGTTTGGAAACTAATCATATGCGTGGTAATAGCGCTTTTTGTAGTCAAAGTCGCATTTTATATGGCTATATTCGGGCTTTAATATGTATATCACATCCGAATTATCAAACGGCTTGTAATATTGTTTAATTAAATTCATATCCGGCACATGCACAAATTTTTCAATACCTCGTTCGGCTGAATATTTATCTTTATACGGTGCGATGTATATAATTTTCGGCTTGTATGTTGCTATTACTTTATTTATGTCCATTAATGGGTGTATCCCTACTTTTGCACCAATTACATCTAGCTGTCCCAGCAAATTCCAGTAATAGTGAGGATCTCGATTATAAAGATTGTATAAACTTCCATCTCCATTGATGACATAATCGCAAGGTGTCACTACTTGAACAATCTTTTTATTTAATGGAGCGTAAAATCGTCCTATTGGGTCACCAATATTTCCCTCATATACAGACGGTTTATACATACAAAATGCCAGTGCTGCGATGAGTACATAGATTAACACAAAATGTTTTTTGAAAATTTTTTCCTCCAAAAACATTGCACTCAATATTGCTGCCAAATATATCAATAAATAAAAATAATAAGCGAAGGCGGAAAAATACAATAAGCGTTGTGCTAACTCTGCTAAAAATAACATGGTTAGTATATTAAAATACATATTTTTCTGGCGGATAAAGCAAATAATTGCACAAAAACTCCCAAGCAGAAGCAACTTTAATTCCGGCCAAATCATTCCATGACGACGTTCTTCAGTAAATAATTCCGGTATGTGCAAATTAAAGATAAAATTGGAGCGATACCATGTTTCTAAAATACCATAATACCATAAATAGACAGCATATCCAAAACTCAAAACCATCGGCAGTAGTATTGAGTATACAAATGCATCTGTTTTAACGATTTTCTTATGCCATAGATAAAAAGTTATCACTGCTAATACAACAAGGGCAAATATAATTTTTTGCAAAAACATAAATGACGCCCAGAATAGCAACATTGCTAAACTTAAGTGAATGATTTTTTGTTCCTTTATGTGTTTGAAATAAAAATACAATCCTGCAAAAAAAGCTGTCATCATAAAATTGTCTGGACGAAAATTCACCACAGATACGACAACATATGGTGTCAATGCAATAGCAGCAGCAATTATTCCTCCGGTTCTATTGGTCAGAAAGCGTGAAGCAATCAGATATAAAAGATAGTAGTTCAAAAATGAACTTAGTATGGAGCAACTTACCACGGTTGCTGTGATAATATTGTCATCTAATCCATGAGCATGTAGACCGACAAGCGGTGCAAATAAGTACCACAACAGAGGATTATGGTGCTGAAAAAAATCTTTATATGGAATAAAATTTGCGTAAACCAACCATGAGGAGTGTATATGTTCCAACGTATCTCCACCTAATGTGTTCGTTTTCCAGGCAATATAAATACAGAATAAAAATCCGGCGCATAAATGCCCTAAGAAAAAAAATGTCGGAAATTTTTGATATATCTTATGTAATATTTGCGCCATTTTTTCTCCTTATGGAATAAATATGGTTTGTTTAAAGACATTCTCCATAAAAAACAGTGATATAAAACTTAGCATAAATGCGATAATCGGCGTTGCTATCCAACCTGATACCACGCGTAAAATTAAGCTCCATTTTATACCCTTGCCTCCCTTTGCTAATCCTATCCCGACAATTGCACCAATAACGGCTTGGGTACTGGATACTGGAACAGCTGGCAAAGGTGGTAAATTCATTGATATTAAGAAATGTTCTAAATTTTCAGAAGAAAATAATATTAAAACCAAGGATTGCGATAAAATTACAATCCATGCTACTGTTGGCGAAAAAGATAATACATTTTTTCCTACTGTTTTAATAGCTTTTTGAGAATAGGTAAATACGCCAACACACGCGGCTATTGCTCCCAGTAAAAATAGAACCTGAGTACTGCTCAGTGTATATAGTTCTCCTAATTTCATCGGAGACAGTACATTCGAATCAACAAACACTCCAACCACATTTGCCATGTTATTTGCTCCTAGTGCAAAACCGCCTAATGCTGTTGTCAGTATCATCCCAACTCTTATTGCCATATCTTGCCATAGTATATGAATTTTACTATGGTGCAGTAATTTCTTGACGCATATATATAATCCAACAGCAATAACCCCTGAAATGATCGGACAGAATATCCATGTTGCACAAATGTTTGTCAGAGTTTCTGCATCAGTCGGTTTATGATTATATACGTTCCAACCGATAATTCCTCCTACAATAGCTTGTGAAATTGAGACACTTATTCCTGATTTTAATATCATTACAACCGCTAATGCTGATGACAACGATACTGTAAAAGCTGCAGGCAATGTGTTAATTTCACCTAATGTGTTTAACGTTTCCGCTGTATTTTGTCCGCTAAATACAGCCCCTAGCACTAAAAAGATGCACGCAATGATTGCTGCTGTTGTAAAACGCAACATTTTTGTACCAACAGCTGTTCCAAAAATATTAGATGCGTCATTAGCCCCTAAAGACCATCCTAAAAATAAACCGCTGGAGAGAAAAAATAAATATTCAAACATCGTTTATATTTCCCGCTTAATTGCAAATATAAGTAATGCATCAATACAATCTTCTGCTAAATCTGCTATATCCGCCACCTCTTCTATAAAATTATTTATCTGCATTTTACGAGCTAAATCCAATTTAGAATCGAATACTTCGTTACGCAATTTAGCAGCAGTTTTATCACTCTGATGTTCTAATAGATAAACTTTTTTAGAATAATCTCTTAATGTCACTAAATCTCTGAAAAAAGCTCGAGAGGCTATTGCCATATTTTCTGCACAATCAGATACTTGTTTAACTAATTCTTGCAATTGATTATGGTATTCTTCGGGTATTTCCGGTCTCTCTATATAAAATTTGTGCGCAACTTCATCAAACAAATTAATAACTCTGTCCAGATTTTCTACTAATTCCAATATGTTTCCTCGTAGATCTGGTATTAAATTTTGTTCATATAATTTACTTTCTATTTCTCGGCGTAGTGTATCCGAATCGTGTTCAATTATTTTTATTTTTTTACTGGTCTGGCGATATTTTTCACTTCTTTGTTCTTGAAGGTATATATTAACAGCTTCTTTAAAAACCATTGTCATTTCTATAATTTTATCATGCAAACTATCTATGTTGTGTTCTAAATCTCTGGTTCGCGCAAAAAGTGATATCTTCACATTAAACATTTATATACATTTCCCTTCTTTTATCAGAATCGTTTAGTTTTCTTTTCTTTGTTTTTAATATCATTTTAAACTTACACACTTTGTCAACATATTTTTATTTTTGGCTTGCATTTATTTTTTTATTCTCCTACTTTTTAATCGTTATATAATATTTTAAGGATGGGAAATATGCAAAAAGATAATGTTATTACTGTTTTAGTATCTGTTATTGCAAGCGTAGTTGTATCTGTTGCTCTCTGCGCTTCTGTATCTGGTTCTAAGACTTCGACTTCCTCTTCTACAGCTTCTCAAGATATGAATCAAGCTATTGAAGATTATTTAATGAATAATCCGAGTAAAGTTCGTGAAGCTTTAGAATTGGCTGCTCAACAAGAACAAATTGAAGCTCAAAAGCGTGTTGCTGAACTTTATAAAGCTAATTGGAAGGATTTAAGTTCTTATGAAGGTTCTCCTTTTGTTGGACCTAAAGATGCTAAAGTTACTATTGTTGAATTTTTTGATTTCAACTGCGGTTACTGCAAACGTTTAGCGCCTGAATTGTTGAAAGTTATTAAAGCTAACAAAGATATTAAAATTGTATTTAAACCAGTAACTTTCTTGGGTTCTATGCCTGCTGCAAAGGCTGCTATGGCTGCCAATAAACAAGGTAAATTCTTGGAAGTTTATGAAGCTTTATTAACTCATAACGGACAAGTTACTTCCGCTGTTATTGATGAAGTTATCAAAAAAGCTGGTCTTGATGTTGAAAAGACTAAAAAGTTAATGGATAGCGATGAAATTGCTAAAGAACTTTCTGATATTTCTAGTCTCTCTCAAAAAGTTCAAATTCGTGGCGTTCCTACTTTGATTATGAATGGTGAAGCTTTGCAGGCTATTGACGAAGCTACTATTCAAGCTGCTATTGATAATGCAAAATAATTTTGCTTTATCTCAATTTAGGCCCATCTTTTGCAGATGGGCTTTTTTGTTTTTAAAACTTGATGATTACACTTAAAAATTCTTGCATATACTTTTATGACACGTTAGTCTTTCTGTAGTTTTATATATTGGAGTGGATATCATGAAAATCTTTTTTAAGTATTTTGCCATTTTAATCGTGGCTGCTCTCGGTGCCGGATGCGTTCTTTATCTTGACGCGCATTGTCCCCGGAAGAATGTTTCGCAAAAACAAATGATGAACCAAGCTGTTGAAAACTATATTCAAAACAATAAAGAACTTATTGCTCAACTTGTTTTGGAAAGTGATGCATTTAAGAATTCTTCTTTCCAAATAAAAACAAATAATGAATCCGAACAATCCAAAGAAGTTGAAAAGGTTGCAGAAAACGATCCAAATAAAATCTATTTGGATCATTGGGATGAAATGAAAAATAGTAAAATTGCACCTTATGCAGGACCGAAAGACGCAAAAATTACAGTAGTTGAATTTTTTGATTTTGCCTGTGGACACTGCAAAGCTTTAGCTCCAGTGCTTGCTCAATTGATTAAAAATAATCCTGATGTGAAATTTGTGTTTAATCCGCTCTTTTTTATGAGCGAACATTCTCCTTATGCCGCAAAGGCTTCTTTGGCAGCTTTCCAAAAAGGAAAATTCGTTGAAGTTTTTGAGGGAATTATGACGCTTCCTGAAATGAACGAAGATACTATTAATCAAATTCTTGCAGATGAAGATCTTAATGTTGATGAAATTAAACAAATGATGGAACAAAAAGAAATCCGTCGCGGTATTCAAGATATTGATGCTTTATCGCAAGTCTTGGGCATCAATGGCGTTCCGATGTTAATTATCAATGGAGAGCCTTTTTATGGACGTAGTCTTGATGACTTACAAAATAAGATTAACAGTTATAAATAAAATATTTTTTGCAAAAATTATCCCCTGCAACCATAAAGTTCAGGGGATTTTTTTATTTTTCACATCAAGGTTTGAATATCTGTCCGTCTGCGCCGATTATTTCGCCATCTTCAAATAAGACACCGAAAATTGCACCATCGTACAGTTTATCCAAAGTTTTGGTTTTCGGATTAAAGCGTCGGATTGTTCCGTATACCCCTTTGAAACCTTCTTTGTTGTACACCTCGCTAATCAATGTCGTTGACTCTCTGCCCAGAGAAAATCCTCGATACAACTCTGTGTACTCAAAGTGTTGACCTAGAAGAATGACTGTATCCTGTCCCTCATGAAAAATGACGGATGATACTGACAAAGCATAGCAATAAGGATTACTTTTTTCTTCGCTATAAATTCCCCAGATCTGATATTTATCATCATTCTTTATTATCAGATATTCATCTGGAATGTCAGCTTCTACAATTTCTCCATTGTAAACTACTTCTGTTTCTTCCTCTGCAGGAACTAAGATATTTTCACAGGTGTACCTGTCGGCAGAAATTTCCGTGTACCCATCATCCTGCAGGATATTTAGGACAACCTTACCCTGTTCATGCTGATTTGAAGATATAAATATATAATCTCCAACACGTCGTCCAAGCTCTTGAGCGTCGTCACTGCCTTTATTCACCAGCATCCACATTTCCGCGCCATCATCGCTTTTAACACTATAAATAAACGCGTTTTGACTGCCTGAGTAGACACTCTTATTATATGAGGTTGCAAAGACCATAAACTCAGCATCTTTGGTTTTTAAGAAAATTTTATACGAACACGGTCTATATTTATGCGCTATACAATAAACATAAACCTTGCACTTTTGGTTTCCCATTTGCACTGAAAAATAATCATCTGCACGCAAAACCATAGATAGGCAGTGTACAAAGAAACATATTCCACAAAACGATATCAACCATGACAAAAGAATTTCTAATTCTTTATCCGGATGTGGTATTGCCATGTACACAATACAGAGAGTAAATCCCATTATGCCCAGGATGAATTCCGGATTAAGAGCATTTTTCCATGCGGAGCGTTCACCTATGCGTGCCCATCTCCAAGACATCAATCTATCCATAAAACATTATAATTTAAGTGATACAATAATTGTTAACTGGGGGTATTGTATCTATTTTTGTTTATTTGTCAAATATTTTATGAGAGCAAATATCGTCTACTAATTTAAGGTTTCACTTAGCTCCATCCACCGCTCTTCAGTTGTGGTTATCTCTTGTTCCAAGTTGTATAGTTCTATTTGTATTTTGGCTACGTCACTGCCCGAAACTTGTGCAAATTTTTGGAGCAATTTTGCTTTTTGAGCCTCCAACCTATTCAGTTCTTGCTCTATTTGGCGCAACTCTGCTCTGACCTTGCGGTCTAGTTTGTTATTAGATGCGTTTTTTTCTATTGGGGCGATTGTTTTTTTCGGTTCTTTTATTTCTTTCTTTTCAGGATTTTCTTCTGTTTTTCTCTCTTTATGGAGTAAGAAAGCTCGATAATCTTCCAAATCTCCGTCAAATGCCGTACAAGTATTATTGTGCACCAACCATAAATTATCAACGACCATTTCCAGTAAATGAAAATCGTGTGAAATCAAAATAATCGCGCCATTATATGCGTTTAATGCTTCGGCTAAAGCGGTTCTTCCTTCCATATCTAGATGGTTTGTCGGTTCATCGAAAATCAATAGTTCCGGCTTATCTATAGAAATTTTTGCAAACAGCAACCTTGTTTTTTCACCGCCAGATAACGCTTTTATTTGTGTGACGGCTTTTTCTTGTTCTAAACCGAAGTGACCTAAGTGAGCACGGATATTCTTTTCCGGTGTGTCCGGCTCAATACTTTTCATATACTCTGTTGGCGTTAACTCCAGTGGCAATTCTTCGGTTTGATTTTGATTAAAATATCCAATTTTTAGTTTACCACTTTTTCTCATCGTTCCTTCCATCATTGGAAGATGCGATGACAGCATTTTCACTAATGTGGACTTACCATTACCATTTTTCCCCAATAACGCAATTCTGTCATCTTGGTTTATATAAAAATTAAGTTTCCGCAGCACAACCTTATCACCATAACCGACAACACCTCCTTCTACGGTTATCAGAGGAGATGGCATTGGTTTTATATCTGGAAAGGAAAACTTGCTTTCTTTATCTTGAGCAACTTCTTCTATATCCTCCATTTTTTCTAACATTTTTAGACGACTTTGAGCTTGGCGCGCCTTTGTTGCTTTGTAACGGAATCTATCCACATATGATTGAAGGTGCGCTTTGCGCTCATTTTGCTTTTTTATCAGCTTATCTACCAACTCAATTTTTTGCGTATATTGGCGTGCAAAAGTATCATAATTTCCTCCATATTGCACCAACTTTTTGCCCTCAAAATGCAGGATACCTCCACAGACATTATTTAAGAAATCACGGTCGTGACTAATAAGCAAAACTGTTCCCGTATATTTTTGCAAATAACTTTCTAGCCATACGATTGCTTCTAAATCCAAATGGTTGGTAGGCTCATCCAAAAAAAGAATATCCGAACGTTGAAACAAGGCTCCGGCTAAATTTAAACGCATTTGCCAACCACCCGAAAAATCCTTTACAGGTCTTGTTAAATCTTCTTGATTAAAACCTAATCCGACTAAAATTTCTGCGGTTCTAGCTTCTGCCGAATCGGACTCTATTATCCATAATTGTTCCATAATCTCCGGCAGTTCTTCAGGCTTAGCGGTCTTTTCTTGTTCTCGTAAAGCCATCAGTCGTTTATCTTTACTCAAGACATATTCCAATATCGGTTTTTGTAAATCAGCTTCTTTTATTTCCTGTTCCACAAAAGCTTTTAATTGTTTCTTACCACATTGAACCTCACCGCTGTTTACCTCTAGTTCTCCTTTTAACACCCTAAATAATGTTGTTTTTCCGCAACCATTTTTGCCGACTATTCCTATCTTTTGTCCGTCTGATATTTGTGCGGAGGCATCTTCCAATAAAAACTTTGAAGCAATCTGAACGGTTATATTGTCTAATTTTATCATTTCTTTCCTTTTTATTTTTTGATGTATGACGGATATTGATTTTCTTTATATGTTTGCTCTACTTCATAAAAACTAAGCGGTTCTGTTACTTCTCTTCTCAATATCTGACTGGCTTCTTCGGGAGTAAAATAAAAATCGGCAAATGTTTCCGGCAATTCTTCACTTTGCGGCACATTGACGTCTGTTAAAGGACTTTTTTCCATGCGCTTTTTCAATTGTGGTAGGAAACGGCTCATACTACCATCATTCTTTACCTCATTTTCATTATGAAAGAAATAATATTTATAATCTATGACCGTTCCTTCCGGATGCCCGCGCTTTTTCTTATTTATGAACTCGGCAAATGATTTGGTTATATAGTGATTTACCCTCGCCTTATCCCCCGAGATATTAAAACTTAGCATATAGCTGACGGGTTTGTGATATTCATTAAGGCTTTTACCTTTTACCGGCACATAATGATTTGCGCCAAAGGCCTTAAAATCTATTACAGCATTCGGACGCACAATGGACTTTACGGTGTGATTCAATTTTGCTCCATGTGCCGTAAATGCCTCGGTTACCAAACCGCTTTCACGCTTAAACAAACCATTATCCCCATAATTCATCCAATGAAGGCTGACTTCATTTGCATCTGTAAATTCTTGTAAAAAATCAACCATATTATCTGCTTGAAGCGGTACCAGAAATTCGTCTAAATCAATAAACGCCATCCACTGGCTCTCGTTTCCGTGCTCTTTGACTACTTTATCATAACATATCAACTGCTGATTTTTCCCTATCATCGAAATATATGTTATAAGCCCGTTTTCTATATATGGCTGTAAATACTTATGGCTACCGTCCGTACTTTCGTTATCGCATAGGTAAAAATGTTCAACCCCTTGTAAAATATGATATTCCAACCACTCTTTCAGATATGGCTTTTCGTTTTTCATTATTGCCGTGATGCTTAGTTTATATTTATAGGGATATAGCTCCTTATAGCCAGCGTACAACCCTACTCCGACCAGCAACATTATCCCTATAAATAAACTCACTTTTTTCATGTTTTACGCAAAATTTTCCATAATATTATGCTGATGACAGGCATCTTTTACCAACAAAGTTGTAACAGGTGCCTCAGAATATTTTTGAAATAAAATTCCGTGACCTAAGCACAGACCAAAATTAATATTGAAATCTGTTTTTTCTTTATTCAAGTATTGAGCTTGTGATTTTGGATCGCAAGATGCTCCGGATAACTCAGAAGATAACTCTGAAGCATCCAATCCAGACTCTTTACAATTTACAATAATTGCATTTACACCTTCTTTTTCAAGCTTTTCTTTTAATTTGGCTGCAAAATCTTTTACTGAAAAGCACGAAGCGATACCAATTTTTTTATACCCATTTAGCTTAATGAAATTAACTAACTCAATCATTCGTGACGGATTACGTGTTTGGTTAGTTAAGCACATAAATTCTTTATCTTCCTGTGTGTAATTACCTTTTTCCATAGTCCTTACCTTAAAATTATATTAACTTTATTCCTATACTATAACAACTATTCTATAACACAAGACAAATAAGTACACTTATTCCATATTATTTCCATGCAAGAATTTATGGAATTTTGGGAATGCTTTAAAAAAGAAAGAGTGAAGTTTTATGAGTAAATATTTATCTTTTGTTCCGTTGAGCATGTATAATGTGGCGGCTTTTTTACGTTCGCAATTATTTTTGTTGCCGGTTTTACTGTTCTTTTATCAAGAAAACGGGCTAACTGTCGGAGACTTTTATCTTATCCAAGGTTTAATTGTCTTTTTTGCCTTTTTGTTTGAAATTCCGGCTGGTTATCTTGGAGATATTTTTCCTAGAAAATATATCTTAATTACCGCATACTCTCTCTTTCTCGGACGACTATTTTTGTGGATTTTCTTCCGCGGATTTGAAATTATTCTTATCGGTGAATTCTTATACGCTTGTTCTAAGGCTTGTTTTGATTCAGTTTCTTCTTCGTTTATCTATGATATTCTAAAGCATAATAAAGAAGAAAATAAAATGGTTAAGGCTTATTCTAACTTTAACGCTGCGATGTATATCGGAACGGGAATCGCCGCTCTACTTGGTGCAGGACTTTATGAAAAACTCGGCTCCCATGTTTTGTTAATTGCGGAATTTGTAATTTATTCTACCGCTATTTTATTGCTCTCGCTCCTTCCTAACGCTCATCAGCCAGCTAACAACTTGGTTATCTCTCTTAAAGACAGATTAAAAAGATTTTGGGTTGCTGTTCGTTATATTATTAAATCTCGTAAATATTGCTATTTAGTCTTATTTTCCGGCTTTATGGTCGGCGTATCACACTTCTTCTTCTGGAGTTTTCAACCGCTTATGAAAAGTTCCGGCATTGATCCTTCTGTTTCTCTTACGGATTTATCTGCGTCAATCGGATGGGATGCTCGTGTGTTCGGAGAAATGGTTTGGAATTATCTTATCAGCTTAAATTGGCTCGACTATATTAAAGTTATGGGTGTGGTTATTTTTATTAATAACCTCATTCGCTCATCGTTTAGTTATTTTGCTGCAGCTATGGCAAAACGCATTTCTTTATTCAATCTTGGTAATATCTCTTTTGTTATGGAAATTATCGGATGCGCACTCTCTTTCTTCTTGATGAAAATGGGACATATCTCTCCGCTTAATTGTTTGCTCTTTATTATCTTTTTATGCGTTTGTATCGGTTTACAACTTATGTTTACTATCACGCATATCAGCCGGCTTCACCGCTTAATCAATCCGAAAATTCGTTCTCTTTCATCTTCTGTTAATATGATGACGGGGAGACTTATGACCTCTATTATGTTGATGGCTCCAAAGTTTTTGCTGGAACATGAAGGCGAAGCTACCGGTATCCGTGTTATTGATATTTTCTGGATTTACGCGTTGATCTTTATTCCTATCGGTTTGTATTTTATTTATAAAATCTTTAAGTATAACGTGCATGCAGAACATTCGCTTATGCACGTCAGTGATGAAAAGGCTTAAAAATGTCTATATTTAACCGGCTGTTTATTTCCCTATTTTCTCTGTCGTTTGCTCTATCTGCAAATGCCGCTGATATTGGGCTTAAAATTTCAGCTGGTCAAAATTGGCTCTCTTTGGGCGACTATATTTTAGGACAAGATTTAAAAAACGGATTTGAAAATCTTGGATATTCTGTTGCGCCCGCCTATATGGAAAATTTTTATCCTCAAGATGATTCTGATACAAAAATTGATGTCTATATGCATGGTTTTATTCCTTTTAATCCACCTCTAAACGACAACAAAATTAATGTTATGTATCTCTACTATCCGTTGGAAACTGCTAATACGCAAAAATTCAACAATCTTAAAAATATTTCCGAACCGGAGTGGATGTCTTTGCAAACCGAACTTTGGGACTTTCAGTTAATTGCTGTTGCGTCGCCTACTTATCAAAAGGAAATTGAAAAACTTGGTATAAAAACTATCTTTGTTCCGCAATTTACTAATCCTCATAAATTCTATTATGAATACGATGAAAATACAGCTTATGACATTCTATTTGTGGGACGTCCCGGATATGAGCGTATTAGCGCCAAGTGGGCTATAGATGCGGGATTTGATGTGGCCCTATTTGGAGAAGGATGGGAAAATCAAGCCCCAAAAGAAATGGTCAAAGGTACGTATATTGATAATGCAGAACTCCATAAATATTATGCTTCCGCTAAAATTGTCTTAAACGATACCAGAGAAGATATGAGGCGTGCTGGTTTTATTAGCAATCGAGTATTTGATGTTACGGCTAGTGGTGGTTTTTTGATTTCTGATTATATGCCCGAGATTGAACAATTTTATGGGAATACTATCCCGATGTTTAAGTCTAAGGAAGAGTTAAAGATGCTTATTGATTATTATCTGACTCACCCTGAAGAACGCGCTAAAAAAGCTAAAGAAGCTCAGAAAATCACATTAACTCACTTTACGTCTGATTTGGCAGCACAGAAAATTATGGATGCTGTAGATGAATTTCGCTCTATAAACAACTCCGCATCTTCTAATCTTGATTATTCCAAATTGGCTATCAAAAGTCCGTGGCCGGCAGATGCCCATAACGTCGGAGAATATTGGTTAGAACTTGATTTAGAGGATGGTTTAAAGAAGAATAGTTTTGATACCAGAACTTATTATTTTAATCGGCAATTTTATCCAGATGATTTTTACAATAAAGCCGGTAATCTCCTCTATATGCAGTTTAAGTATAATCGTACTGATTTTGAAGATGAAAATAAAAACAAAATTATGTATCTGTACTTCCCTACGGAAATTCCTGATACAGCAAAATTTAAAAACACACGCGATGAACTTAAATATAATACAGACGTCTCTCTTAATGATCAATTACAGTTTTTTGATTTAATTGCCACTCCGGCGGCGGCTCTTGTTCCTGAACTTAAGAAAAAAGGTCACAAAGCAGTTTTTGTTCCACAATTTACTAATCCCGAAAAATTTAAATATGAATATGATGAAAATGTTAAATCAGAATTACTTTTTGTTGGTTCTCCATGGTATGAACGGATTAGTGTCACTTATGCTATAGAAAACGGTTATGATATTTCTGTTTATGGATTGATGTGGGATGGAAAAATTTCCGATAAATATATTAAAGGCGAATATATTGATAATAATGAACTTCATAGATATTATTCTTCTGCAAAAATTGTTTTGAGTGATCATCCTGATGATCTGGCAGAAATGGGGGTGGTTATTAATAGGTTATATGATGCTTCTGCTGTCGGGGCTTTTATTATTTCGGAATATAGTCCTTACATCGAAAAAATCTTTGGAAATTCTATTCCTATGTATAAAAATAAAGATGAGTTTAAACAACTTGTTGATTATTATCTGGCTCATCCTGATGAGCGCCAACAAAAGGCTAAGCAAGCACAAAATATTACTCTACAACATTTTACAAATGTTGCTGTCGGAAAACAACTTAAACAACTTTTTGAAACTGTGGGGAGAAACAAATAATGAAAAAATATCTCTTACTTTACTTAGCGGTGCTTTTCGGTGGTGCTTTATTACTCTCATATTCTAAAGTTTTGGAAAAAGTAACGGCTTCTACCATGGAAGATACGGCGTCTATACAAAAAACAGATAATTTATCTCAAATTTATATCAATGTTAACGCATCTCCAATGTCGCAACTCTATCGGCAAAATATCAAACTGCAAAAAGCTTTTCAAAAAATTGGTAAAGAGGTTATCTTCTCGGATATGCAAAATCCTAAAAGCGGAAACTTCAATCTTTATATTGCTGAAAATTTAGATAATCTTCCTAAGGTTATTGATGCTAATGCCATTAATGTTTTATGGCTTCCGGTTGTGCGACAAGATGATGATGTTACACCTCTTCGAGCTTTTGACGTTATTGTGGTTAAGAGTATGATGTCTTTTAACCACTTAAAAGCTATCAATGTTCGCACGGCTTTTATTCCCGATGCCTTTAATATTAAGCCATTATCAGTACGTCAGCCCAATGGAAAGTCTATGTTTTATGGTGATAATACAGGTTTTTCTTTATCTCTTTATCTGGCTGGACGGCAAGAGCATAGTATAGATGTCTATGGAAAAGGTTTTGCTAATCTGTGGCCTAAAGATGAAATTAAAGCGGATAATCCTTCTTTAGATGATTTTTCTCGCTATTCCGTTGTTTTAACTGATCAAAGTGATGATGATATTCGTGATGAAATTGTTAATGCTAAGATTATAGAAATTATTGAAAACGGCGGAGCTCCTCTTCTTCGTTTTAATAGCGGAATTTATAAAATTTTCGGAGACGCTCTGCCGCTTTATCACGATGAAAAGGAATTTATTGATTTATTAACCCAAATGGAGAATATTCCTCAATTTATTATGCAGATCAGACAGAATTTGGTGCAAATTTCTCAACAATGGAATTCTGAATCTCAAGCACTTAAATTTTCTGAAATATTTGATCTTATGCAGAAAAAGCAGAAATAATTTGAAACTTTATAAACATATTTCTGGGTAAAATAAAAGGCTGACTAATTGTCAGCCTTTTAACTTGAGACCTTTAATTATGATAAGACAAGTGGCCGTTTTCTAACTTTGCATATCCACCCAAGGGGATGGTTAACAATGGCGCGGAGTGTCCAAAGTCTACATTTGCTAAAATCGGCAAATTTTTTAATTCTTCTTTGGTATTTAAGATAAACTCCAGCCCTTCTCTGGTTACTTTTGAACCTTTTTGGAAACGACCGATAACGATACCTTTTACATTTACAAAGTCATCTTGATAAATCAGAGCTTGTAAATTACGTTCAAAATCCGCCAATGAACTTCCTTCTGTGTCTTCTATAAACAATATGGTATCTTTTTCAAATTTCGGACGGAAAGATGTGCCTAAAAGTAAATTATATGTTCCTAAATTTCCTCCGATAATGGTTCCTTCTGTCACTCCCTCGTGAATATTCCAATAGCCTTCATTTGCCTCAAACTCACGTTTTTCTTGGTCTAGGAACCATAAGTCATCACTCCAGATTTGGGATGGCTCTATATCATCTTTACCATCTTCTATCAGCATTTTGATAAAATGTTCAAAGGTATAATCGCAACCTTTTTTCATACCTAATGAACTAAAATGCGGACCATAGTATGTAATCATCCCCGTTTTTGCCAATATCGCATTTTCCAACGCCGTAATATCTGAAAAGCCACAAAAAACTTTTGGATTTTGCCGAATTAAATCATAATCCAAATACTTTAGCAGTTGGTTTGAATTAGCGCCGCCAATTATCGTCATTATTCCTTTTACGCTTTTATCGGCAAATGCCGTATGGATATCCGATACTCTTTTTTCTATTGAGCTCGATCCCATGTAATCCCAGTTTTCATCAATCGCATTTGGAGCAAACACAACTTCCAAGCCTAAACTTTCTAAGCGTTCTTTGGCGATTTCTCTTACATCATGGCCTATTATCTTCACACCTCTTGCCGGTGCAATAACCATAACTTTATCGCCTTTTTGTAGTCTGTTTGGTATAATCTTTTCCATTTCTCTCCCTTTCTTCTACTGTTCTTGTTCTATATCTTCTAGCTTGTCTTCATCTTCTTCCCAATGAACATGAAGTGTTGTCACCGGTTTGATATCCGTTGCGCTTAAAACTCGGCGACGAATTTGTCCGCGAATGAAGTCTTCTGCTGCGTTTCGGTTTGGTTTTTCGGATAATTTTTGTTCTATCAACGGTTTTACTTGTTTCATTATCTCTTCATGCAAAACAAACCATTCGTTTTCTTCTAAAATATCTATGGAGCTGAACTGAAGCGATTTTAATTTGAAATCTTTGCTTATGACTGCCGATATGAACAACGTGCAATTAAACATTATCCGGCGACGATTTTTAACTAACTCAGAGCCAAGAGATACACTTCTGCCTCTGTCTACACCCATTATTTCCGCAACTATCTGCTCTATCATTTCTATCTTGTGGTCATGATATAAGCACATGTCTCCGTTCTGCGCAGAGAACACATCATCTACCCCGCAACTCTTCGCAAATTTTTTATGCTCTCGGATGAATTTTTTATCACCATGCACCGGCAATACTATCTTGGGATTTAATAACTCATACATGGCCTGCAAATCTTTTTTGCATGCATGCCCGGATGTATGTACCAAATAATCTTCTTCCGTGATTAAATTTGCACCTTTGGCTAAAATCTTTTCTTGCAAACGTTCAATCTTATCTTCATTTCCAGGAATGATTTTTGATGAAAATATCACATTATCTTCCGCGGCTAATTTAATGTATTTGTTTTCATCATTGGCTATCATTGTCATGGCACTGCGGTAATTTGCTTGTGAACCGGTACAAATATACAGGGCCTTATCTGATGTGATACCATCTACTTCTTCTATGCTATGTATGTCGCCATATTCACTTAAATAGCCACATTGTTTGGCTATCTTTACATTTGTCACCAAACTTCTGCCCGCTAATATCGGCGTTCTTCCGGCAGCTCTTGCCGCTAAAATCAAACTTTCCAAACGCATGATGTTTGAGGCAAAACACGTTGCGACAATTCCTCCTTGCATTTCTGGAATAATTTTTATCAGATTTTCTCGCACATCCTCTTCACTTGCTTGAGGTTCATCCACCATGACATTGGTCGAATCGCAAACAAATATATCTACTCCCTCTTGAGCGGCGCTTTCTAATGATGCAAAATCCGTTTTTACCATTGATAACTTATTATCATCAAAGCGCCAATCTGTTGCATGCATAATGTTGCCATACGGCGTTTTAATGAATAATGCAGATGTTTCTGGTATGGAGTGGGCAATCGGAATAAACTCGATTTCAAAGTGTTCTAATTTTACAACTCTTTCTTTATTTACTGAAACCAGCGGCACTATATCTTGCAACTTATATTCACTCAATCGTTCCTTAACTAGACCTAATGAAAAATCCGTTCCATATACAGGACACTGTAAAGTCGGCCAAATTTGCGCAATCGCACCTAAGTGATCTTCATGACCATGCGTTATAAACAACCCTAAAATGTCTTCTCGATAATTTTCTAAAAATTCTGGCGAGGCATAGCACATGTCCATCCCCGGGAAATCATCATTTAAAAATCCATATCCTGCATCCACCACTATTAATTTACCATCAACAGCATATACAAACATATTCATACCGATTTCATCTGCACCGCCAAGTGGTAAAAAATATATTCCTTTTTTCTTAAAATCGTTCATTTCTTTTTTATTCCTTTTTTATACAAATAAATCTCCGGCAATGATTCTTTCTGTTCCTTGTGTCGTTTTTAATATTAAATAACCATTGTCGTCCAAATCTTCAAATTTCCCCTTCTTAGTTTCTTTTTCCGTTTTTACCATAATTTCTTGATGATAATTTTTTGCCATACTAAGCCATTGTTCTCGTATATTCTCAAATCCGTTTTGGCGATATTCTTCCATATCTTCGGAAAACTGTTTCAGATAATAACGCAATATTTCCGTTCGGTCAAGCTCTATACCATTTTCTTTTAATGACGTGGCTTGATAACTCATTCCCTCCAATATTGGGGCGCCAACAATATTTATCCCTATTCCTATCGCCCAAAGATTATCTTGAATGTGCTCTAACAGTATGCCAGACATCTTTTTACCTTCTAAAAACACATCATTGGGCCACTTGATTTTGACATCACTCTGAGGAGATAATCTTTTTATAACTTTTGCCAGACTTAGACCTACGATGCAGACTATTTTACTCAGCTCTTGTGCCTCTGCTTTTTGCGTATATGTAAAATATAGGTTACCGACACTTTCTTGCCAACTTTTTCCACGTCTCCCCCGCCCTCCGGTTTGATGTATGGCGCTGATTACAATATTATTTCCCAATTCAGATACCTGCTCTTTAACAGTATCATTGGTTGAGACAACACTCTCTGCTTCATACCACTTCCAATTTGCTATTTTTGTTTTATAAATTAACGACATAGAACATATCTTTCATTACTGCAAATAAATCTTGCGGATTAAATGCTACTAAAACAATAAAAATTACGCTAAATAAAGTATATACCATTACTGATTTATTTTCACTGTCGTATATTTTTACTTTATGTTCAAAATATGCTGTTTTTATAATATCTAAATAGGACTTTGACAATACGAGTAAGAAAAACAATATGACACCTAAGCTGATATAATATTCGTTTTTTAATAATTCTGACACTACATTTAATTGGCCTAAAAATCCTACCAGTGGTGGAAGTCCTATAAATGAGAATAAGCTAACCAGCAATGCTCCAGTTGTATATGCTCGCGTTTCTGCTAGGCCAGATAGAGAGGTTACTGAGGATAAATATTCTCCATGGCTTTTTAAGCTATAAAAAACCAGATAACTTCCATTTAAGCTTAGCATATAAACAAATAAATATATAAATGCTGCAAAATTGGTTTCTTGCTTAAAAAATGACAATAAAATTAAAATTAATCCAAAATGATACATAGAACTATATGATAGTATACGATGAAGGTTAATTCGCGCATTGGCCCCCATTGCTCCTAAAATTACCGATAGTAACGAAAACCCTAAATATACACTCGAAATGTCTGATGCATATGGAGAGACTAATTCAACATTTAACTTTATAAAACATCCCCAAAATGCTAGCGGTGATATTAGTGCAAAGTAATGACTGACAGGCAGTATACCTTTTCCAGTTTTATCTTCTGCCATAATATGAAAAGGAGCTATTCCTAACGAGTACAAAAAAGGGATAATTATTGAGACGATAGATATATATAAACATACAGACTGATTTTGTTGTGTTATCAGTTCCTTAACTGTGTCGAATTCCATATTACCATCTGTATAGTAATTTAAATATCCAAAGCCTGCTGCAAAGATAATTAATATTATTGCAGATACCCCCATATAGCGACTGGCTGCTTCTGAGGGCAATTTTTCATAACTTATACTTAAAAGACGATAATGTATATATGTGAGTAATATATAGCAGAAGAGTAATGCAACTAAATTCACAGATGATAACAATAAATTTATACCAATTAGAGCACTTAGTATCAAGACGTAATATTTGCACCCTGTACGATTCTCTGTTCCAAACCAAGTTGCTGACAAACCTATCATTATATAGGCAAAGAATCCTATACATAAATCAAATAATAATGTATATGCGTCATTTTCAAAATATAATGGACTAAAGCTCTTGTCTTGCCAAATTATATTCCAGAAAATCGATACTAATAACCAAAATCGTGCTACTCTTGCATATACTCTTGCAGACTCATACGTAAGTATATACAAAATAAACAAATGAAATATGCCTATTATTAAAGATACCTCCGGAAGTGCATATTTTATATGTTCCAATATCATTTACCTCTCCTAAAACACAAACCATAATGGTTTGAAAAATGATAAAAATAATATCAGCAAACAGCTTAAATACACTATAAAATGTAAATTTGATATATCTGCACCTAAAACACATGCGGATGATGCGTTACTCTTATCTTTTAGCTTGTATAACTCTTCCAGTAAGGACAATGCTACAATAAATACGGATAACATGACCATTATACCTAGTATCAAATTATAATTAAAAATTTCAGATATAATAATAAAATTATTCCAAAATAACGATGTTACAGGAAGCCCTACTCCAGCTAGTATAAATAAAGACAAAAATTTTGAGGTGCGTGGCATATAACACAAAATTCCTCCGGTACCGTAGATGCCAAGCTCTTTCTTTTGATATTCTATATGACTAATTAAAAACGACAAGACTGTTATTATCATAATATACGAAAATAAAGAATATCCAATATTTAATTTAAGAACATCTGTTGGTAAAAATATGCTGGTTAGATAAAGTAAATAATAAACTGTCGTGTATGCAAATAATTTGTACCTTATGTCTTTATGGCTTAAACTTACTAACGCTATAAATAACATTGTAATGATGCAAATAATTTCAAAAATCGGAGCATGAACCGCTATCGTTTCAGGCACAGTGTTAGGCCAAAATCGAATGAAACCATATAAACCAATGAGAGGTATCAAATTCCCAACCAAAAAAACTAGCGGATTTTTTAAACTTGAGTTAATTGAAGATATCCAGTAATGAAAAGGCCAAATCGGTAGGCGTGATATAAATGCAAAAAAGATGCTTAACCAAACAAAATATTCTGTTCCTCCTTTAAAATTTAACTTTCCTGCCTCACTTAATAAAATATTTCTTGATTGAGAATTACACATCATCAGTATTGCTACCATGAGCAACAATGCTCCTATTAAATTATATAAACTAAAACGAATTAGTACGGTTTTCTTTCTTTGACTTCCGTATGTACTTATTAATATTATTAATGGGGTTCCTGATGCGACAAAGAAAATATAAAAGGATAATACATCTGCTGCTATAAAATATCCATTTATTAGTCCTATAAATAATAACTCAGATACAATTAATGTTTTGGAGCGTTCTGTATTGCGATTTAAACATAACTCCCCTATTAAAAATGATAAATTTACACTTAATATTATCAGTAATGAAAAAATATCTACGCCCAAACTAATTTCTACAGATGGATAATCTATCCATTTAAAATGCTCAATGAACTGTAGTCCTTCCTCGCTTAAATTGCATTGAGAAAAAATATATAAAATTAAGCCTATATTGGTAAGAAGTGTTAAAATTGAAACATTATATACGTTAGATGTTGAATAATTTTTATCATTATGAGACGTTAACGCAAATATAGAGCCGATTAACGGAATTAATATTAACCCCAAAAGTCTATATAAATTCACGATAAAATCCTCCTATAAAATGATAGCATAAAATATATTATCCCTATAATTATGAAGATAACGCATGCTGTATAGCTTTTACGATTAATCTTAAAAAATAGAACCGTTCCTATTTTATGCAAATTAGTCAGACCTGCTGTTATAATTTTTTCAGAAAATATAAAATCAACCATTAGCCATAGTGTTCTACTTAAATACATGAAAGGTGTAACTAACGTATAAAAAAAGAAACTTTTGCTTAAATCTTCTTTTTGAAACCATTCTATTTCATATATTGCTCGTATTTTGGTTAATACCGGACACCAACATATAGTTATAAAAAATAAAATAAACATTATATTATAAATGGTGTAGGCTTCCATTTTTATACTTGTAAATAATAATATACTTATCATTACCAATAATGATATTGGACGCAAAGGATTAGGTGTTAAAGTTTCTAATTTTCTTGAATGTGGTGATTGATATATATGATTTAATACTATCGCAATTGCGCTGATTAATATTAATCCTGATGTTAATATCCAATACTGCCCCTGTTTAATTGACATATGGTACATTAATGTTATAAATATATTAGATGTTAATACAAATTGAATGTATGTCATTTTTAATATAAAGGAATTTGTTTCCTTACTATTTAGCATTTCACTTACTTTTGTTTCGTGATTTTGATATAAATACATTTTTAAAAATAGTAGATTGATAAAGTACACTATACTATAGTAAAAAGAATATTGCCAATTCCACTGCAAATTATCTTGATCTAACATAAGGAGAAGAAGACCAAGCATCCCCATATTTAAATATACAAGTTTCTTTTTTAAATTATCAATAATAATGAAATTCAATAATCCGAACATCACTGATAATAAACTTATTATTTTAAGCAGAAGTGGAGCTATATCTGAAATCGCTACTAAATTATGTAATTTTAGTAAAATAAGAAGTCCTGTTAATGGTGCAAATAATAAATTTACCGCACTCATACGTTGGAGTCTGGTTACATTCAAATCCAACAGATAACTTTGAAACATAAAAAGTCCCATTTTTACAAATACTATAACTAAAAACATAAAACCAACAAAATCTTTATGTCGTCCAATTTGTTCATACTGTGCGAGATCATTTAGAGATAGACTCTGCAGTTTTCCACATATAAGGGCTAATATCATAAACAAACAAGTATCTGCAAAAAAATTATATACGACATAGCGACGAGATGAATCCACATCTTTTAATATTAAATATCCAAAAATATCGGTTATAAATACTGCCGTTGTCAGTTGCACGTAGTTTTCAGAACATATCAACAGGCTTTGCGAGATAAAATTTAGTAAAATGAATGAATTAAATGCGCTTTTCTTTTCTTCGTATCGAAATATATTATTATAAAGAATCGTCACTAAAGATAAGAAAAATAAAGGTAATAATAAGCGATATTCCTCCCATTTAGGGGTAAAATCAATTGTAATATCTCCAATTTTTGATGTATTCCACAGAAAAGATAAGCTTTCCTTATCTGGATTGATAGAATCTATCGCAAATTTTATAAATAAGACTGTCGAAATAAAAAACATAAGCCATGAAAACAGCCTATCATACCGCATTCTTTGCTTTGCAAGTCCTATAAATCCAAGAACGATTATAGAAATTATTATTTGTGCCATAAAAACTATCCTTTCTTTTCCCGCAAAATCTGCAGATATTTTCAATATAAAGGACAGATATTACTTTATCAAGTTTTTTACATCTTTTACTATACGAACTGGAACTTCATATTCTCTTGCAACATCCTCATTTTCTACTTCAACTATAAGCATAGAACTAACCGATTTAAGAGGCATTCTTGCATCTTTTGCAATATTTTCAAAAACAACAGCACTATCTTTTGTACGATATAAAAGCGCACTTGTTCCTCCATCATATACAAAACGTGGATTTTCTGGACCTCCTGCACGTGAATTAATAATTATTAAGATATCTCCCGCTTCATTTTGTAATATATCATATCTGCTTTCTTGGTCTATTTCTTTAATTGTAGACATTTTTCCCTCTTCTAGTATCTTGTTATTTTGACGTTTTAATTGTTTTTAGCATATAAAAGTTAATAAATAAATAGCTAAATAAAAAAAATTTAATTTTTTTATTGACTATATAAAAATTATACTTTATATACCTCTCTCAGTTAGGTTGTGGGCCCGTAGCTCAGTCGGTAGAGCATTTGACTTTTAATCAAAGGGTCATGGGTTCGAATCCCGTCGGGCTCACCAATACAAACGGCAGTCATGAAAATGATTGCCGTTTCTTTTATTTCCAAGGCTTTTAGCGAGTTCGGATGTTTCATTTTCAAAAATCGTCATTTTTTTCAATTTGTCCCAAGTTTTTTATTTTCACAGTCTAAAAAATCTTTACTTTTTTAATAAGAATAGTTTAATGTTATTCTGTAATTAGATAATTATGTTTTTTTAAATTATTGTATATGAAGCTAAATTTGAATGATAAAACCATCATGCATACATTAGGGATTCCTTTTTATCCATTTGCAAAATATTTTCGTATTGAACTTGATGAAATAGATTTAGATTATATTGTAAACACCATAAAAAAAGACAAATGTTTTTCTTTAATTCTTTCTTCTTATCTTGCGGAAATAGAAAATAGCAAGCTGTCTGAATTAGAAAGAGCATACATACAAATAAATGTTATTGCTTTTTTTGATAAATTTTATAATGATGTTCATTGTCCTAAAGGATGCAAATTACTTTTATTTGCACTGTTAGGTCTATATAGGAAATATGTAAAAGAAAAATTTCCTAATCTATTATCTGAACGATACCCCTATGTTGAAAGATGGCTAGAGACTGTTAGATAACTCATAAACCATGAGTTGATTATTATCAGTAAAACAAAGGCTTTAAGAGAAATCTTAAAGTCTTTTACTTTTATCCTTTGCTGACGCAGAGAATCCGTAACTATTTTCTGTATTACATCAGCCCTTGGGGGATTTGAAATTCATTTTTTAGCACCCCGCACCTATTCTTATTGAAAATTTTGCTATTTGATTTTATACTCTTTATATTGATAGAGGAGAATCTGATGAAATTTCTTATAATGTTTCTTGGATGCATTTTTTTATTTAGTTGTACTGCTCCTTCTGACACGAAAGAAGTACAAGGTATTTTAACAATTGGACATGAAGTCCGCTCATTTAAAGATTATCAGACAGATAAGGAATATTGGATTATTGATAAATCTAACATATTGGTCAAAAAATATTATGAAACAACAGGTGCGGGCGCTGTTCGTTATCAGCCTATTTTTGCTGTTTTGAAAGTTGCTGAAACGTCAAAACCGCAAGATGGTTTTGGCAGTGAATATGACGGATGCTATGAACTTAAAGAAATTATTTCCTTATCTAACAGCAAATAACTCCTTGTATTCATCTAATAGTTTCTTGGCTTTCAAAATTTTTATCATTAGCGTTTTTATGAATATTTATAAGCTACATTTTAACCTTGATTAAACTACGGATTTCTTATAATTTGTGATTGATTTTGGTATTTTATGTTGAAGAAAGAATAAATATGCATTTGATTGAAGCTTTTAATCAGAATCGGTTAAATAAAATTCAAGACTTATATATAGAGGCTTTTCCTCAAACGGAAAGAAAATCTTTTGATTTGTTACTTAAAACCAGAGATAATGGACAAGCTGAGATTTTATCTATTGAAAATGAAAATAACGACTTCTTAGGCTTAGCTATTACTGCTCAACATCAAGATATGGTCTTATTAGATTACTTTGCCATTTCTCCCAACCAGAGAAGTTCCGGCATAGGCTCAAAAGTCTTCCAGCTGTTGAAACAACGTTATGCTGACAAACGCTTCTTTCTTGAAATTGAACGAACAGATATTGTTGCAGATAATCAGCTTCAACGTCAAAAACGAAAAGCCTTCTATCTCAAAAACGGTATGCAGGATATGCCTTTTACTGTCAATCTTTGCGGTATTGAAATGGAGATTTTAGCTTATAATTGTAAATTGAGTTTTCAAGATTACTTCAATCTTTATCACTGCTTGTTTGGAGAACATATCTCACGATATATATCTTTGGCGAAATAATAATATAGAGGAGTTTTAGCTTATATGATTGATCATTATGAAATTATTCCTGCAAATGTTGCAGATTGGCCTGATTTGCTTTATATTTTTGATAAATCACTTAGAACTACAGACAATCTATCTGATGATGATTGGAAAGCTCTGTATAAGAATCTTACGTCTTTTTCCTACCCTACTTATGACACATATGTTTTCAAAAAAGAGGGGAAAAACGTTGCTTATATAAGTTATTGGCGCGAAAAGAAACTTATTAAAATGCTTTATGTTCTTCCTGAATATATGAATCAGGGAATTGCTAACCTTCTTATTCAACACATCTTAAACACATATCATGAAACGATGACTATCGGCGTCAAAAAAAGCAACGAAGTCGCTATGCATCTTTATACAAAGTATGGATTTAAAATACATAGTTCTGAGGATTATGATACCTCCGGCATATATTATCCTCATTATGTTTTAATAAGGGAATATGCTCAATCCTAAATATCTTTGGCTCTTGATTGAATATTTTACCCTTTTTCATAAATAATCGGATATCCCTCTTCTTCCGATATTGCTTCATAGCATTGTAGCAGTTTATTAAAGCAGTTTTCATCAATCCAAAGTTCTTCCGAATTATTTTTTGTTCTTGCCAACACTCGTTGCTTGGCTATTTCCATATCACAAAGCAGCGCATAGAAAATAACATTGGGTGTCAGATATTTTCCCCATTTATAATATACACGCCTTTGCTCTCTTGTCCAAAAGCCATAATCTAATATTACATTTTTACCTTGCTTTATGGCTTTTTCTGCTTCATTACGGATAAACTTATCTACTTCTTTATATTTTTCTTCAAAATCATCTGGATTTCTTCCATATTTCTTTAACATAATTTCATCATGAGTTAAACGTAATGCAGGTAACTCTTTTTCTAACCTTTTCGCTATTGTTGTTTTTCCAAAACCTAAAAAACCGCACATTAAATAGATTGTTGGCGAATTTTGTATTTTATTCTCGTTTATCATTGTGTTCTTTTTTTCTATTGCAGAAATTCTATCATCTTTTGTTGTGCTCTGGGATTTATTTCATGCCCCATTCTTCGTATTGTTTCTGCTTGTGGTTGGAAACCTAGTCCTTCCAGTGTTTGTTGTGTCATAAATATACTATTAATCGGAATAACCTGATCGTTATCTCCCTGTATTAGCAAAATATCTGGCTCCGATACTATCATATCTTCACCAAAATCCTCTGTCAACAACAATGGAACTCCGGATAAAGATACCACTCTTCCGATATGGTTTGGATTGGTCAGACCGGTCAGTAATGCCATTAATCCTCCTTGAGAAAAACCAGCAACGTCTATATTCTCATAAGGAATTTGCAAATCATTATGAATTTCATCAACTAAATCATGCAATACAACTACATTATCCGCTGCATCATTTAACATTCGCTCATACATTTTTATATCAGCCATTTCGGCTCCAAATACCGGTATTACAAACCATTGGTAACCACGATGTGGTGCTCTGTCCGGAGCTGTCGGATAATAAAAGGCGGTATCTTTTAATTCATTTTTTAATCTATTTGTCATCCATTGCAATTTATCGCCACTTTGTCCATATCCATGGATGATAATCAGGGCTTTCTTTGGATTTTCGGGAATATATGACAGCGTTTCTGCCGTTGCTGCATTGATATTGAGTATAAAAGCGAAAGTAAATACTAAGATGCTTAAAAATTTTCTCATTTTATTCTCCTTATGCGCTTTTTTAGTATAGTCTTTTTTTCTTAATATCGCCTTAAATTTTTACACTTTCCTATGGTGAGAGCCATAACCTTTTCCGATGCAACGACCAATACTCTCTATTTTTTTCGCAATATCACTTTGTGAAAAGCCTTGTGTCGGCTTATGAGGGTATAATTCATATAGTTTCATGTATTCACTATTATTCACATTAGGCATAACAACATTTGCACCTGATTGAAGAGCTTTTATGCGTCCTTCAGGGTGTAGACTTTCCATCGCTGTTGTTGCCGGAATATTAATATCTGGCATCAATAAGCGCATCACGGCCATTGTACGCAACGATAATTCCAGCGTTCCGCCTGCTTCTTTTGCTAAAGGTGTTTGTGGATGCGGGATAAAAGGGCCAATTCCGGCCATATCCACTTCTATCTCTTTTAAGAACAATAAATCATCTGCAATACTTTCGATACTTTGTTCCGGCAACCCTACCATAATTCCCGAGCCTAATTCATATCCCAGCTCTTTTATCATCAGTAGGCATTCGTAACGATGTTGCCAGCTCATATTCGGGTCTAACTTATGATACAACTCCTTATCAGTTGTTTCTATACGCATTAAGTAACGATCCGCTCCTGCTTCACGAAAAGCCTTATATTCATCGTAGTTACGCTCACCTATACTTAAAGTTATTGCTACATCAAATTTTTTGATTTTTTCTATTATACGGCATAAGCGGTCTTTGTTATAATACATGTCTTCGCCTGATTGCATCACTATCGTCTTAAATCCCATCTGTGAGGCTTTCTCTGCCGTGGAAACTAATTCTTCTTCACTCATTCGGTAGCGACAGACGGATTTGTTATCTTTTCTTATCCCGCAATACAGACAATTATTACGACAAACATTAGAAAACTCTATCAGTCCTCGTAAATGCACCTCATCGCCTACATTTTCTTGGCGAACCCTATCCGCTTGTTGCCAGAGATTTTGTTCATTGTTTTCCTCTGACAACAAACGAATAATCATATCTTTATTCAGTTGTGACATCTATAAAACCACCACCTAATACATATCCGTCATCATCGTAAAATACTGCTGATTGTCCGGCGGCTACGGCTTTTTGTTTTTCAAAAAAACGAATATATGCGCTATTTTCCGTATAAGGAATAAACTCTGCCGCAACTTGCGCTTGTGAAGAGCGTAGTCTGACTTTTATTTCTGTTTTCTCTTTTAACGGTGGGCAAGACAACCATGTTAAATCTGTCGTAAGCAGTGCTTCTTTATAGCATTCTTCTTCATATCCTAACACAACTTCGTTTTTATCTTTGTTGAGTTTTATCGCATAAAGCGGACGATCCGCACTTACACCCAGACCTCGGCGTTGTCCAACCGTATAATTCCATATTCCTTTATGCTTTCCTAAAACCTTACCTCTTGAATTTACAAAATTTCCTTCTTCGGGTTCGGTTTGTAGAATATCGTTAATATCTCCGCTATAAAAATCTTGGCTATCTGGCTTATCGCTTACATTAATACCATATTTGCGCGCAATTTCTCTAACTTCCGATTTTGTATATTCTCCCAATGGCATTAAAATTTTCGCTAGTTGCTCTTGTTGCAAGCGATATAGAAAATAACTTTGGTCTTTTTTTAAATCTACAGCTTGTCGCAACTGATATCTCTGCAGTTCTTCATTATATGATAGTCTTGCATAGTGACCTGTGGCAAATTTATCAAATTCTATACCTTGAATTGCTGCACTTCTGGGCAGTGCTTCGAACTTTATCGTCGCATTACATATCACACATGGATTTGGTGTTCTTCCTGATAAATATTCTTGCTTAAAGTTTTCAAGAACTAATTTTTGGTATTGCTGACTACAATCAATTACGTGATATGGAATATTTAGCTTTGCACATAACTCTTTGGCTGCTTTTATATCTTCTTCTTCATGAGGAGAAAAACATCCTTCTTTCTGGGTATTGATTTTGTAATTGAGTGCTTTATCCCATATTGACATGGTTGCACCAATAACTTCATGACCTTGGTCTTTTAGAATACACGCAACCGTGGAGGAATCTACACCTCCACTCATTCCTACTAGTATTTTCATCTATTTCCCCTTAGTGAAACGGTTTATATTTTTGTTCACCAAAGAAATATAAAAATTCAAAGTTTTTACTTTCTTTGACGGCTTCAATATAATACGTCTTTCTTTTTTTGGCAACTGAAAAAGTCTCATCATTTTTTATTAAATGATTTATCTTGTATCTATTTTTCTTGACATAAGTAATGATTTTATTATAGTGGTGGCGTTTTATTATTTTTATCTAAATTATTGAGTTATGAAGATTTTATTATGTATGTCGCTTTCGATATTATTTGTATCGTGCGACGATGGTTTGTTAAAAATGTCAGACATACCAAGTTTTGCATTTCTTCTTATTATTTGTATTGTTGTAGGTGCATTTCTTGGGTATTTGGCAAGTTTTAGGCTTGTTACTCATATTTTAACTAGAGCCCATTTTGTGGTTCGAAAAAAAACTTTTCCCTATCTTTGTATTGGTGGTATTATTGGTGCTGTCTTAGCATGTGTTATCAGCTTAATCTAAAAATTTTATTATATGAAAATGTATGTTATTTATTCTCCAATAATATCTTTTCTAAAGGGAGATAATTGTTTTTTGCCTGAGTATTTCGTTTTATATATTCTTTCTATATTTGGGGGATTTATAATCGGAGGTATCTTGAGCTATTTCTTTGCTAAAATGTCATACTTTGGCTATAAGAAAGAAATTTTTACATTCAAACAATTACTACCTTGTGCTATTCTTTGGGGAATTATTTTTTCAGGTATTACCTTTATGAGCGCTCTTATTTACATATTGAGTAAATTACATTAGAATTTTTTATATTTTGAGCCAGATTTTTTTATTCTGGCTCTTTGTTTTTCTTAAACAAAATATTGACAAAACATTTTCTAAATGGTATATATGTATAAATTTGTTTTTAGAAAAGGTTGATTCAAATGCCAAAATCAAATAATGTACGATACTATAGTAAAGATTTACTTCATACAGTAGTTGTATCTCAACAGGGCTTAGATGTTAATTATGATCCTAAAACATTCTTAGGTGGATATGCAAGAGTCGTTGAGGAACAAAGTGCTGCATTTTTAGAAGATTACCTTAATGATGAAATTAGCTTGGAACCAGGAACTGAAGATTTAATGCAGGACTTTTTTTCTGCACTCAGAAAATCTAAATACTATAGAATTTCAAGAATAATTCAAAAAGCTGAAGATAAATTTAAACAAACGGCTATTCAAAAGTTTAAAGAAACTGAGAAAGCTAATGCTTTTAAGGATAGTCATTTTAAAATTCTTAACAGCAAAAAAGAAGCTGCTCACTTAAGCTCTAAAGATATGTTGTTAATTGCATCTTTGCTTAAAGACGATTTGGGATATTCTACTATAAAACTGCAAGATAAGTTGAGAAGCTTTGCTATGGAAAAAATTCGCAAAACACTTGCTGGAGAAATTCCAATAGATGCTGATTTTGAAAAATTAACCAATGATTTTGGTACTTATCAACAAAAGCAAGCAGTTCGCACTAAATTGCATCCTCAATCAGCTCAAAATGACGTTGTAGGAGAGACATCTTTTTCTTCGCGCATCTTATCTCTTGATGATCCTAACCTTGTTGAAACTAAAAAACCGGAAGCAGCGTTTAATAATGGGGGCGTTCCTCATGCTGAAAAAGAGAATATTGCTGATGACAAAAAACAAATTAAACAGAAAAAAGAAAAAATATTCCGCCATATTTTGACTAAAGTTTGGAAATGGACGAAAAAAACGGCTGTTGTTGCTGGATTGGCTACGTTAGCATTTTTTGGTGGAAAATTTGCAAAAAATCAGTCTAACAGCACTTCTAATACTGCTAATAAAGAAAATACAGAAGTTCAGGTTAAAACTCCTACAAAATCTCCTGTTAAAACTCAAAAAGTTGAACAAAATACTAAAACTGCAGATTTTGCTAAAGAGATGACTGCTCTTGAAAAAGCATACAAAAATCGTTTTGATACGGCTCTTGAAATTATTTTAGGGACTCAAAAACGTGATCAACTTTATCAAAAAATTGATAATTTAGCAAAAGAAGGAAAAATCCAATATAAAGATGGAACAACTCGTGAATGGTATGCTCATGCTTTTACTATGTATAATCAGTTAGCTCCTTACTCTAAAGAAAATAAAGTTATTAAAGATTTACTTGCTGGCAAAGATGTTGATAAAGATTATATTAATTCTTTGGTAGTCAAGGCTGACCGCACTGGTAAAGGAATTAAAGCATCTGGGAAATATAGCTCTTTTGATAAAGCTTCTAAATCATTGCAAAAAAAACATCTTAAAAATAGAAAAGCCGTTAGAATGGCAGAAAAAGCAGCTAAGCTGGCTAAGATGCAACATTCTCGATAATCTTTATTCTTGCTATGAAAAAACTCCCCTTGTATTAGGGGAGTTTTTCTATCTTTCAATACTTTATGCTGTTAATTCTTGAACAATCTTTTTTCCTACTTCCGTTTGAATGCTTTTTATAGCAGATCCCTTAAATTCATCTAACTTTTTATAAGGATACTTTGTTTCATAATCTATGGCTTGTATCAGCATATCTATTTTATCTAAATCGTGAGCCAGTTTGGCTTCAGATGTTTGGTTTTCCTCATATTCTCTGAATAATTCCGATAAAAGGGGAAAATCTGTTTCTTCTACTATCTCTTCTATAGCTTCTTGTTCTCTTTCCCCTTTCGTGGAGTAGGCGGCATCTTTAGGAGTAATGTCGCCAATCTTACTCTCTGCCAAATCATGACAGATGCATAATTTTATAACATGATTAAAGTCATATCTTGTATTTGGAACTGTTGTTGATATATATAATGCAATCAATGCCATTTGCCAACTGTGCGCACCGACTGTTTCCGCATTATTTATATTCATCCTAAACCATCCACTGCGGGACAGATGTTTAATTTTTTCCGAATACTCTAATAAATGTTTTAAATGTGTCATTTTTCCCCTTTCATTGCCCCTTTTTTGTTGTACCTGATATGGTATATTTTCTATTTATTTTATCAAGCGCATTTTTTGCAATATTTGTAGCAATTCTTCCTTTTGTGGACAACGTCTGCTATATACAATGCGGCTATTTATCACAATCTGTGGTGGATATAAAATGCGTAAGCGGTATAAATCTTCACAACGATTTATCCTTTCTATGGCATAACTCAAGTGTTGTTCTTGCAGAACTTCTTCTACAATATCATAAGTCGCATCGTAATCTGGATGTGTTTGCGGGCAATAAATTTTCACATTTAGCATTTAATTTCTCCTATTTGTGGTTATTATGGAGTTGAAAATACTGAATGTGAAATTATTTCGTTTTTAGCATAACATTGTATATACTTGTGATAGTTGGTAAAAGTTTCCCTCTCCACAGTTTTATCTCGAATCTTGCTTTTTTGATGATATTGGTCGCACTGCTCCTAAATCTTTCCATCTTTTTTATTTTATTTCATATAGTTATAAAATTTCCACTCTGAGTACAAATCTTTCTTTTTATCTTTAAAATACAAAAAAGGAGGCTTTTCAGCCCCCTTTTATCTCTTTTACGCTTTTCTATAAACGATACGTGGCTTCATTGCCATATTCGTCATAGAATCGAACTAATGCGCTACCATTGCCGGTCGCTACTTCTATAGAAGTATAACCAGAACGATATATCGCTGTTTGGCTGCGATACAAGTCCAGATACGATACACTCGTACCTATTTGTACTTTTAATGTACTATTGTATCGTGTCAATGTCATATTTCCGATATCCAATCTGGTCGGGGCATCCAGTGCTCCCCAGATATAATATCCTAACAGACTGTCAAAGAACCGATTATGATACAGTCTATGACAAATAAACCTGTTATGATATCCTCCCCATGTGTACCAATACCAATTATCAAATAAGCAATGATAATGATGATGCAGGTAGCCATGGTGATGATGGAATATCGGGCGCCACGGACGATGCGGCGGCGGTGGAGGCGGTAGACGACGACGCGGTGCCGGACCAGCATGACGACTTGGAGCCGGTGCATGACGAGATGCTACGCCTGTTCGGCTTTCTCCTCTGCGAACATCACGTTGTGCAATACTATTTCGTGTAGAGGTTTGTATTTTGTCTACACGTTCATAACGCCAACCATTGTTTGAGCTTCTCACACCGCCACGATTGGTTGTAGTCGGGCGAGATACTGTAGTACGGTTCATCGTTCTTGTACCATTCACAGCTTCTCGGCGCTGCGGCGCACTCCTTCTCACACTGCTACGATTGGTCGTTGTAGTGCGAGAAATTGTTGTTCGCGTAGTGGTGCGTGATGGTGTTGCGTACGCCCTTGTCCTTGGAGCAGAGCTGCGTGTTACTGTCGAACTACGGCGTTCCACTCTTGTTGTTGAGCGACCACCTTCTCTTCTTTCTCCTCTCTGCGCGTAACCTTCAACTGCAGAAAGAATCATAACCAAAATAGTTATGATAAAAATTTTTGTTTTCATATATATATGTGTTTAATAGTTTTCTACTATTAAAGTAACATATATTTTCGTCAGAGTCCAGACTTTTTTGTCAAACTAAAATGTTAATCAGCAAATCACTCCACTTTGTTACACCGGCTTGCATGTCATTAAATTCAGTGTCCTTGATTTCAATCACAGCGTTTTCAAGCCCAATATCCTCTCCACAAATTGCTGCAGCACCGGTGTTGTATTGACGCATATCGTAAGGAACATTCGCATCTACTTTCAGGTCCTCATGATTTTGTAACCCCTTTAATAATTTTTCTGTTAAATTATTGGGGGTTACATACAAAATACCGGCGTTCCAAGGACGATATGTACCACCGCGTAACTGTGGCGTAAAACCGTGAATCGAAAAAATTTGTGGCTTTATTCCCTTGTCTTGCAATTGCGCTATTTTATTTTTTATCGCTTGATAATATGGGCGGTGATAATTCTCTATACGATATTTTCGTTCCTTTTCACTCAAATTCTGATTACCTGGGATAAGGATTTTATCACTTTCATCCAAAATCAAGCTATTTTCATTTTCTCGACGATTGTAATCAATAAACAGCCTTGAATAGCCAGCAATAAAAGCTGTGCATCCTAACTTTTGTGCCAAAGCTTCCGTTAGTTCTTTGCAACCTTTATCGCGTGCGATATGAGTGTTTAATTTTTCTATAGATAAACCTAAATTGTGATAAGTTTCAGGTATTCGCGATGATGCGTGTTCGCATGTTAATATTAAACCGTTTGTACTATTTGGATTAATTACCTCAAATACCTTATTTTGTTCTTGCATCTCTTACCCTCTTTAAAAACCAACTGTTATAGTATCCAAACTTTCCTGTTGCACTGATAGCATCTGCAACATGGCGCGCATATACATTCTCTTCATAAATTGTATGGGCGTCAACTGTTTTTTCCGGACGATATTGATCATATGGCTTTTGATAATAGTAGCTCAATCTTCCCAGTACCGTCTTCTTGTCTTCAGTTTGATTTTGCATCCAATTAAATTTATTGGCTATTGGGCGATTGATATGTGTCCCCTCATTATTGACAGCGCTGTTTACAAAATCTCGATTGAACTGCAAAAACGCTTCTACATATCGTGAATTGAAATTCGCATTCATATAACGGAACTCAACGGTCTTTGACGGCATGATGTTTAAAGTTTTATATTTATGACCAAATCCAACCATTTCTCTTAATTCTGTCAAATCATCGCATAAATCAGTCATCACACATAAAAAAGGATAATCTCTTTTGCCATTAGAACTTAAATTGCGACTTATGTATGTTGCATATAATAAATTATTGTTACGACGTTCTGGTGCTGCAAAATTTCCGACAATCATATCTTCATGTTGCATCATACGCTTTACCAGCCTTTTATATGTAGCTAAATCAAACCCCTCAGCCGAAACGTGTTGATGCAACGAACAATGAACATTTGCATGACCTTCATCAAACGAATCCATTATTTGTAAACATTCTTTTTCATCTGCTTTTGATGTCATAATACGTGATGCATATTCTACAGGTGCTAACCCTTTCATTGCAGCAAGACTTTCATCTCGTTCAATTACTCCCGCTGCCTCATTATCTGTATAAACTTCTGGATTTTTACTGCTTGTATATACTTTTTTCCAGCCATGTTTTTGCTTTAAGTACTCAATTAACTCTGCATAGTTAGCATATTCTTCTGGCACATAAAATTCTAATTCGAATCCATTGGGACGATATCTTCCATAACTCATTCCCGACATTGTTTCTATTTGAAATTTCTCTTTATAATCGCGGTATTGATCTGTTTTGTATTCATCACTCATTTGATTGCGCAAGGAAACAAATCTCTGTGTCGATTGCTTTCTATATCCGTAACTATATCTTTCGTTATAACGATAATCTTTAGCTATATTTACTCGTAAATAGTTATCTGTTATAAAACGAGTTTTTTCAGCAACTTTTTCATTATTAAAAGAATTATAGTGTTCAGAAATTTTATTTAAGATATCAACGGAAATAGCTAGACCATGCATATGAGAATATGGATAGTTTGGTTTGTATGTCCAATTACCAAACTCTGTAACATAATCGCTTTCACTCATAAAACTATAAGCAAATTGACGAAATTCAAAACTAAATGTTTCAATTTTATCTATTATTGCAGATAATTCTGCATCTTTATGCTGAATTCCTGATTTTACTGAGCAAAATCTTTCACAATCTATATTATAGTTGTTTACACTCTCTGTGTATTCTTTTACAAAATTATCAAAATGTTCACTTGTTTTTTCTGGATAATGGCGTTGAAAATATTCTGCTAATTCGGCAAAAGGTTCTATCATTGCATCAATATGCCAATCATAATAGAATTGTTTAAAACTTTTACGACCGATTATTTCAAAATAATCAGCAAAGGCTTTTTCTGTAGTAGCAACGGCTTCTGGAACTTTTACAGAACTTGGCTTATTTTTATTTAAATTATTTGACATTTTGTTCCTCATTGTATGATTTTTTGTTATATATTTCCTATTGATATCTTAAAGCCCTCTTTTTTGTCCTCTAAGTGTTCGGGCTTTAAGCTTAAGCGAAAAGCACTTAGAGCAAATAGCTAATAAGGAGAGCAATCATAATGAGGGGAAGAATTAGCAACAAAGAAGACGCTTGCAAACGCAATGCGCTTAAAGCACTTCCCAATCTGATATAGTTGCTAACGGCTGTCATCTAATTAGCCTTTTCTTCCTTTTTATTTAAACCTTGGATTATTTTAGAGAAAAAGTATACTGTTTGTCAATACTTTATTTTATCTGTTGAAAAAATTTAGCATTTAATCAAACTTATAATCGGAGCATTTAGTTCTAATCCTTGAGATAACTCTGTCAACTCAATTAAAAATAAGTATCCTGCAACCTTGCCTCCCACCTTTTCAATAATTTTATCTGCAGCTCTAATTGTTCCTCCGGTGGCAAGCAAGTCATCAACTATTAAAACTTTTTTACCTTTTTCAATTGCATCTTTGTGCATCTCTAAGGCGTCTGTTCCATATTCCAACGCATATTCCTCTCGGATAACTTCTGCTGGTAATTTCCCAGGTTTACGGATAATAACCAAACCCGCTCCCTTTTGATATGCTAACGGTGCTCCGATTAAATACCCCCTACTCTCAATTGCGGCAACATAATCTATATCCATATCTTTTATTTGTTCATGCAAATTATCTATGATTGCTTTATATGTTTTTGCATCTCTAAGAGCCGTGGTAATATCTTTGAATATAATACCTTTTTTCGGAAAATCTTTAACATTACGAATATGAGATAATATTTCTTCTGGGGTCATTTTTCCTCGCTTTCTTATTTATTTTATTCAAATTATCCAAAAGCTAAATAAAAAAATGTGAAAAAATTAAAATTAAATTGTTGACAATCAAAAAAGGCTCGTATATAAGTTTCTTCGTCAGCGATGCCGACATAGCTCAGTTGGTAGAGCTACTGATTTGTAATCAGTGGGTCCGCGGTTCGAGTCCGTGTGTCGGCACCAGTTTCCTAGCCCTTGAGATTCAAGGGCTTTTTTGTATTTTTAATAATATTAGTGTTAGCACAAGTTTCCAGATAGCCTGAGAGATGTTTTTTGTAATTACCAAAAACCTTAGAGATGACTACAAGGATGCTTTATATATATTTATAGAATAAGTTTCCTGTAATACTCAAAATAAATAGGGACTTTTATTTTTTTATCTTACATCAAAAAAGCTGTTCAAAAATTTTTCATAGACAATTTTCAATTTTTCGATGTATTCTGTTTTTTCACATTCGTTAAGTTTATGAATAGTTGCATTAGTCAAACCAAACTCCACTACAGGGCAATATTTAGCCACAAATCTGGCATCAGATGTTCCGCCTCCAGTAGAATATTCAGGTGTTATACCGCAAACCTCAGTAATAATTGCGCAAAGTTTTTCCACATTATCATCTTTTGGTGATAAGAACGCTTCTCCGATTATCTCAGCTTTTAGCTCAAACCTCCCCTCTGTTTTAGCAATATATTCCTGCACCTTGGAAATAATTTTTTGCGCAGTTTGCTCGCTGTTAAATCGAACGTCTATTTGTGCAAAAGCTTTTTCGGGAATCATATTAGAAGCTTTGTTTCCTACATCTATCGTCGTTATCTGCAAAGTTGATGGACCAAAAAATTCATTTCCTACATCAAATTTATGATTTTTAAGTTTATTAAGCAACTCCAATAAATGATGAATAGGATTCTCAGCCAAATGCGGATATGCCGTATGTCCTTGCACCCCAAAAGAAGTGATATTCAAAACAACATCGCCTCGTCGACCAATTTTAATTTCCTCCCCCAGCTTATTGGGATTGGATGGTTCTCCTACCAAAGAAAAATCAAATTTTTCTCCACGTCTCGCCAAAATTTCTAGAGTTTTTTTCGTTGTTTCAATTGAAGCTGTTTCTTCATCAGATGCTAAAAGTAGACTAATTTGACCATCAAAATTTCGAGCTTTAATAAAGTCAATCACCGCTATAACAAAAGCTGCCACTCCCCCTTTCATATCGGCTATTCCTCGGCCATATAAGACTCCATCTGCTATTTCAGCAGCAAACGGTGAAAAGCGCCATTTACTGGAATCCCCTGCAGGAACCACATCTAAGTGCCCACTAAAAAGAAAATGTTTCTTACCTTGCCCGATTGAAGCATATAGTGCCGGCAAAGATTTTTGCCCATCTTCTGATGAGCAATAAATAAGTTCAACAGAAAATCCCGCTTTTTGCAAATATGTTTGCATAAAATCAAATACACCATCGGTGTTATTTTCCACGCTTTCAAAGCAGACTAACTTTTTACACAAATCAATAAGTTCCGACATTTTACTTTATCCTGAAAATTTATTTGACAATTTCAATATTATCTTTTATTCTAGAATAAATTTTTAATTGAAAGCAAGTGTAATGTTAAATTGTTTTTTACAAAAGTCTTTCCGACGTAGCAGACGTCTGCTTTTCCTGCGACGATGAATTTTGCCGCCTTTCTTTAGGAGTACCGAAATTAACCGCAGGATTTGATTTTTTCAAATCCTTTTTTTGTAAAAAATTTGAAATAGGAAAATAATGATGTCTGCTGATAAAAACATAGAATTAACCTTAAAAAAGCTTGAAATGACCGCAGAAGACTTGAAGGCTTTAATTGACCTGCAAGATAAGATTATCTCTGGGTTTAAACCTGATGAGCAACATTTTATTCTACACCGTACTATTGATGACTTTAGTAACGCTTTAAAAAGTGACCATATGTATGTTTTTGGCCTTTATGATAAAGATCGCTTGGTTTCGCAATCCATTTTGTCTTTGCCGGGAGATAATGATCGCAGAGATTTGGAAGAATTTGCTCAAGAATATAAGAACTCTGATTTGGCTGTTTTCAAAGCTGTTTTGGTTGATCCGGAATACAGAGGAATCGGATTGATGAAAAAAATGCTCAGAATTCGTGAGCAAGTGGCTTTAGACCATGGACGCAAAATTGCTATCACACAAATTGCTGCTGACAATCCAGCAAGCTGGGTTAATGCCATACAATACGGCATGCAAATTGCTAAAGTTGGATTTGATCCTGAAGACCACGCTGAAGTTATTTATTTGAAAAAAGATTTACAAAAACCGACAACCGATATTTCTCTATCTCATACTTATCGTTTGGATCTAGGATCTGATGTGCACAGAAATATGCCTGCATTATTTAATAAAATGATAAAACTTTCACAAGCAGGTTTCGTAGGGATTGCATGGGATAAAGAGAATAATCAGATTCTATGGCACAAAAAAGAAGAACCTCTGGCTGAACAAATAAAAAAGCGGTTACTTACCTGCAAAAGTCGCAGTGCATAACATATCTCTCTTTGCATAACAAATCAAATTTTCCCTTGAAAAAGGAAAATTCTTCCGCTAGATTTGGAGTATAAATTCACAAATAATGATTGGATACTGTTTATGTCTGACTATACCGTGCTTGAACTATTATTATTCCAAGCTTTTTTAATTTTGTTGAATGCAATTTTTGCTTGTGCTGAAATTGCCGTTATTTCAATCAATGATGTTCGATTAAAACGGTTAGCAGAAAGTGGTGATAAACGCGCACAACGACTTGTATCTCTTACTTCTCAGCCGGCAAAATTTTTAGCTACCATTCAAGTGGGTATTACTCTTGCAGGTTTTCTTGGAAGTGCTTTTGCTGCAGACAATTTCTCTGATAGAATTGTTGATTGGATGATTGCTCATGGTGCTACAATGTCTCCTGCGAAATTAGATGTTTTAGCAGTTATAGGAATTACTTTAATTTTATCTTATGTTACCCTTATTTTAGGCGAACTTGTTCCTAAGCGAATTGCTATGCAGCACGCTGAGAAAATTGGACTTGCAATGTCTGGGATGATTTACGTTATTGCAAAAATCTTTGCACCTTTGGTGTGGTTGCTTACGGCCTCTACTAATCTTGTACTTAAAAGTCTTGGGATAAATCCCGATGCCAATAAAGAAAATGTTACCGAAGAAGAAATTCGTATTATGATTGACGTTGGCAGTGAAAACGGCGCTATTGACGATATGGAAAAAGAAATTATCCATAATATTTTTGAATTTGATGATAAAACGGCTGAAAAAGTTATGACACACAGATTGGATATTTCTTTTCTTAATACTGAATCCTCTCTTGATGAGTGGGAAAAGAGTATGATTGCTTCGCGATTTTCGGTTTATCCTGTTTGCGATAAAAATATTGATGGTATTATTGGGACGCTTCATATCAAAGATTTCTTTAAATTTAAAAACGAAGGACGGCAGGCGGTTTTTCAAAAAGCCGTTAAACCGGCGCAGTTTATTCGTGGAACGCTGCCAATTGACGAATTGTTTGCGTTGATGCAAAAATCCAGAAATCATTTTGCCGTTGTGGTGGATGAATACGGCGGGGTGGAAGGTATTGTTACCATGAACGATTTGTTAGAAGAAATTGTCGGGGAATTGGAAGATGACAACTCTCTTCCTCCGGCTTCTCCAGATATTACCCCAAAAGATGAAAAGAGTTGGCTCGTTCTCGGTAATACGCCTATTGAAGATGTGGAAGAATATTTTAACGTTCATTTACCCGATGGTGATTATGACACATTTGCCGGATTTTTACTCTCTCTTTCCAACGAATTCCCTTCTGAAAAGAAGAATATTGTGCTGACGTATCAAAATTTCTCATTTAAAATCACTCGCCTAAACAAACGGAAAATTGAAGAAATATTGGTTACTCTGATTGATTAAGGCTTATTATGGATTACTCTCCTTAAAAAAAAAAAAAAAAATCTCCTTTTCGCAGTC
>CALXTN010000001.1 GCA_944391405.1 uncultured Alphaproteobacteria bacterium | reverse complement strand
GGAGCGTTTTGTCATCCTCACCGCTATAAGCTTTACTGAACCACGCGTCTAACGCGTGGTTTTCAGAATACAAAAAAGCGCCACTTTTTAAGTGGCGCTACTTTTATGACAACAAAGCTCTTCTTATTTATTGCCATATTCATTAGCTTTATTTTCTCCAGGAATGCAGAATAAAACAACTAAAAACAAACCACCAATATATGGAATAAGAGCAATCAAAAAGAACCATCCTGACAAACCTAAATCGTGCAAACGACGAATACCTAAACCAACACTAGGAACAACTAGAGCCAAAACATAGAGTAAAGAAAGAATACTTAAAACAGGAATAATTCCTCCAATTAAACCAATGATAAAACTAACCAAGCTAGAAAACAAAGCAAACATCCAATATTGACGACGAGAAACTCTACCATCAAATGTCAAATAATTCTTTGTTAAATATTCAACAAAATAACTATTAAATGCATTTTTAAATTTATCTGCATCTAATTCTTTAAGTTTTAAAATTTCATTTTTTAAATCCAGACAAATCTGTTTAGCGACAGCTTTGTCTTTTTCAATATCCTTAAGTTTAAGCGCTTCTTTTTTAACCGTTTCAACAATACTTTCAAATTTATTCATTTCAAACTCCCTAAAAAACAACTCAAAATAAAAAGCAAAAGCTTTACATCTATAAACATAATGCTGTGAATAAAAAATCTAATCAAATAAAAATAAAAGATATATACAAAAAACCCCACTCTGTTTAGAGCGGGGTTCCATATGAGCTAAACTAAATAATTAGCAAGCTTTCTTACAACAGCAACCTTCTTTAGCAGCATCAACAGCTTTAGGTTGTCCTTTTTGTTTAACAGCAGCTTGAGCTGCAGCCAAACGAGCAACAGGTACGCGGAATGGAGAACAAGAAACGTAATCCAACCCTACAGAATTGAAAAATTCAATAGAAGCAGGATCACCACCGTGTTCACCGCAAACACCTAAGTGTAAATCAGGATTTGTCATACGGCCATGAACGGCTGCACGACGAACCAATTTACCAACACCATCAACATCAATGGACGCAAAAGGATCTGCAACATACACTCCTTTAGCTCTATATTCATCTAAGATAGCACCAGTATCATCACGACTCATGCCCAAAGTTGTTTGAGTAAGGTCATTTGTACCAAAACCAAAGAAACCTGCAGATTCTGCAATTTCTTCAGCCATCAAAGCTGCACGAGGCAATTCAATCATTGTACCAACAAGGTAGTCAATCTTCTTACCTTTAGCGGCAAATACTTTTTGAGCTGTTTCATCAATAACATTTTTAACGATATCCAACTCTTTCTTAGAACCTGTCAAAGGAACTTCAATTTCCGGAGTTACTTTAATACCTTTTTCTTGGCATTCCAAAGCTGCTTCTAAGATAGCTGTAGCTTGCATTTCAGCAATTTCCGGATATGTAACAGCCAAACGGCAACCACGGTGACCTAACATTGGGTTTTGTTCGTGCAATTTTTCAGAACGAGTTTTAACTTGTTCCAAAGTCATACCCATTTTATCAGCTAATTCTTTCATTTCAGCATCAGTATGCGGCAAGAATTCGTGCAACGGTGGGTCTAACAAACGAACAGTAACTGGCAGACCATCCATAATTGTAAACAAGTCAATAAAATCTTGTTTTTGATATGGCAACAAACGAGCCAAAGCCGTACGACGACCTTCTTCGTTATCAGACAAAATCATAGCACGCATATCAGCAATACGATTAGCATCAAAGAACATATGTTCTGTACGAGCCAAACCAATACCTTCAGCACCAAAATCACGAGCTTGTTTAGCATCTTTTGGAGTTTCAGCGTTAGCGCGAACTTTCATAGTTTTGATTTCATCAACCCAAGTCATCAATTTACCAAAATTACCGGTCATTTCAACTTGAACTGTTGGAATTTTTCCTTCAATGATTTGTCCTTTAGCACCATCCAAAGAAACCCAATCACCTTCATTAATTACAACGCCAGATTTAGTAGACATTGTTTTAGCTTTGTAATCAATAACAATATCTGTAGAACCGGAAACGCAAGGAGTACCCATACCACGAGCAACAACTGCAGCGTGAGAAGTCATACCACCACGAGCTGTAATCACACCTTGAGAAGCATGCATACCGCCAATATCTTCAGGAGAAGTTTCATTACGAATAAGGATAACCTTTTCACCACGAGAAGCCCATGCTTCAGCATCTTCTGCATTAAACACAGCACGACCTACAGCAGCACCAGGAGAAGCAGGAAGACCTGTAGCGATAACTTTCTTTTCAGCTTTAGGATCGAGCATTGGGTGCAACAATTGATCAAGTTGATCAGCACCTACGCGCATGATAGCTTCTTCTTTAGAAAGCATACCTTCTTCATACATTTCAACAGCCATACGAACAGCAGCAGCAGCAGTTCTCTTACCATTACGGCATTGCAACATCCAGAGTTTACCATGTTCAATAGTAAATTCCATATCTTGCATATCTTTATAGTGAGCTTCGAGATTATTACGAACATCTACTAATTCTTTATAGAGGTGAGGCCATTTTTCTTCCAAAGAAGTACCATCTCCCTTAGAGGCCATAGGTTGCGGAGTACGAATACCAGCAACAACGTCTTCACCTTGAGCATTTACAAGATATTCACCATAATAAACATTTTCACCAGTAGCAGGATCACGAGAGAAGCAAACACCAGTAGCGCAATCGTCACCAGCATTACCAAATACCATGGTTTGAACGTTAACGGCTGTTCCCCAGTCACCAGGAATGTTATTTAATTTACGATAGGTAATAGCACGATCAACCATCCAAGAACCAAATACAGCACCAATACCAGCCCACAATTGTTCCCAAGGATCTTGAGGAACTACTTTACCAATTTTTTGACCAATTTCTTTATATTCTTTTACTAATTCTTTAAGGTCATCAGCAGTCAAATCTGTATCAGATTTATATCCTTTAGCTTTTTTCATATTATCCAAAGCTTCTTCATACAAATCCAAATCAGCCCCCAAAACCACGTCAGAGAACATTTGCAAGAAACGGCGATAAGAGTCATAAGCAAATCTTTCGCTTCCGGAAGCTTTAGCCAAAGCTTTAACTGTTTCATCATTCAAACCAAGGTTCAAAACAGTATCCATCATACCCGGCATAGAAACTCTTGCACCGGAACGAACAGAGAATAACAACGGATTATTTGCATCAGCAAATTTTTTGCCCATAATACTTTCAACATGAGCAACACCTGCTCTCACTTGATCTTTCAAATCAGCAGGATAAGTCTTATTGTTATTGTAATAATATGTACAAACTTCAGTTGTAACAGTAAATCCTGGAGGAACAGGCAAACCGACCTTATTCATTTCGGCCAAGTTAGCACCTTTACCGCCGAGGAGGTTACGCATGCTGGCATCGCCTTCGGCTTTGCCATCACCAAATGTATAAACCCATTTACTCATGGTTATTCAGCTCCTATCAGCTTATTAGTTAAAAACAACCGTACGAAACTCCATTAAAAAGTTCCCACGGCAGAACGATTAATTCTTCAAAGAAGTTATACTACTAAAAAAGAATATTCAAGCAAAAACTTACGGTTTCACCTTGTTTTAACAAACATTTATAAAACAAAATAAAATCAATAAAAAACACAAAAAAGCAATACAAATAATTACAATTTCAAAACAGCACTATGTCTATATCCTGTTTTCTCAAAACGATAAGAATAAAATAATTTTTCGCCACAGGCTGTACAATAAGGACAAACATCTATTTGCTCAACTCCACATTCTAGCAATTGTTGTTTATTAATTTCTTTAAGCCCAACAAAATACTTATTGCCCTTTTGATAAAAACCCTCAAAATGATTAACAACTGTCTTATATAACTGAGCAAAAACATCTTGCCCTACTTCATAGCATCTAGAACAAATTGCAGGTCCAATAACAGCTTTAATGTCTTGAGTGTTAACCTCATACTCATTTATCAACTTTTCAACAACAACTTTCGCCATACTTTGAACTGTTCCACGCCAACCGGCATGAGCTATAACTCCTTTATTATTTGCATAAAAAATTATCGGAACACAATCACCGAAATTCATTAAAGCCGCTTGCCCTTTAGAAATAAGCAAACCATCGGTCTTATTATAAAAAAATTTATCATTCTCAACTGTTGCAATATGCGTACCATGAACAGGTTGGTTGGTTGCCATTTTCTGCCCTAAATAACTTTCAACCAAATTCCTATTATCAGACATATCTTCTTCTTTTGCAAAAAGACATAACTCGCGTGTCGTAAAAAAATGTTCCACGTCATTTAACAAATCCGATTTTAAGACTTTACGTCCTTTTACATTAGAAAAATAAAACATTACTGAACCGCCTCTTCTTTTTTTTCATCAGAAAGCCAAAGGGAATCTTTGATATTTTGTGTTAAAAAATCTCGATGCAAATCAATTTGCTCCTCTGTTAAAGGAAAATTTCTCGGTTCCCTATAAACTCGCTGCACTTCTTTTGCCTCTACATGTCGCTCTCTTCTAGCTACAGGAACAGCATCCAATTCCATTGACGGTTCAGCTCCCCCCAGTAATTCCAAATACACTTCTGCCAATAATTGAGCATCAAGTAAAGCTCCATGAAATGTTCTAGCTGAATTATCAATTCCAAATCTTTTGCAAAGTACATCCAAATTATTTCGTTGCCCTGGAAATTTGTTTTTTGCAATTTCCAAAGTATCAATCACTCTATCCCAGCTATATCCTTCAAATCCGAGATGACGAAGCTCGAAATTAATAAACTTCATATCAAATGTTGCATTATGCGCCACCAAAATACCATCATCACCGACAAAATCGATAAAATCCTGAGCAACCGCTGCAAAATTTGGAAAATCTTTTAAATATTCCGTCGTTAACCCATGGACTTTAACAACTTCTTCAGGTACTTCTCTTTCTGGGTTTATATATTGATGATATGTTCTTCCGGTTGGAACATGATTAATAAGTTCAACAGCACCAATTTCAACTAATTTATCTCCTGTTTCAGGATCAAATCCAGTCGTTTCCGTATCAAAAACAATTTCACGAATACCTTGCATATCAAAAAACTCCCAACATCAGTACAATATTTCTTCTTAACTTATCCAAATCCACACCTGTATCAATCACTATATCCGCACGACAAATTTTGTCACATCGAGGCATTTGTAAAGCATTAATACGAACAAATTCCTCTTCAGAAATTTTATCACGTTTCATAACTCGTTCTTTTTGAATATCATAAGCAACATCTGTTACAATAACATAATCAAAAAACTTATCCCATCCCAATTCAAACAACAATGGAGCTTCAAAAAAAACGATTCCCTCATTACGACGATATCTAAGAATTTGTTTCAATCTCTGTGTCAAAAAAGGATGAATTAAATTCTCTAGAATTTTCAATTGTTGAGGATTCTTAAAAACAATTGAACGCAATAATTTTTTATCAAAAACATTATTTTTAAAAACTTGCGGAAAATATTTTTGAATTTCCCTCAAAAAATCTTTTTTTAAATACAAAACCCTAACCCATTTATCAGCGTCATACACCAAATAGCCTAAATTTCGCAAAAGGTTAGATACTGTTGTTTTACCACATCCGATAGAGCCTGTAATTGCTACAAAAATCATTTTTTCCTCAAAAAAGCTTTTTTTATACACATATGGAAAAACATCTGTGCATAACTATAACGTTTAAAAAACATTTAACAAATAATCACCATTAAGCAAAAAAATAAACCCAAGTTATAAACATTTTTTAGACCATTATACCTACTTGTGAAATATGTTGATAAGTATCTTTTATACACAAGAAAACAGATTTAATCAAAAATTTGATTTTAAAACAAATTTTTGGAGTCCTACACAACCTTTTAAACAAGACCTAAAAAATCTGCAAAAAACTGTTTACAAAAAAGTTATCAACACAATTAACAAGAATAAACAAATAACAAAAAAATTATTTAAAAATAAATGTTTGGCAATTTTTCTTGTTTATAACTTTTCTGTATCACCTAAAAAAATAATCCTCTTGCTAAAAATAATCAAAACATCCAAAAAAACATTTTAAATTGACATCTTAAAAAAATCACTTATAAAGAAACTAACATTTAATTCTTAAAAATTTCTTACCAAATAGGTTTAATCCATGCATTTAAAAGATTTAAAGGATAAATCTCCCAAACAACTCTTGAGCCAAGCTGAAGAGCTGGGAGTTGAAGACGCTTCATCAATGCGTGTTCAAGACTTAATTTTTGCCATCATGAAAAAAGTTGCAGAAGATGATCACATTTTATATGGCGATGGCGTTATTGAAGTAATGCAAGATGGTTTTGGTTTTTTACGCTCATCAAAATCAAATTATTTAGCATCTGCAGACGACATATATGTATCACCTCAACAAGTTAAAAAATACGGATTAAGAACAGGAGATACTGTTGAAGGTGAAATTAGAGCACCAAAAGAAAATGAAAGATACTTTGCGCTAACAAAAATAAATACAATTAACTATGATGATCCTGAAAAGTCTAAATTGCGCATAAATTTCGATAATTTAACCCCTTTGTATCCAACAGAAAAATTAAATTTTGATATTATTTGCGGTGAAAAAGATTATACAACAAGAGTTATAGATTTAATTTCACCTCAGGGGAAGGGACAACGTGGATTGATAGTTGCTCCTCCAAGAACAGGTAAAACCGTTATGTTGCAAAATATTGCGCATGCGATAGCTGTAAATCATCCGGAAATTTACTTAATAGTTTTATTAATTGATGAACGTCCGGAAGAAGTAACAGATATGACACGTTCTGTAAAAGGTGAAGTTATATCATCCACCTTTGATGAACCAGCTGCTCGTCACGTACAAGTTGCTGAAATGGTTATAGAAAAGGCTAAACGTCTTGTAGAAACTAAAAAAGACGTCGTAATTTTATTGGATTCTATAACCAGACTTGGACGTGCATATAATACAGTTTTACCATCATCTGGAAAAGTATTAACTGGTGGTGTCGATGCTAATGCTTTACAACGTCCAAAAAGGCTTTTAGGTGCCGCCCGCAATGTGGAAGAAGGGGGATCTTTAACTATTATAGCAACAGCTTTAATTGATACTGGTTCAAGAATGGATGAAGTTATCTTTGAAGAATTTAAAGGAACTGGCAATTCTGAAATTATCTTGGATAGAAAATTAACAGATAAACGTTTATTCCCAACTATCGATATAACACGCTCAGGAACCAGAAAAGAAGAATTGCTAGTTGATAAAGCAACACTTACTAAAATGTGGGTACTGCGTCGCGTCTTGATGCAAATGGGAATGACTGATGGTATGGAATTTTTGCTCGATAAGTTGCGTCAATCAAAAGACAATAAAGATTTCTTTGATAATATGAATAGCTAATATTGAGGGAATAAAATATTAAGATTATAAATTTAGTATATTCAAGAAATACTAAAAAAATTCTATAAAAATGCATTATGCTCTTTTATAGAAAAAAATTAAAGACATTTTACACTTTTTATAGTATACATTAGCTAGTAAATAAGACATAAAAACGATAAAGCTTACATAAGCTCTAAAAAGAATTTTATTGTTAAAGATGTAAAAAAAATGTATACAAATAAGAAAAAATGAAAAGGAGTAAAAATGTCTTCATCTACAATATATGCGTTATCAACTGTATATGGAAAATCCGGTGTGGCTGTCATTAGAATTTCAGGCTCTGAAGTTTTAAATATTATATCGCAAATGTCAGATATAAATGTTTCCATGATTAAACCACGCCATGCTTATTTCACTTCGATTAGAAAAAAAGAAACAAAGGAATTGTTAGATAAAGCTTTAGTATTATACTTCAAAGCACCTCATTCTTTTACAGGTGAAGATGTTACAGAAATACAATGTCATGGGTCAAAAGCTGTTTTAACTAGTATACTAAATGAATTAAGCAAATTAGATAATGTTCGCTTAGCAGAACCTGGAGAATTTTCTAAAAGAGCTTTTTACAATCAAAAGATGGATTTAACCGAAGCTGAAGGTCTTGCTGATTTGATTGATGCTGAAACAACTATGCAACAGAAATATGCTTTGCATCAGATGGAAGGAAATTTGAGAACATTATATTCTACTTGGAGAGAGAATTTAGTTAAAGTACTATCTTATCTAGAAGCTTTTATAGATTTTCCTGAAGAAGATATTCCTGAAAATTTATCTGAAAATATTTTAAACACTGTATTTAAAGTTAAAAATGAAATTGAAAAACATTTGCAACAAAATAATGTTAATGAAAGATTGCGAAATGGTTTTCGAATAGTAATTACTGGGGAAACAAACGCTGGAAAATCGAGTTTAATAAATGCTCTTGTTAAAAGAAATGCTGTAATTGTTTCAGATATAGCTGGTACAACACGCGATGCAATTGATATAAATCTAGACATGGGTGGGTATCCAGTAATAATAACTGATACTGCTGGAATTAGAGAAACCGAGAACCCTATTGAGAAACAAGGGATAGAAATTGCAAAAGAAAAAATTTCTGATGCTGATATAGTAATAGCATTATATGATGCTTCAAGAAATTTGAACAGTGAATTTAAAGTACTAAAAGATTATAACGGAAAAGTTTTTTATGTAGCCAATAAAATTGATAAACTAACTTCTGAGCAAATAAATAATATAGATGATAAAAAACATATAAAAATCTCAGCTAAATATAATCAAGGAATTGATGAGTTAACGAATAGTATTATTGAAACGATTAAAGACAGTTTTTCTACAACGTCAAACTATCTAATAACAAGAATAAGATATAGGAAGGCCTTAGAAGAATGTTTAGAAAATATTGAAATTTTCAATTTAAATAAAGAAATTGAGCTAGCTGCTGAAGATATAAGACTAGCTTGCAGGGCTATTGGAAAAATTACAGGTAGTGTTGAAGTTAATGAAATTTTAGATAAAATATTTGGTAGTTTTTGTATTGGTAAATAACGGTGTATTTAAAATGAAGAAATTGATTGATGCAGTTTGAAATGCTTAGATATTCTACTTTTATTACCATTATCAAAAGCTAAAAAATCAATAATATCTGTTATATTATAATCGGAATCTGAGGCAAGCATATAGTCTAATGCTTCACAATATTTGTAAAAATTATTATGATTTAATTTAAAAGTTTTTGAATTTATAGATTTTAATATATTTAAAATACCTTGTAAAATTCTTTTTTTTTCAAAACAAAAAAAGATATCATTAAACCATAGATTGATTAGTAAATTGAGCTCTTTGATTTTTATCTGTATTATATCATTTTTATTAAATAATTTAAGAATAATGTCTATAAAATATTTGCGAATAAATCTATAAGAAAATATGCGCTTTTTATTATTATAATAGACAATATATTCGCATAATTGAATACAAAAGAATTTATTTTTTTCAGATTGCGTAGCTATTGAACTCAACGCATCAAAAAAATAATAATAATCATCTTTTACAATGTTCTGATTTGCAAGAAGATTAATCATAATATTTTGCAATTCATTAGTAGAAATATTTGCATAAGTATATCTATTTTCTATTTGTTTTTCTAATATTTTTTTATATTCTTTTAAGCTAGATAAATCTAAAAAATCGTTCTGTGATAAAATATAATTTATAGAATTCGCCAATTTCCAAAGAAGATATAAAGAATTTTGAGTTATTATTAAAATTTTTTTTGTAATTAAAATAAATGATGAAATATCTATTTCTTTTTTTATAACAGCAGATAAAAGCATATCAACCCAACACAACATAGTTGCTTCTTTTTCTTTTATTTCATTGATATAAGAAAAAGAAATCATTTTTTCATATATAGAATTTTTTAACGCTAAATAAAATTCAGATAAATTTTTATTGTTGATATTATTAACTTTTAATAAAAAATTATCAACAATTCTTAAAATTAAAAAGTCAAAACTAATTAGCTTTGTTTCATGTGAAACATATTTTAAATATGATGCTATTTTTAAGTATAAATCACTGGAAATAACTTTATTAAGTTTCTTTGTTGGTAATAATGATAATTTAACTAATTCAAACAATTCTCTACCATTTAATATCGTTTTATATTGAACGGAATATATAAAATTTTCTAATATATTTAAGATGTCATGACTTGATAAGTCATCGCAATTGATTCGCTCTATATTTTCCATTATAGAATATTCATATGCATTATCAAAGCATTTTGATAAAACAAGTGTATCTAATTTATTAAAGATTTTTTTATCAAAAGAATTATTTAGTATATTTTTTATAATTAGATATTTTTTTGAAGTTAAAGTTTCTATATTATAATTCATAATACACCTATTAAAAATTGAATATAATAATAAAATAAATCAAAAGTTTTATATGTCAATAAAATATATTTTAGTACAAAATAAAAAAATATAAATAATATGCTTGAAAAATACTGCAATTACATTAAAATCACTACAAAATTTTTGTTAAAATAAGGATTTAAAATAAAATGAATAAGTATGATGTGTTAGTTATAGGTGGAGGGCATGCTGGATGTGAAGCGTGTGCATCAGCGGCGAGAATGGGAGCAAAAACTGCATTAATAACGCATAAAATAGCGACAATAGGCGAAATGTCCTGTAATCCTGCTATTGGAGGATTAGGAAAGGGGCATCTTGTTAGAGAGATTGATGCTCTAGATGGTTTGATGGGGCGGGTAATAGATAAAGCCGGTATACAATTTCGTTTACTTAATTCATCAAAAGGGCCTGCGGTAAGAGGCCCTAGAGCGCAGGCAGACAGAGATTTATATAAAAAATTTATGCAAAAAGCTTTAAGTGAACAAGAAAATTTAGATATAATTGAAGGCGCTGTTGAGTATCTTATAATTGAAGATAAGGTTATTAAAGGTGTTAAACTTGAATCCGGAGATTGTTTTTACGCTGAATCTGTTGTTTTGACAACAGGTACTTTTCTTAATGGTGTTATGTTTACAGGACATCAAACATCAATTGGTGGACGTGTAAATGATGTAAGTTGTAAGGGAATAACAGCGTATTTAAAAGCGGCTGGACTTAAGGTTGGAAGGTTGAAAACAGGAACTCCTGCAAGATTGGATGGTAATACTATTAATTGGAGTGTTTTGGATACACAAAATGGTGATGAAAATCCGACGCCGTTTTCTTTTTTAACAGAAAAAATTGAACAACCTCAAATAGAGTGTTATATAACGTCAACAAATGAAAAAACACACAAAATTATTCGTGATAATTTTTCTAAATGTGCACTATTTTCTGGTTTGATAACAGGAGTGGGTCCAAGATATTGTCCAAGTATTGAAGATAAATTAGTAAAGTTTGCTGATAGAACAAGTCATCAAATATTCTTGGAACCTGAGGGATATAATACAAATATTGTCTATCCGAATGGTATTTCAACATCTCTTCCTGCTGATGTTCAAGAAGAATTTATTCATACTATAAAAGGGCTGGAAAATGTGAAAATAACCAGATATGCCTATGCAATTGAATATGATTATGTTGATCCTTTAGAGTTGAATCATTGTCTGAAAGTAAAAAAATTAGATGGGTTGTATTTAGCTGGACAAATTAACGGAACAACTGGTTATGAGGAGGCTGGCGCGCAAGGTGTAATTGCTGGAATCAATGCTGCTTTGAATGCTTTAAATAAAGGAGCTGAATTTGTTGTAGACAGAAGTGAGGGGTATATGGGGGTAATGATTGATGATCTGATTACTAAAGGTGTTGATGAACCATACCGTATGTTCACTTCTCGTTCTGAATATAGATTGTATTTAAGGGCAGATAATGCTGATTTACGCTTAACAGAAAAAGGGCATCAAGTTGGTTGTGTTAGTGAAAATAGATACGGTGTATTTAAAAGAAAAAAAGAAGAACTTAGTAATGCTATAAGGTTTGTTAAAGAAACTTATTTGCAATCGAAAGATATAGATAAATATAGTCTCCCTATCAAGAAAGAAGGTGGTAAGAAAACTATATTTAATTTGCTATCTTGTGACAGTGTTTCACGTGAAACAGTGAATGAAATTTTTCCTGAATTGGAAAAACTTTCGGATGATGTTTTTGAACAAATATGTATAGAGGCAAAATATGCTGGCTACATGAAACGCCAAAATAATGATATTGAAGTATTCAAAAAAGATGAAGGAATAAAAATAAGAAAAGATATTGATTATACCAAAATTGGAGGGTTATCTAGAGAAATGGTTAGTAAACTCGATAAAGTTCGTCCGGAAACAATAGGTGAAGCTTCTCGTATATCTGGTGTTACACCCGCTGCAATTATGGCAATCTTGGGTTATATGAAAAACAATTAATGTTTAACATTATCAGATGAATTTATATGCGGGGTCATATTCTCCGCATATAAAATAGGTTTGAATATTTAATGTTCATAAGTTAATTTTTTAATACACAAAGCTGAAATCATAAAATATTATTACGAGTATGATTGATATAGAGAAAAAATATAATGTTTCACATGAAACATATGAAAAATTAAAAAACTATCAAGCTCTAGTTTTGGAGTGGAATAGTAAATTTAATTTAATAAGCAAATCAACAGAAACAATAATCTGGGAACGTCATATTGTTGATTCGTTGCAGCTAATTAAATATATAACAAATGAAGATAAAATATTATTGGATTTAGGTTCTGGTGCAGGTTTTCCTGGTGTTGTTTTAGCTATAGCATGTCAAAAAAATTATCCTGATCTGCAAATAAATTTGGTTGAAAGTGTTGGTAAAAAAATAACATTTTTGCATGCTGTAAACGAACAACTAAAGTTAAATATGGAAATACATCAAGAAAGAATCGAAAAATTAAATATTGGAAAAGTTGATGTGATTACATCAAGAGCATTAGCTGCTCTTCCTAAACTTTTAGATTATGCTAAACCATTTTGCAAAAAAGAAACAAGATTGATTTTACCCAAAGGAGAAAATTGGTATTTAGAAAATGATGAAGCTCTAACAAAATGGTTATATAAATATGAAATTTACAATAGTGATACCAGTGATGTAGGAAAAATTTTACGCATAAGCGATTTAAGGAGAAAATTGTAATGGTAAAAATTATATCTATAGCCAATCGTAAAGGTGGCGTTGGTAAAACAACAACCGCTGTAAACATAGCTACTGCAATGGCTGCTATCGGAAAGCGTGTGCTTATTTTGGATATGGATCCACAAGGTAATGCAACAACATCATTAGGTATCAACAAAAATAAATGCCTATTTTCAACATATGATTTAATGATAAATAATTGCAAAGCTGAAGATGCTATTGTAAAAACGGATATAAAGAAATTTGATATTTTGCCATCAGCTCCAGCATTAGCTGCTGCAGAAATAGAATTGATAGATGTAAACAGAAGAGAATACGTATTAAAAAATGCGCTGAATGTGTTGAGTGGTAAATATGATTATATTTTAATAGATTGTCCTCCTTCATTAAATTTAATTACAATAAACGCATTGGTCTCTTCAGATTCCGTAATAGTTCCTTTGCAAAGTGAATTTTTAGCACTTGAAGGTTTAACTGATTTAATCAAAAATATTAATATCATCAAAAAGAATTTTAACTCAAAATTAGATTTGCAAGGAATTGTTTTAACCATGTTTGATAAAAGAAATAATCTGAGTCAAATGGTAGAAACAGATGTAAGAAAATATTTTGGTACAAAGGTTTATAAAACAGTTATACCTAGAAGCGTTCGAATTTCAGAAGCTCCATCGCATGGGCAACCTGTATTAATTTATGATTTTAAGAGTAGTGGGGCAAAAGCTTATTTAAATTTAGCTAAAGAAGTTTTAAAAAGAGAAAAGGAGATATAGATATGTCAATGAATAAAAAGCATGGATTAGGTAGAGGGTTAGAAGCTCTTTTAGGTGAAGATGATTTGAGCTTTAATCTGGATAGCATTAATACTGGAGACATATCTGAAACAGGAATAAAAACGGTAAAGGTTGAATATCTCGAGCCTAGTAAATATCAGCCTCGTAAAGAATTTAATCAAGAAGCTTTAGATGCTCTTGTTAATTCAATTAAAGAAAAGGGGGTTTTACAACCACTTTTAGTTAGAAAAAATGGAGAAAAATACGAGATTATTGCTGGAGAGCGTCGATGGAGAGCCTCTAAAATTGCAGGCTTAAACGAAGTTCCTGTAATTGAAAAAGAATTAGATAATCAAGAAGTTCTTGAGGTTGCCTTGATAGAAAACTTGCTACGTGAAAATTTAACAGCGATAGAAGAGGCTGAAGGATTTAATCGTTTGATAAATGAGTTTTCGCATACGCATGAGGCTTTATCGCAAATAGTTGGAAAATCTAGAAGCTATATCACAAATACATTAAGATTATTAAGCTTACCTGCATCAATTCAAGAAATGATAAAAAATAATGTTTTGAGTGCCGGGCATGCTAGAGCCTTAATTGGCTTAGATAACGCGGAAGAAATTGCTAAAAAGATTGTAGAAAAAGGATTAACAGTTCGTCAGACAGAGGATTTAGTAAATAAGATAAAAAATAATGCTCTAACACAAATTAGTAAAAGTATTAAAAAAGATCCTAGCTTAAAAGAACTTGAAAAAGATTTATCAAGAAATATTGGAATGAAAGTAAAAATCAATGCCGGTGAAAATGATAAAGGTAAAGTTACTATAGAATATAAAAATCCATCAGAGTTGAATCAGATTTTAGAAATACTGGAAAGAAATAAAAATAATTAAATAAAAATCTAAAGCTTCTCATAAATAGAGAAGCTTTTTTTTTATAAGGAAGAAATTTTTTATAAACACAAGTCTTGACACTCTAAAAAAATATGTATTATCCCAAAGAAGCCGATAAAGGCGATTTTTTTAGTGTGGAGTATTGTGTTCCATTTTTGTGAGAGTTGTATCAAAAATAATAAAAATACTGTCTCAAAAGTTAAAAAATAAGAAGTTTTGTAAGGTATTGTTTTTGCTATTTTTTATTGGGAAAAATGAATAACAATGTATTTAAAATATTGATTTGTATTTTGTGATTAAATCCTCTTTATCTGATAAACAACCATTTTCAAACCAATCTTTTTTCAAACTATCTAAATATAAACCAACGAGTTTTGTGTCAGCACCTAATTCAATAAGATCTTTGCCTGAAAGCGGAAAAATAGGAATAATTGTATTGTACAGTGTATTTAAAACGCTTTGTACGGAATTAAAGTCTTGACTATCTAAATTTAAGCACAACCACTTATCAACACAAATTTCTTTTCCGTATCTGAATAAAATCTGTCGAATTGATACATTGTCTTTAAAGGATTTGAGAGATATATGAGCTTTACACAGCTCTATAAGATGCTCTTTTTGTTCTTTTGTTAATCTAAAAATATCAGCAAGTCTTCCCGCTCTTTTTACATCAGGTTCAAACATAACATAAATTCTTCTAATAATACTTTTCTGAATATCTAGCTTACTAACTAATCTGTCAAGAAAACATAGATTATCAATATTCTTTGGCGGAGCAATTAAAAAATCAAGTATATTATTATCAAAGATAAGCTTCAAAGCAGTAACAGCATGGGGAGCCATAATGATTTTGAATAGTTCTTCTTTAATTTTTTCCAAAGAAACTTTATGTAATAATTCTCGATTATTAACGCAAGCTTTTAGTGATTTAGGATCAATATTTTTTCCAAACATTGCGCAAAATCTAAAAAATCGCATGATACGGATATAATCAGCATCAATAGTTTCTTGCGGAGAACCTATAAATTTTATATTACCTTGTTCAAGATCTTTTATCCCATTATAATAATCAAAAACATTTCCTTTGTCGTCAGCATAAACAGCATTAATAGTTAAATCGCGTTTTGAAGCATCATTTTTCCATTCATCTTTACCATTATCTTCTTCTGAACACAAAGAAGTAACTTTGAAGAAGTTATTATTAATGATAACACCTGTTGTAAAAAATTGAATACCAATCGGTACGCATTTTAAGCCCTCATCAATACACATATCTGAAAATTCAGAGGGCGACATATCAGTAACTAAGTCTACATCAGAGCGTTCAAAACCAGCAATAGCATCTCTGACAGCTCCACCAACAAATCGTAATACACCCCCGTGTTTTTCAACAAGCTCAAATAATTTTAAGATATCGGCATTAGTAATTAATTTAGAGGGATTAATATATTCAGGATGAAACATTTTTTAGCCTTTAGTATTATGATTTTATAAAACTTGTTAATTGTTTATTATAAATATCTTAATTATAGTATAACAAAGTTGTTTTTTTTAGGAAATAATATCATGAAAAAGTATGTAATTTTATTTGTATCAATAATGTTATCGACAACAGCTCATGCAAGCAGCGTTCCTACAGAATTAGGAGAATATGGAGATTGGATTGCATATTCTTATAAAGAAGGAAAAAATTTAGTATGCTATATGGCTTCTACCCCAAAAAAAGATGAAGGAAATTATAAGAAAAGAGGTGATATCTATGCGGTTGTAACCCATAGACCAGCAGATAAAAGCTATAATGTTGTAAATTTTGTAGCAGGATATGACTACAAAAAAGGTTCAAACGTTGTGGTAAAAATAGGTACAACAGCTTTCAATAATTTATTTACAAACGGTGATAATGCTTGGGCGCCGGATTCCACAACAGATAAAAAACTGGTTGATGCGATGAAAAGAGGTCAAAGAATGATTGTAGAAGGAACATCATCCAGAGGAACAAAAACGAAAGATACATATTCATTAGCTGGTTTTAGTAATGCGTATAAAGCAATAAGTGCAAAGTGTAAATAAATGACAGACAAGATTGAACTAACAAATTTAAGCAAAGAAGAACTATACGAAGAAATTGAAAAAATGGGCGAGAAAAAATTCAGAGCCAAACAACTTTGGCAATGGATATATTTTCGCGGAGTAACAGATTTCAATGAGATGAGTAACTTATCATTAAATCTAAGAAATACTTTGCAAGAAAAATATTCCATAACACGCCCTAAAATTGTTGCAGAGCAAATATCAATAGATAAAACTCACAAATGGCTTTTGGAATTTAACGATAAAGAACGCGTCGAAATGGTATACATACCTGAAAAGGATAGAGGCGCTGTCTGTATATCAACACAAGTAGGGTGCGCTATGGGGTGCCGTTTTTGCCACACAGGAAGCCAAAAGTTTACAAGAAATTTGACAGTAGGGGAAATTGTTGGACAATTTATGGTGGCAAGAGATGCTTATAGCGAATGGCCAAGTCCGACAGATGAAACGCGTTATTTGTCAAATATTGTTGTGATGGGAATGGGTGAGCCATTAAATAATTTGGATAATGTTGTAAAGGCTCTAAATATAATTACTGATTGTGAAGGTATAGGAATATCCAGACGACGTATAACGATGTCAACATCAGGAATTGCCCCAAGAATTGTTGAAGCTATGCAAAAAACAGGCGTACGATTAGCTATATCTCTTCATGCTCCAAACAATCAAATAAGATCTCTGATTATGCCTATAAATGATAAATTTCGCATTGAAGAAGTAATGAAAGCATGTTCAGAATATCAAAAAGGAGATCATAGTCGATATATCACGTTTGAGTATTTGTTATTGAAAGATATTAACGATAAGCCAGAACACGCGCAAGAATTAATCTCTTTACTAAAGAAATATAAAATACGAGCTTTATTTAACTTGATACCATTCAATCCTTGGCCGGGATGCGGATTTGCTCCTAGTGACCGTAAAGATGTCGAAGCTTTTTCTCAAATACTGGAAAAAGCCGGCTTTGCAGCACCTATAAGAGTAGCCAGAGGACAAGATATATTAGCCGCGTGTGGACAGCTAAAATCTAAAAAGAATCAAGGATAAAATGATTAAAGCAGGCAAGAGCCTTCAATTTGGTGATCCAAACGATCTTCATGAATTCCATAAGGGTCTTGATGAATAATAACCTGACAACCAGGAAATTCATTCATAATCTTATGTTCAACTGCATCGGCATATTCATGAGCTTCAAATAAAGATATTTTGCCATCTATTTCCAGATGGAGTTCAATACAATAAATATCGCCAAGGCTTCGCGTTCTTAGATCATGCATACCGTGAATTCCTTGACTTTGACGAACAATGTCCAGAATTTTTTGACGAATTTCAGGTGGCAATTCTTTATCTGTAATTTGTTCAATAGCTTCAGCAGCCAACTCATAAGCATTATAAAGTAAATAAACTGATATAAATAAAGCAGCAATAACATCAAAATAAACAAAACCCAAAAAATGAACTAACAATAATGAAATAACCACAGTAGAGTTAGTTAAAAAATCTACGGTATAATGCGCTCTGTCAGCTTTAATTGCCAAAGAATTAGTTTTATTAGCTACATAGGTTTGAAAAAGAACCAAGATAACTGTTGCAAAAATGCTGAATAACATAATAAAAATACCAACATCTGTTTTTTCAATAGCAACAGGAGAAATAAGTCTTTTAATACCATCGATAATTACAAAAACGCCAGAAGCACCAACAAAAATTGCTTGTAAAAAGGCGCTTAAAGCTTCTGTCTTACCATAACCATAGCGATGGCTTTTAGATGCTGGTTTTGTTGAAAAATACACAGCTATAAAAGATACCATTGAGGCAAATAAGTCCGTTACACTGTCAGCCAATGATGAGAATATCGCCAAAGAATCTGTTTTTAAGAAAGCAAAAAATTTCAGACAGATAAGCATAATAGCCAAAGAAACACCGGCAACAGCTGCTGATTTCTTTAAAAAATTATCACTTTGACTTTGTAACATTTTTTATTTCTTCCCAAACTTCTCTAGATATTTGTAAAAATTTTCCACGTACATATTTTTCAAAAAATACTAAATGTTTTCCATATGGTTGAGTTAAGAAAACATATTCAATAAAATATTTATTGTCGGAAGATTTGTAAAAAACAATATCTAAGAGATTATTATACTCAGCTTTAATTTGTACAGAGCCTAATTTACTTGCTTTGATTTTTTCTTCAATATTTGTATAATATGAATTTAAAAGCGTTTTTGCTAAGTTCATAACCGCTTTATCGATAGTTACATCATTAAAACTAATTAAGCGTCCAAAACGTAAATTCCACAAGCTACTGTAAGTCCAATTTTTAACATCTAAGGATAAATCATAAAAATCAGCTTCAACTAACCAAATTTGGAATTTGTTTTTTAAACGAATAAATGCCGATTTAGATCCTCTTCCTAAATCAATATCGTACCATCCGACATCAAAACCAGCAATTTCTTCTCCTTTCGTATTATTGAGTTCAACAGAAATCATTGGAGAAGCTTTATTTTCCAATGGAGAAAATCCGAAATATTGCATATCTGCCACTTTATCTGATTTTTTCTCATAGTATGTCATTGTGCTTATAGTGATAAGAAAACGCCTGATTCTCTCTTGATAAACAGGTAAATCAGGATGCTCTTTAAGTATCCATATTCCATCAATTTTTTCAAAAGTTAATGTTGCATCTGTATTCTGAAATTTTACAGTCGTAACATCATTAAGATTCTGGTTAAAGTGTTTAAAGACAGGAACATCTTCATATTCAGAAATACTATTTTTATTTTCTAAAAACACACTTAACAAAGCACAAGCAACAATAGCCGTAACAGTTAAAGCTAATTTCAATAGATTTTTATCAAAATAAAATATATCTGTAACTTTATGTAACATATCTTTTCTTTTAAAAAGATTAAATGCAATAACAGCAAAAACAATTAATGTAGCAATAAAGTAAATATTGAAGAATTTTACTTTTACATCCAGTTGTTCGATATCATGATTGGCTGTAAGCTTAAGAGAGCTTAGTTCTTGTCGCAAGTTATTAATTTCTGAACGAATATTACCAATAACAGCTAATTCGTCAGAGCTAAAAGTATCTCTTTCTTCAAAATTTTTCTTAGCAACTACTTCAGCTAGACTTTGTTTAGCTGCATTAATAGCATTAAATATATCATTTTCCTTGAGTTTATACCTATATAAATTCATTTTGCGCATATTATCAACAAGGTAAAGAGGTCTTCGTCTAACTGTTTTTCCTCTCAGAGTAATTAAATCGTCGTTATCAGTTAAGTAATCTAATGCGTTAAGAATGAAATTAGCACTATCAAATAATGGAATATGATAGGTCGTATCCAAAAATTTAGACGAGCGTGACCAAAAATCATCATATATAAAATCCGTATCTCCAACAGCAATAACATCAAAAGGTCTAGTAGGGTCATTACTTAAAAACTCAGCTGCAATAACAATAACAGAGTTTCCTGGAGTAAACTGAGCTAAAACTTCACGTGGACTTTTACTTTTTTTAGCTAATAAGACATTAAGTAGAGCAGAGTTTTTACTTGTTTTAATTAAAGGAAAGTATAAAACATCAGTTCCTTCTTTAGGCATAATCATAGACGCAGATGAGAACAATATACTATTTAGTTTAAATGTGGTGCGATGATTCGGATTGAAATCATCAGGAGTAACTTTAAATTGTAATAAATCCTGTGTAAAAGAAGGATTTGTTTTATAATTAACCGTTTCATCAACCATAATTGAATTGTCAAAATCTGCAGCAACACCTAAATCATAAAATTGAATTCCCCAAAAGTCAGAAAGAGTACCTAAATCAGAAGTAATAAATTGTCCCCCCATTGGAGAGTAAAGTCTTGACGCATCATCTGCCACGTCCATAAGGAGCAAAACTTTTTTCTGTTGTTTAATTTTTTCAATTATATTATCAGAAAGCCCATAAGGATGCACCAACATAAACACATCAAATTGTTGATTAAAATCTTCAAGAGATTCGATAAATTTAACATCATATAAATCTTCAAGATATTTAACAATTTCCCACTTATTCATGAGAACACTATCTTGTCGCACATTTCCTTGAAGGGGAAGAGAACTCAATATACCTAATGATTTCTTTTTGTGCTGCATTTTATAAATATTTGTTGTCAGGTCTTGCTCCAAAAACGGCAAGCGTTCTATTGAAAAGAAAGGAATAACGGCTTTATTCATTAAGGTATCTGAAAAGCTTATACCAAACAATGCATTTTGGTTAATATCTATAAGAGGGATTGGTTGTAACCCTTCAGCCAAGGCTCGGTCTTCATTTTTATCTAAAAAAGAAGGGGTATAAATTTTATAATCGAATTTTCCGTTAGAATAAGTTTTATATTGCTTTAAAATAAGTTTGATACGGTCAAATATCTGCCGTATCTCAGGATTTCTTTGTCCAAGAATAGGTGAGTAATATAATTTTGCTGTTATAGGACGGTCCAATTTTCTTAAAATATCTTTAGTATTTTTTGTTAAACTCAAATATTTATCTTCAGTAAAATCATAACTAATTTGCCTAAAAACATTATTAGCAATAATATTAATAGCAAAGAAGCCAATGAATAAAAGAAGAAGTACTAAAGAACTATGTTTTAGGCTGGATGAAGAAATTAATCCAGAGGAGCCTTTAGTTTTTAAGCTTATTACCGCAATAGTTATTAAATTAAAGAAAACAATCAAAGAAGCAAAGAAAATTAAATCTCTTAATTCTACGAGTCCGCGGCTTAAAGATGCGAAGTGAGATAAGAAACTAAAAGAAACAATTGTATCAACAATAACATCATTAAACAATTCTCTCGCCCAGAATAAAACATAATCAAATCCACTCCAGAAAAAGAGAAGATTTACAAAAACGGCTAAAACGAGAGCAATAACTGGGCTTTTTGTCAGAGCAGACATTGTTTGAGAAATAGCAAGCATTGCTCCTGCAAGAATAAAACACCCAACGTAGCTAATAAAAATAACGGTATTATCAGGATTTCCTAGAATGTTAACAGTAATCCAAAATGGAAAGGTCAACAAAATTGCAAAAATAGCAAAAATCCAAGACGCTAAAAACTTTCCCCAGACTAAATTGGTAACAGAAACGGGTGTAGTTAATATCTGAACAATACTTTTGGAGCGAAATTCTTCGGCCCAAGAGCGCATAGCAATTCCCGGAATAAAGAGAAGATATATCCATGGTTGATAATCAAACAGCCCCCACAAAATAGCATTTCCATCCACAAAGAAATGGCCAAAATAAATGGCGCAAGAACCACTCAAAAGCAAAAAGCTAACAAGATAAACGTAAGCTAATGGAGATAAAAAATATCGAATTAGTTCATAACGTATAATGGTTTTAATACTACTCATTAGTTATCCTCCGTATGCGTAAGAGTACGAAAAGCGTCTGAAAGATTATCTTTTTTTGCAAATCTTAAAATAGAACTAACATCTCCGTCAGCCACAACCTTTCCTTTATCAATCAAAATAATTCGAGAAGCAATAGTTTCCGCCTCATCAAGAAGGTGAGTAGAAATAAGAATAGTTTTATCCTTACCCATATCCTTAATCAAACTTCTCATATGCTCTTTCTGATTAGGATCAAGACCATCTGTTGGTTCATCCAAAAGTAAAATAGGAGGGTTTCCAATAATACTTTGAGCAAAACCAACACGTCTTAGATATCCTTTGGAAAGAGTTTCTATTCTCTTATGCAAAACATCTGTAATCTTTGCAAGATTAACAATACGATTAAATTCATTAAGATAGTTCTGTTTTATTTGCGCTTTTGAAATTTGCTCTGTTTCCGTAAGATTAAGCTTAAGCTCAATCATATATTTCAAAAATAAAGATACAGACATGTCAGCATACATTGGAGCACCTTCTGGTAAGAAACCAATATCTTTTTTAGTTTCAATACTATCAGATTCCACATCCTTACCATTAACTATAATACGACCGGAAGAGGGGGCTAAAAAGCCGGATATCATATTCATTAAAGTAGATTTACCAGCACCGTTAGGACCTAAAAGCGCGATGACCTCCCCTGGAAAAGTTTGGAAAGAAACACGATCAACAGCAATTGTTTCATCATATTGCTTAAAAATATTTTCTAAAGAAATAGAACAAGTTAAATTTTGAGGTTTTTTAGTTTGCTTCATAAATTTCACCTCCGGGCATAGGTTGAGCAACACCGGTTGTTGATGGAAAAGTTATCGGTAACGAATATAATGTTCTGGCACTTAAGAAAGCACTAATTTCAGCGTTAACTGTATCAATAGGAATATTCTCTTCCTTGCTGACAATAACATCTATATTAGGAAGACGTTGTCTAATAAAACGAACCAAGGTCGGATTTGCAGCTCCTTTACCGCAGATAACTACACGTTTAGGTATTTCCGGAAGATAAAGACAAATAGAATAACAAATAGCTTCAGCAACAAAAGCTGTTGCAGTAGCAGCTCCATCTTCCAAAGAAAGTCCTTCAAGATGTTCTGCTTTATCAGCAAAAATGCCGGTATAAGCAGCTTTAGGTGGAAATTTAGCAAAAAATTTATGATGCATCAAAGAGTTTACAATTTTTTCGTGTACTTTTCCTAAAATAGCCAACCGTCCATTATAATCATTTTCCATATGTGCATGTTTTGCAGTCCAATCATTGATAAAATTATCTCCAGGACCACAATCAAATCCAACAAATTCCCCAAAAGAGCCAATCCAAGTGATACTAGATTTACCGCTGATATTAACGTAAGCCACCGGTTTTATTTCATCAATTGCAACGGCATTAAAATAGCTAGAAGAAATAGGAGTTCCCTGTCCGCCGCTACAAATATCGGCATTACGGAAGTGTGTAACAACTTTAATTCCTATTTGAGATGCAATATAACGCCCATTGCCTAATTGATAGGTATAAGGAATATTGGGATTATGAAGAATAGTTAATCCATCAATACCGACAAGATCAATATTTTCATCACAATCTTTTTTGAAATCATTAATAAGTTGAATATAAAAATCAGAAACTTCAGTATCAACAACTTTAAGTTTCTCTTCGTTTTCGGGAGTATTCCTCTGCATTCCATAAACAGATTTAATAAGATCTTTCAAATAATCAGGATAGGGAACAACATAAGCTTTTTTACGCTCAATAATATCAATACCATCAGTTTTTATAAGAGCGAGTTCTACCCCTCCAAAAGTAGACGTTCCCATCAAACCCAAACAATTTAAGCCTCTAATAAGCATAAGAAAAACCTTTTAATATAATTGCAATATCAAATTATTATGTTAATATGACTCAAAATTTAGTAATAAGGAAGTAAAAATGACAAGTTTTAAATCAGAATTTTTGAATATAATGCACGAAAGAGGTTTCTACAATCAATGTACAAACGAAGAAGGTTTTGATGAGTACTTGGCTGATTGTGAGAAAAAAGGCATCCCTGCTGTGGGTTACTTGGGATCAGATCCAACAGGAGACAGTTTGCACGTGGGACACATTGTTCCATTAATGATGTTGCGCTGGTTTCAAAAATGTGGGCACAAACCGTTAACACTGGTTGGAGGAGCAACGGCGCGCATAGGAGACCCATCAGGAAAAGATAAATTACGTCCATTTTTAAGTGAAGAAACATTAGCACATAATGTTGAAGGACTAAAAAAATCATTTATGAAGTTTTTGAAGTTCGGAGATGGCAAAAACGATGCTTTAATGGTTGATAATTATGATTGGTTTAAAAATATTAATTACTTGGAATTTTTAAGAGATATTGGAACATGCTATTCTGTAAACAGAATGTTGACGATGGATAGTGTAAAAAGCCGTTTAGACCGTGAACAACCAATGTCTTTCCTTGAGTTCAATTATATGTTGCTTCAAGGTTATGATTTTTGCGTATTACTACAAAAATATGGTTGTCGAGCACAAATTGCAGGTGCTGATCAATGGGGAAATATCGTTTCCGGAACAGAATTAGGTCGCCGTCGTTATGATACGGAATTATTTGGTTTTACCAGTCCGATAATAACAGATTCCGCTGGCAAAAAGATGGGAAAATCTGAAGGTAATGCTGTTTGGATAAATGAAGATAAATTACCAGCTTATGATTATTATCAATATTTCCGGAATATAGGGGATACAGAAGTTGGTAAATGTTTACGCATTTTTACAGATTTACCAATGGATGAAGTTCGCCGCCTTGAAGTTTTACGCGATAGAGAAATAAATGAAGCTAAAAAGATATTGGCGTTTGAAGCAACTAAAATTTGCAGAGGTGAAGCAGAGGCTAAAGCTGCACAAGAAACAGCTATCCAAACTTTTGAAAAAGGAATTGCCGGTGATGATTTGCCAACAGTAGAAGGTTCAAAAGCCGGTATTGGGGTTTTAGATGCTTTTCTTGCTTTGGGATTTGTTTCAAGTAAAGGGGAAGCTCGCCGCTTAATTAAACAATCTGGTTTAAAATTAAATGATAAAGTGATTACGGATGAGAATTATGTTATTACCGAAGCTGATATTGAAAATGGTAATATAAAACTCTCTCAAGGCAAGAAAAAGCACGGATTATTAATTTTGCAATAACGGAATTACAAAATAAGAGGCGGTATTTAATACCGCCTTTTTAATTATAAGATAAAAATTATTCAGCTGTAATATCTATTAGTCTATCTAAGCTGTTTGTTTCTTTCTTATCATATCCTGTTTTTTCGTTAATTTTACCAGTAGATTTAGTCTTTTCTTGTTTAGAAGAACTTTTAATTTCTGGTTTAACTAATAAGTCAAACATTTTATCCATTTGTTTCTGGTCTAATTCAGAAGGAAGACCTGTTTCTTTAGATTGAGCAGTTTTTTCATCCTCTTTTTTATTTTCTTTTGTATCTTTTTTATCAGTCTTCTTTTCTGTTTTATTTATTTCTTCAACGGATTTCATTGTATTCTTAATAAAATCTTCTGGTAACAGAGATTCTATCATATCCGAGCAAGATTCTGCCATCATGAAGTACTGAGATTTTCTTAAAATTCCATCTTTATCTTTTATTTCTTCAGGTAAAACAATTTTTACAATTAAAAAAATAAAACCAAGAATCAGTACCGCCCTAATAAGTCCAAAAATTAAACCAAAGAGTCTATCCATAAAACTTAGAGTACTAGTTCTTATTTTTGCAATTAAATTATCTGTACCGATAATCCAAAAAGCATAAAATATAGCCATAATTACCAAGAAAATTACAAATTGTGCCATCAATTTACTAGCAATAAACTGATTCATCCAAGGTGTTAAAACCGGTGTTAAATAGGTAGTTAAAATAATAAATAAAGCTAATCCAAGAATAGAAAGAACTTCTTTAACAAAACCGCGTATAAAAGCAACCAGCATAGACAGAACAACACCAATCAAAATAACAACATCAATATTATTTAACGGTTCCATAATAAACTCCTTTAATTAAATCTGGAAATAAGCCTTTGAACATTACCGATTTCATGATACGACATACCTGTAATCAATTTTTGTTTTTTATCTTTAGCAAAAGAGTTAGGAATGATAGCATTAGAAAATCCTAATTTTTGAGCTTCTTTAAGGCGAAGTGTCGGTTGACTAACTGCTCTGATTTCACCCGATAAACCAATTTCTCCAAACACAACCATATCAGCAGGAAGAGGTTTGTTTGTCATAGAAGATATGACAGCCATAGCCACAGCTAAATCGGCAGCAGGTTCTGTGATTTTTAGTCCGCCCGCAATATTTAAATAAACATCATGTGTACTAAAATTCATTCCGCAACGAGCTTCTAAAACAGCCAAAATCATAGCTAATCTGCTTGAATCCCAACCAACAACAGCTCTTTTTGCGCCAGTGTAGCCACTATTCCCAACTAATGCTTGTATTTCAACTAAAAGAGGCCGAGACCCCTCAATTCCAGCAAATACACAAGAACCGGAAACACAACCTTGTCGTTCAGCCAAGAAGAGAGCCGAAGGATTCTCAACTTCAATTAAGCCATTGTCTTGCATTTCAAAAACACCGATTTCATCAGTTGCACCATATCTGTTTTTAACTGCCCGCAAAATACGAAAATGATGCCCTCTATCGCCTTCAAAATAAAGCACTGTATCGACCATATGTTCTAAAACACGAGGTCCGGCAATAGCTCCTTGCTTTGTAACGTGTCCGACTAGAAATAAAATAAAGCCTTTTTTCTTAGCAATTTTAATAAGTTCATAAGCTGCAGCTCTAACTTGTGCAACGCTACCCGGTGTCGATTCTATATCGTCAATATACATTGTTTGTATAGAATCAATAATAACCAGAGATGGATTTTCTTTCTCTAGAGTTGCGATAATATCCTTAACGCTGGTTGTACTAGCTAATCTGACAGGAGCATCAGCCAGTCCCAAGCGTTTAGCGCGAATACGCACTTGATCAATAGCTTCTTCCCCTGAAATATAGAAACAGCTGTTGTTTTGAAGTTTATTAGCAACACCAGCGCAAATCTGCAAAAGCAAAGTGGATTTACCAATACCTGGATCCCCCCCAACTAAAATAACCGATCCTGGAACTAAGCCACCACCGGATACACGATTGATTTCAGATAAATTAGTAACAAGACGTTGATATGTTTGACTTTCCCCATTAAGTGAAACAAAATCAATTTGAGTTCCTTGCTTTTTAGAGGATATATTAGAGAATTCCGCAGATGGCTTTTTTTCCTCAACAATTGAATTCCACTCGCCACAAGCATCGCATTTTCCTTGCCATTTGGGGTAAACAGCACCACATGTTTGGCAAACATAATCAATTGTCGATTTCTTAGCCATATTTACTTCTCCACTTTTATAGGACCTCTAGAGGAACCATTAATAAACTGTCTGACATAAGGATTGGTTGTCTTGTCAAGTTCTTTAACCGTGCCATACCAAATGATTTTACCCTGATAGAGCATTGCAATTTTATCAGCAATTTTACGAGCAGAAGCCATATCGTGAGTAATAGTCAACGTTGTCGCTCCTAAATCTTTAGCCGATTCAATAATCAAGTCATTAATAACGTCAGCCATAATCGGATCAAGACCGGTAGTTGGTTCATCAAAGAAAATAATTTCCGGTCGAGTTATAACAGCTCTGGCCAGTCCCACTCGTTTTTGCATACCACCAGACAACTCAGATGGATACAAGTCTGCAATATCTTCCGTTAATCCTACCTGTCTTAAAACTTTAATAGCAACAATTTTAGCCTCTTTTCTGTTAAAACCTCTATTTTGGATTAAATCAAAAGCAACATTCTCCCAGACTGTTAAACTATCAAATAACGCGCCACCTTGAAAAAGCATACCCATTTTACTGTGCATACGATCAATAATGTCAGGATTTTCATTAACAATTTCAACATCGTCAATTTCAATTGAACCACTATCAGGAGTAAGTAAACCTTGAATACACTTAATAAGAACGGATTTACCAGTACCGGACCCTCCGATAACAACCAGAGATTCTCCTTTATACAAATCAAGATTTACTCCGTTTAAGACATTCTTTTTTCCGAAACTTTTATGAAGGTCTCTAATTCTGATTTTTATTTCTTTTTCCATATAGCACCTCCATTAGCGAGAAAAGAACATTTCTGTAATAAGGTAGTTAAAAATAAGGATAAGGATAGAAGAAGATACAACGGCATTAGTTGTAGCGTTTCCTACACCTTGAGCTCCACCTTTAGATTTATAACCGTGATAACACCCCATCATAGAAATAATAAAACCGAATACAGCAGCTTTAACAAGACCGGAAATAATACCAATATATTGCAAATCTTGAAAAGTAGCTGTGATATAATTAGCCGGATTAAATCCTAATTTATAAACCCCTACGATATAACCACCAAAAATACCAATAATATCGCCAATCAAAACCAAAATAGGCAAAACCAGAAGACCAGCCCAAAGACGTGGAGCTACTAAGTATTTAAAAGGATTAGTAGAAAGGGTTACCAGAGCATCAATTTGTTCAGTAACTCTCATTGTTCCGATTTCTGCAGCCATTGCCGCACCAATTCTACCAGCAACCATTAAAGCAGAAAGAACCGGAGCCAATTCGCGTGTAACAGAAATTAAAACAACAGAAGCAATAACACTCTCGGCTTTAAAACCTGAAAAACCAGAATAAGTCTGCAAAGCAATAACCATACCAGCGAAAAGAGTGGTTAATCCCACAACCGGAAGAGAATAAAAGCCGATATCAAGTACTTGCTTAAAAAAAAGTTTAAAATAAAAAGGGGGAACAAAACAATGATAAATAGCCTTAACAACAAAAGCTGTTAAATCTCCTAAAGAATAGAGAAATTTTACCAAAGGTTTTCCTAATGTACGCAAAAAAGCTTCACCCAAACGTATAATCATCTTAAATTCCTTAAAAATACAATCTAAAGTACTATTAACATAAATCAGAAATAATACCACTAATTTTTGCAATAAGTTTACAAGTTGCTGATGCTTCAAAAGGGTAGAGGGTTAAATAATCAATAGAAATTCCCTGCAAACAGATTTTTTCAAGAACAGGAAGTCTCTCTATATCATTTGCACCATCAACCAAGTCAACACAAAGAGAAATTTCAGATTGTGAAAGAAATGGAAAGTTTGCAATTCCCACACCACGTATTTCTAATTTTCCTTGTATTTCGTGTGGTACAGAACCTAAAAGTTTGTTCTTCTGAACACATAAATTAACTCTATCATCAGCAACCAAAGTTGCACCATGCATAGTAATAAGTCTTAAGGCTAAATCAGATTTTCCACTACCAGATTTTCCTCTGAGCAAAATACCTTTATTCTGGAAAGATACCAATGTGGCATGAATATTAGTCATATGCAATACTTTCCAGTCTTTGATGTTTTTCTTCATCACCAACGCTAACGGTAAAATACCTGCAAGCACCTTTTGTAGAAATCTCAATTTTCCAGATATTTTTAGGCAAGATATAACCAATTTTTTCCGGCCATTCAATAAGATTAACTCCTGTAAAGAAAGATTCTTCCACCCCCAGCTCATACGCTTCTTCAGGACATTTAAGTCGATACATATCGTAGTGATAAATTGAAAATTTATCTGTATCATAAGATTGAACTAAAGTAAAAGTAGGACTAGGTACCTCTAACGCATCAGTTAAAGATTGTATAAAATATCGAGCAAAAGTACTTTTTCCAGCCCCAAGTGTACCGAACAAAGCAAAAACATCACCTTTTTTCGCAATCATACTAAAACATTGCGCTAGTCTCTGAGTATCAAGTTCATTTGTACATTCAAAAGTTTTCGTATAATTATTCATTTTAATTAAACCAAGAACCAAAGTTAAAGAAAGATCCGCCAGACGTTGTTCTTTTTATAGTAAAATCATTTCTACTCCGTTTAATATCGCGCCAATCTTCCGGTGAATAAAAAGTTCCTTGCCACAAACCTGAAGATTCGCTTTTAGCCTTTACTTCATAAGGGGTATAAATATCTGTTTCTCGGGTATTTGCAAGTGCCCACCCCGAAGCAACAAGTGCTGCTCCAATATCATACTCACCCCAAACACAAGTAGCTAAATCTTGTCCGTTAGGTTCGATTTTGAGTAGATAACAATCAATGACGTTATTATCAATCCAACCACGAACCCAAGAAACAGCTTCTTGACCGCAATTATATGAGCTTCCGCTTGCATCAGAGCAAATTTGATCATTATCAGGCGCATCAACCCCATAAAGTCTGATGTAACGTCCACCTATATAAAAGACATTAGCATGAATAACTTTAGCACTACCACTGAGTTTAGGATAAGCAGAAGGATTAAATCCTGTTGATGACTTTTTCTTCTTTTTCTTTTTTACTTCTTTTTTTGAATTGTCTGCTTTTTCTATATTCTTACTCTTTTTCAGCTCATTATCTAATCTATTTTCAATAATTTGGGCTTCTTCATATGTGGTGTGATAATTAGTAGAATAAAGAATAAAAGCCAAACCAATCGCAATTAATGTAACCCAAAAATTATACTTAGGTAATTGTTGAAAAATTGCAATATGAGCTAAAGTAATGCCAGAAATTAATAAACAACACCCCAATGCCTGCCACACTTGTGCATTCGTCTGAAAAAGCTTAATACTGCATATAATCAGAACGAGAGCAACAATACCACAAACTATTCTTTTAATCCAAAGCATGGCCTCTCCACAAGTCATCGTTTATTATATAAAATGCAATTTAATTGTAAAGATTTGGTAAAATCTCTTTATTTTTGGAAGACTTTCTATTTTGTTTATCAATTTTTTTATAAATAGTTAGAAATTCAGAAGTGTTAAGAGATGCTGGAGAAGCAGAATACAAAATCTGATTTAAAGCATTTAATTGAATACTGAAATCAGCATCCTGAACAATTTCTGCAATATCTTTAAGATTCTGTATGCTAGGGTTATTAAATTTAATTATCGCCCATAATATTAAATTCTTTCTGGCTTCAGTATAATTTTTTTTGCGTATAGAAGAAATAACAGCAGAACTAAGGTCTTTATTTTTACGTTTTGATGTAAATAATTTTAATAACAAAAGCAATAAAGACAAAAGAATAATAGCTGGTAAAATATAAACTTTATAGCTCATAAATTTAGCAAGAACACTTGCAGAACTACTGCCAGAGGAAGATTTATTTTCAATATTTTTATCATTTTTAATTACTGGCTCTATTGGCGTTTCTATAGGAGTATTTTCTACTTTATCAGGGATATTAGGATTAACAGATATGGATATCGTTTCTGTAGGAATTACAGTCTTTTGAAAAAGCTTAGAATTAACATTAAACCACTCAATTTCTTGCGCAGGAAATGTAAAATTTCCTGATTTTGATGGAATATAAACAATATTATATTTTGCGGTGGTAACAATTTGTCCATTAAGAACAGATGAAGAAATTTCAGGTTTTTCAGGATATTGCTTAAATCCGTTTATATTAGGAAATGAAAGAGAAGGAAACATTTCTTCTTGTAAACCAAAAGCACGAATTGTTACATTTCTAGTTAAAGCTTCTCCTGTTTGAAATTTTGTATTAGGCGACCATTTTGCATCAATGGTTAAATTTGATAAAGGTAGCCATGTTCCGGTAAAACCATCAGGAACGGAAACAACCTCAATAGGTTGAATTTTTGTTTTCATTCTAATAGGTACTTTTTGCCCAAAGGCATTTTGAAAATCAATACCCAAAGCCATAAAAGGGTCGTTAAATTTAGGAAAGTTAAAACCCACATCTTTGATATATGCACCATCAAAAATAAACTGCGGAGAATTAATTTTCCCACTTTTTAATGGAAAGGCCGCAAATGCGTATTTGACAACATTCATCTTCTTCCCGTTAATGAATTCAGAAGTAACCGTAGGTTTTGAAGAAATAGGAATAATATTCCAATTTTTCAATGTATCATCAGAAATAGAAAGAGAGCCATCCTGAAGTCCTAAACTATCATAAAGTGTAACCCAAACAATATTTTGTTGTTGAACATAAGGATTTGTAGGAGAAATAGATTGTTCAATTTGGAAATAGGGAGAATTTGAATTTTCACGACTATCAGGAACAAAAGCCACATCAGTTACTTCTTTAATCTCAATGTCCGCATAATTTGAGCTAACAGAACCAATTTTAATAGGTTTTATGGTTATTTTACCTTGTCTCAGAGGTTTCAAACCGACAGTCCAAGATTTAATTTGAGAAAAATTACCATTAATATAATTCATTCTTTGTGATGCCATATTTGAAACAATTTGAAAATCATTTTGCAAGGAGCTTAAGTCAGGATTCTCATCACTATTGCCTGAATAAGAAATTGTCAAATTAACTGTATCCGCCTCAGTAATAACATTTTTATCCAAACTAATATTAATTTCTTCAGCTTGTGCAGAGAAAGTTAAACCACAAACAAATATATAACACAGTAAAATTTTAAATATTTTCATCACGATACCTGCCTTTTGAATATTCTTTTTTTATGAATTCTCGTAAGAGGCCTCCAGTGTCTTCTGGGATGTCTCTATATTGGCGTTGCATAATAACAGCCTCTTCGTCGTATTTATCATTTTTATTGCCTTTTTGAGCATTAATAAGACTAACAGTTTGTTCCTCTTGTTGATTTTCGGAGCCATTAGTATCATTACCCTTTTTATTATCTGTTTTTTGCTCTTGTCCATTATCTTGATTAGCTTGAGTGGGCTGATTTTGATTTTCAGAATTTTCACCTCTTTGTTCATCATCGTTTTCAGATAAAGGAGTGTTTTTATCATTATTTTCATCATTAGTAGAAGATTGACTTTGTTGAGACTGGTCTTGTTGGTCTGAATTATCTGAGTTATTATGCTGTGGTTGATTATCTTCAGATTGGTTTTGTTCCGAAGAAGAGTTTTGCTGTTGCTCATTATTGGTATTATCATTTTTCTGAGAATTATTATCATTATTGTTCGAAGAAGAATTAGAGCTGGATTTTTGTTTATTTTGCTCATCATTTTTATCATTATTTTGATTGGTGTTTTGGTTTTGTTGTTGATTTTCACCGCAACTTAAAACGGAAGGATCTGATTTAGCTTTTTCAAATAAATCATTTAGAACAGATAAGTTATATTGAGCATCTACATGAGCGGGATTAATCTGCAATACCTGTTGAAAAGCATTTTTTGCTTCTTCATATTTACAAAGTTTTGCTAATGTAAGTCCTTTATTGTAAAGAGCTATATCTGTATTTACTTTTTCGAATTCTTTGAGAGCATTCTCTAATTTATTGGCTTTAAATAAAGACACCCCTTTCCAAACGGAATCCTGAAAAGTTTGTGCTGCTTGCTCATATTTTTCATTATTAAAATAACGCAAAGCAGTCTGATTTTCATTTAAGAAAAAACTAGCATGCGCATCAAAAGCAAAAAATAAAGCAAAAGCAAGAAAAACGCCGCGACGAAAGAAGAATAAAGCACAGACCAGAGGGATAATTAAAAGATAGTAACCATAATCAATAAAGTTTGAACGTAAATTTTGACTAAGTTTAACTTGCTCATCGTTTATTTTCGTAATGTTGTCAATTAAAGACTGAAAGCTTGTATCTTTAATAGAAATATAAAAACCATTACCCTTGTTAGCAAGTAATTGCAATTTTTCATTTCCGGAAAAAGATGCATCTACGATATATATTTTATAGTTTAATTGTGCAGCTTTTTGAATAGCTTCAAGAGCAAGATCAAAACGTTGTCCGACATCTGAAGTAAAAATAATAATATTTCCATGAGTATATCCGGCAGATTGAAAGCGTTCAATTGCAAGACTAATAGCTCTGTCTAATCTATCACCTTGATCAGGCATAATATTAGTAACGATTTGAGGTAAAAGATTTTTCAATAAATTTACATCATCTGAAATAGGAGAAATAATGTAAGGCTCTTCAGAATAAACTTCAATACCAAATTGTCCTTGAGGAAAAGCATTAGCTAAATCAGAAATAACAAATTTAGCTCTATCTAATCGTGAAGGAGTAATATCGTCAAGCATCATATCTTGAGCAAGGCTCAGAACAAACATATTCGGATTCTCAACAACAAAAGTTGGAATTTCAGTTTTCTTCCAAGAAGGACCTGACGCTGCAATAATAGCGGAAAAAATACCAAGATAGATAATCTTTTTGAGTGAGAAAAAAGACAATTGATTTTCTTTTATCAATAAGAAATTAAGCAGATGAGGATCACAAACATCTTCCCAAGAAGACACATTACTATTTATTTTCATTTTTCTCCAAAGAAAAAGAAGCGGAATAATAAGCAGTAAGAGTATCCACGGTCTAATAAAATGGAAGTTCGTTAAAAATTCTGTCATTTTACGAAACTCCTAGAAAAGAAGAGTCCAAAGAAAACTAAAACAAGAGCAGACAATAATGGAATATAAAATAAATCAGTTTTATCTTGAACAAAAGTTCCCTCGGTTTGCTCTGGTTCAAGTGCATCAATACGATCATAAATTTCAGCTAAAGAATTTAAATCTGTCGCTCTAAAATAATTACCTTTAGTTCGTTGAGCAAGAGTTTTTAAGCTTCTCTCATCTAATTCATTATTTCTTAAACCAAATAAAGAATTAATAAAATTAGCTTCAGCGCCGACGCCGACAGTATAGATTTTAATCCCTTCTTTTTCAGCCAAATTAATAGCCTGAGCCATGCTAAGAGCACCATCATTGCTTTCTCCATCAGAAAGAAGAATGATTACTTTATTCTCTTTATTTTTTTCTTTTCGCAGATTTTTTAGGGCTAACCCCAATGCATCACCGATAGAAGTAGATTGTCCGGCCATTCCTGCATCTGTATTTAGGAGAATTTCTTGTACAGACTTTCTATCAAAAGTTAAAGGAGATTGCAGATAAGCTCTGGTTCCAAAAAGAACAAGTCCAATTTTATCATCCGTTCGTTTTTGAATAAAAGCACTCACAACAGCCTTTACGGCAGATAAACGATCAATACGTCGAGTTTGTGTTGAAAAATCAGGATTAAGCATAGATGTAGAAATATCTATGACCAACATAATGTCACGGTTATTTGCATTAAGACGATATGGTTCCCCCGCTAATTGAGGGCGAGCAACAGCAATGGTTAACAAGGACCAAATAAGAAATAAATATACAAATTTCAAAAAGGAGGCAAAAGATTTATTTGTTATTTGAAATCTGGAATGCGAAGCATTTTCTTTAATGGCTTTCAAATCATTCAAAAATGGAATTTTCAAAGCATCGCCAAATTGTTGTTTTTGTGGTGGAACAATTACAAAAAACAACAAAGGAAGCAGAAGTAATAAAAACAATTTAGGATAGGCAAAAATAATCATAAATTGCCTCCAATCCAATTTTTGCAAAAGGTCTTGAGTTCTTCAGCATCTTGAGGTGTGTATGTTTTATCAGATGAGCTCATAAAAGGAGCAAAAGATAAGAATTCAGCATTTTTTTGAGAAAGAGGGGCTGATGTATGTTGATTAAGAAAGTCAATCCATTCCTGACCAGATAATGCGCAAGAACTTCTATATTTCACAAGACTTATACGACGCAAAAGTTCAGAAATATCCATTGCAGCCTGTATAGGATTATCTGTGGAAATTGCTTCCAATTTTTTTAAAGAATAATACTTTTTGCGACTCTTCCAAAAATTTATAAAAAATTTTACACTAATAAATAAAAAGATAGAGGCAAGTAGAAGAACCCACCAACCATATGCAATAGGGAAAAAGGAAACACCGTCTGGCAATTGAATATCTCTAAACTCTGGCAGATTATTCATTATTTATCCCTCTAATTAAAAACAATCTCTCCAATAAATTTATGTTAAGATAAACAAAATATCAAGAGATACGGCTAAGATATTGCTTAATAAGCGGAGAAAGACGTGCTGCCATAGATTTATAGACATCTCTTTTAAAATTAACAATATTAGCAACGGCAAAATCCAAACTTTCCCAACAGTACTCCTTAAATTCTGGATGAGGCATAGCTAAGTTAATTTCTTTATCACTTCCTATAAAAAAGAATAAAGAAAAATAAATATCTTGTCCGTCATTAAAAATTCCGCGGTTACGAAAATTTTGCTTAATTTCTTTTGTGAACTCATAGCGAGATGGTGTTTCATCTGTGTAGATAGGAATAACAGACGAAACACCCGTCTCTTCAAAAAGTTCTCTCTTAGCTGCCGCAACAGGAGTTTCACCTTCTTCAATACCACCTTGAGGAAGTTGCCAGTTATCTCCGGAAATATCATTCCGATTCCCTAAAAGCACCAAACCGGAATCGTTAAAAACAACCGCTCCTGCGCAACGTCTAAAATATTTACTCAAAGCCAATCTCCTTCCTACTCATCAGATTTAGAATATAAAGCCAAAGCTTTAACTAAATCAAGAGCACGAACCAACTGGTAGTCTGCTAAATCTTCTTTTGATTTACCATTCTTTTTTTCTGAACTCCCAGAAACATCACTATCGTTTTTAAGAGCATTATTCAAATCAGCTTCACTAATGTTTAAAGCGTATGATTCTAATTCTTCAACTTTTGCCGGTTTAACTTCAATATCAGGTTCAATACCTTTAGCTTGAATAGAGCGACCGGAAGGCGTATAATATCTGGCAGTGGTTAATCTCATTGCTCCATAATCTCTAAGAGGAATAACGGTTTGTACGGAACCTTTACCAAAAGATCTTTCGCCCAAAATAATAGCTCTATGATGATCCTGTAATGCTCCTGCAAGAATTTCTGAAGCGGAAGCAGAGCCTTCATTAATTATAACGACAATAGGTAATCCTTTGGCAACATCGCCTTCATTAGCCATAAATTTAACAGTATCAGCCTCATTTCTGGAACGAGTAGAAACAATTTCTCCTTTTTCTAAGAATAAATCGGAAACATCAACTGCCTGATCTAACAATCCTCCAGGATTATTTCTAACATCAATAACGATTCCCAATAATTTATTTTTTAGTTTTTTCTTAGCATCTCTGATAGCTTTGCTTACGGCATCATCAACATCCTCTGAGAAAGAAGAAATTCTAATGTAAGCAATAGAATCATCTTTTATTTCACTTTTAACAGATTGAATTTTAATTTCTTGTCTTTTGATGGTTAGTTCAATTGGTTTAGAGTTAACGCGTCGAATAGATAATTTAACTTTTTCACCAACTTTACCGCGCATTTTACTAACAGCATCGTTAAGAGACATGCCAACAACAGTTTCACCATTAATATGAGTAATATAGTCACCAGCTTTAATACCCGCTTTAGCTGCAGGAGTGTCGTCAATAGGGGAAACAACTTTTACAAGTCCGTTATCCATAGTAACTTCAATACCTAAGCCTCCAAATTTTCCTTTTGTTTGCTCGTTCATATAATTGAAACTTTCAGCATCCAAATAACTAGAGTGAGGATCAAGAGATGTAAGCATTCCATTAATGGCAGATTCAATAAGTTTTTTATCGCTAACTTCTTCAACATAATTTAATTTGGCTCTTTCCATAACCTCGCCAAATAAATTCAATAATTCATATGTATTAGCTTTTTCGTCATCTTTTTTCGCCGCATGAACATCTGCAATGCTTAAGAACAGCCCTGCAAATAAAGCGATAAACAATAATTTATTTTTTTTCATAATCATTCCTATCAAATAAAATTAGCTGGCAATCCAAGGTGCTGGATTAATGGGATGTCTATCTTTTCTAATTTCAACATAGAGTTTTGCGTTGGATGAATTAGGCATTGTGCCAACAGGTTCTCCCGCAAGAAGCATTTGCCCTAATTCACAATCAATAACTCCTAATCCAGCAAGAAGAGACAAATATCCATCACCATGTTCTACAATAATAATATTACCATATCCTTTAAAAGGACCAGAAAAAATAACCGTTCCATCATAAAGAGAAATAACTTGAGCATTAGGTCTAGTTTTATAAACAATTCCTTTTGAGGTAACGCCTTTAGATAAAAATTGCCCATATTCGGTAATAACATTCCCCCGAACCGGACGAGAGAGAGACCCTTTAGCCCGTGCAAAACGCCCACCGTTTACTTGTTTTTTTATAGAAGCGTGCTCTTGTTGTGAAACAGTCCGTTGTTGTGTATTTAATTTTTTTAAATTTTCTTGTCTTTTTAAAGCAACCAAACGTTCAGCTTCTTCTTGTTTTTTTCGAGCAAGCTCTTTTTGTTTTTCAAGTTTCTCAAATAAATCTCTTAAATCTTTTGCTTTAGAAGCCAAAGTTTCTGCTTCTTTTTGTGTTTCGGCTCCTCTTGTTTCCAAGACTTTACGCATATTCGCTTTTTTTTGCATAAGCGATCGCATTTCACTTTGTTGTTGTTCCAATTTTGTTTGACTGTTTTTTGTTTCTTGAACTGTACTCTCTATTTGTCTTTTTTGAGTATAAATAGCATCTAAATCTGTTTTTAGCTTTGATGATTTGTTATTTAAAAAAGGAACAGTTTCTCGAAGCAAAATGGCGCTTCTGATAACATCTACAGGAGAGAAAGGTTGTAAAATAACAGCTTCAGATGGATTTAAGGACATATTCTGTAAGGATGCTAAAGTTTGAACTAAAGATTGATTTTCTTTAGAAAAGGCTGCTTCTTTAAGTCTTAAATCCTCTTTTAAGGCAATAAGTTTGTTCTCAAGTTCAGAAATTTTATCTTCATTATTTTGAATTTCTTGTGCCAAATTAATAACTGTCTTATCAATCTTAGAAAGCTCGAGGTTAAGTTGTAGAGCTTTTGCCTGTAATTGTCTAGACTCAATACTTTTTTTTCGAGCTTCAGCCTCGATTCTTTTAACCTCAGTTTCAGATACGTCTTTAGCATGGCTTAAATTGCAATAAATACAATTCACTCCAAATAGATATAAAACCATACTAAAGACATATATCCGCTTCATATAAGACCTATTTAATAATTAAAGATTTACCGGTCATTTCTTGAGGTTGTTTAATCCCCATTAAATCAAGAAGTGTTGGGGAAACATCAGCCAATCTACCATCGTTTAGACCTTTAACAGGAGGTTCTGCATTATATAGAACAGCTTGAACTTTACCAACCGTGTGAGCTGTATAAGGTTCGCCTGTTTTCTCATCAATCATTTTTTCAACATTACCATGATCAGCAGTAACAAAGAGTACGCCATCAACGTCTTTAATAGCTTTCATTACTTTACCCAAACAATCATCAACAGCAGCAACAGCTTTAAGCGCAGCATCCATGATACCAGTATGACCAACCATATCCCCGTTAGCAAAATTACAAATGATGACATCATATTTTTGCTTTTCAATCGCATCAGTAAGCGCTTCTGTAACTTCATAAACGCTCATTTCTGGTTTTAAGTCATAAGTAGCAACTTTGGGGCTATTTATGAGAATGCGGTCTTCACCTTTAAATTCTTTTTCTTCCCCACCATTAAAGAAGAAAGTAACATGAGCATATTTTTCTGTTTCGGCGATTCGTAACTGTGTTAATCCATGGTTTGCAACAACTTCTCCGAAAATATTTTTCAAGGTTTCTGGTGCAAAAATTGTCTTCATAAAACGATTATGATCAACAGAATATTCAACCATACCAACGAGTTCAGCAAAATTAATGATTTTCTTTCTTTCAAAGCCTGAAAATTCCTTATCGCCTAAAGCATATAAGATTTCTCTGGCTCTATCAGCTCTAAAGTTAATCATCAAAACGGCATCGCCATCTTTAGCTCCTTGATAGTCGCCAATAACAGTCGGGATTACAAATTCATCGGTAACGCCATTGTTATAAGAGGCAATAATAGCCTCTTGAGAAGATGCAAAACGCTGACCATCTGCTAAAACAATATTATTATAAGCTTTTTCAACTCTATCCCATCGTTTATCCCTATCCATAGCATAAAAACGACCAGAAATTGTAGCAACTTTTACATCTGATAAATGTTTGATATTTTGTTCAAAATCAGCCAAAAAGTCTTTAGCAGATTGTGGGGGAGTATCTCTCCCATCTAAAAAGGCATGCACATGAACAGGAATATTGTTTTTTTGCAATATTTCGCACATAGCTTCAATGTGTTTTTGATGAGAATGAACCCCGCCTGGAGACATCAATCCCATCAAGTGACAAGCACCTTTTGTTTCTTTTAATTTATTAATCATTTCGACAAGTGTGGGATTCTTTTCAAGAGAACCATCTTTGATAGCCAGATCAATTTTAGGTAAATCTTGCATAACCACACGGCCGGCACCTAAATTTGTATGTCCAACCTCAGAGTTTCCCATTTGACCATCAGGAAGACCAACGTCATAACCGGAAGTTTCAATAAAGCAATGAGGACAAGTTTTCAGTAAAGAGTGCCAATTTGGCGTATGTCCTTGTTCAATCGCATTATCATTTGTAGTTTGTTCACGGTATCCCCAACCATCTAAAATTAAAAGCATAACAGGTTTTTGCATTATATTTACTCCATATATTTTTTTACTGCATTCTACTTAACATATAAGTCAAGTTAAAGCAAAAAGCATTATATTTATCCAGAATTTTTTAGGTTATAAACAATATTAGTCTTGTTAAGACAGAAAGATAGTTCTATATTTAGCACCAAGAGAAAATATTTCTAGGAAAAACAGATGAAAATTTCCCCATTATTTTTATTGAGTCTTTTTATAAGTTCGTTTGAAGCGTATGCAAAAGGGATAGAAACTGATTATTCTTTGTCTCTAAATAATTTTTACGGATATACAGATTACGCAAAACCCTATAATAAGCTATACAAACAGAATAATATGAATTCATCATTTAACTTCTATGGGCGATTAACCTACGAATTTAATGAAGATTATGCAACTTCTCTTGTTGGCTATCTGATGGCGGATACAGCTAAAGAAGTTGAAAATTACAACCAAGGAGTATGGGGAGAAGAGGTTTATTTATTAACAGAAACTCCGTATGGGGAATTTTCTATCGGGCAAAAAAATAACGTTGCCTATGAATTCGCCGTAGGAGCTCCTAATATTGGATATTACCGCACCAACAATACGGATTTAGTTGATTTTATAGTTAATCCAAATTGGTATAAAAAAGGACACGATGCTCGATATAAAACGCTTAATTCCACTTATATTAATACAGATGGAGTTTCTCCCAAAATTAGCTATGTGACACCATCGTGGCAAGGGATAAAATTAGGTGCTACCTATGTTCCCAAGACATATAGTCAAACAGGGCTTGTAGCAAAAGATGCTCCATATAAAGATGATGAAGCTTATATTTTAGGCGCTTACGGAATGTGGGATGTTTTTGGATATGAGGTGGAAACATCTTTGGGGTATGCTGATTTTGAAAATAATGATACGGAATATTCCGCAGGGATTAGCATTTATCGTAAAGGGTGGACATTAGGTGGTTCTTACCGTCATACAGAAGCAGACACAAAGCATTATGGTTTGGATAAAGAAAATCTCTACGATTCGTACAGAGAAGGCGATGCTTACAATATAGGGCTAAGCTACGAAATAGGACCTTTTACAACAGGTGTTTCGTATTTTGTGTCAGAAGCTAAAAAAACAAATAATAAAGATGAAATTATCAGTTTTTCGAATAGTTACCAATACAATAAATACGTCACATTATCTGTGACTGCTGCACATCTAAAAGCGGAAGGGAATAATAACGAGATAAAAAATAGCAGTAAAGGATATGCCTTTATCTTCGGGTTGGAGTTAGCAATATGAAAAAAATAAGCATTTGTTCAAAAAATAAAGCCTTTGCAGAAGATTTGAAAGGGCAAATAAAATTAATAGAACCAGAAATAGAGATAACCGAAACACCAGATAAAGATGCAGAGATTATACTGGTTGATGAAGATAAAGAAATAATAAATTCAATTAGAGAGCAAAATAAAGAAACGCCGATTATTCTTTTCTCATCTCATACCGATGTTTATGAAGCGGCGGATATGGTTATAAGAAAACCTTTTCGCTTAGATAAATTTTTACACGATTTTAAAGAAGGAACATTGTTGCCTAAAATCCGCCGTAAAGAGTGTATTAGTTTTAAGGAATATCACCTATATCCGGCCAAAAAAGAAATAGAAATTCAAACTAATGGTAAATTGATAAAGCTGACAGAAAAAGAAGTTATAATTTTGAAATATTTATATCAGAATGCTCCAGATTGTGTAAGTAAAGAAGATTTATTGGAAAACGTTTGGGGGTACTGTGCAGATGTAACAACCCATACCATTGAAACGCATATATATCGCCTGCGCCAAAAAGTTGAGCAAGAAGGTGGAAGTCAGCTAATTTTAACGGAAAACAACGGTTATCGCCTGAATATATAGATTTTTATGACAATTACTTCGTTAGTCCCAACGGTGTGAAAGTAAAGCGTATTTCTTTCCAATCATTATAATTTGAGCCGTTTTGTGCTGATAAAACCTTAAAGACGCCGTGTACTTCTTGCGCAATATAAATTGCACGTTCTGCACTGTCTGCCAAAGCTTGGAAATATGTATCAGAACGATATCGAGACATATCTTCAATATCAACAGACTGAATAAGTCCCTCTTTAGTAAGTTTAACGTTGATAACAACTTCGATGTTGCGGTCATCTTTACCGCCGGCAATTGTTTTCCAAGATTCTTGTATCTTAGATTTTACAAAATCAATACCAGAAACAGACAGTTCACTGAAATAAGAACCTTTGCTGTTTCCGCCCTCAATACCGAGATTGTTAACTGGCTCGTCCTCCGGAACTTGAGCCGGAGCATCTTCTTCACCGATTTGTTTTTGTAAATCGTCAACAGAGTTCATTAAACTTTGTAGCGGATTTGTACTGCGAACATTCGTCTTTTTAGATTTTGCAGAAGAGGCCGGAGCATTGTTTGCAGAATTATTATTTGCTTTTTTAGGCTGAGCCGGTTTCGGTTTGGGTTTAACTTGCGGCTTTTTCTGAGGAATAGGCGCAGGTTTCTTCTTTTCTTTTATTGGTTCATTAGATTCTTTTTTAGGCTCTTCTTTCTTAATTTCCTCTTTGGGTGCTTCTTCAATTAACGCCGGAGCTTTGATTTCCGGAGCTTTAATTTCAGGCTCTGGTTTTGGTTCCACTGGTTTGGATTCTGTTTTAGGTTCTGTTTTTTTCTGCGTAAAGTTTTCTTCAATCGGTTTTTCTTTACGGGTAGCTGGTTTACGTTCCTTACCTTTAACAGCTTTTTCGGGAATATTTGTTGTATCTGTTATTTTAATATTTTCTAAATCAACAATAATAGGAGGTTGCTCATCAAAGTCACGTTTATGCGTTAAAAAAGGTATATCAAAAACACAAAGCAGAACAACTGCAATGTGTAGAGCTACCGATTTATAAACGTAACTTTTTTTCATAATAAAACAGCTTTCTATTTTTTATCTCGACGAGCTTCGGTTTTCAAACCAACCTTACTAAATCCGGCATCTTTAAGCATTGCCATCAAACCAATAACACTACCGTAAGAAGATGCTGCATCACCGGAAATAGTGATAGTAACATCTTTATTTTCGCCTTTAATAGCCATAATTTTATCAATAATGGTGTCCGGTTCAATTTTGCTTTGACCGATATAATAAAAACCGTCTTTATCAACACTGATGTTAATAGAAGTATCTTTACCATTTAGAGTACCACCTCCGACTTTAGGTAAATCAAGAGGAATACCCGAAGTCATCAAAGGAGCGGCAACCATAAACACCACCAAAAGCACCATCATAACGTCCATAAGGTTCGTCATATTGATATCAGCATTACGACGGCTAACGCGTCTTTGGATTCTTCCGTTAATAATTGCCATGATTTATTCTCCGGCCATTTCGGCTTTAATAGTGGTGTCGTCAATTTCGCGAGATAGGATACTTGAAAATTCCGCTAAGAAGTTTTCAAGTTTTTTAGCATATCTATCGATATCGGAAGTAATCATATTATAAGCGATATACGCAGGAATTGCCGCAATCAAGCCAAAAGCGGTGGTAAACAGAGCTTCGGCAATACCCGGAGCGATAGAAGTCAAGGAGTTGCTTTGAGTAACGGCAATGGCATTAAAGCAAGAAATAATACCCCAAACTGTTCCGAACAAACCAACTAACGGAGCAACCGAACCGGTAGAAGCCAAAAAGCCCAAATGATTATCCAAATCATCTAATTCTTTATCCATAGAAACCATCATAGCCTTTTCGATTCGCTGTTGAAGAGAAACGCCGCGCAAACCTCTGTCTGTTTTAGACTTCATAATATTTGTTCTGCGCCATTCTTTCATTGCTGCCACAAACATCGCAGACATTGGGTCTTGTGGATTTCCGATAGAGTCGTAGAGTTTATCCAAAGAGCCACCGGACCAAAAGCGTTCTTCAAAATGTTTAGACAAGCGTTTGACTTGTCGTAATGTATTAATTTTTTCAAAAATAATAGCCCACGACCAAACCGAAGCAGCAATCAATCCAATCATAACCGCCTTGGTAATTAAGTCGGAAGACCAAACCATATCCCACATAGAGAGTTGATTAACAACCTCGGTAGCAACCTGTGTATCCATTTTAATCCTCGTTATCTTGACAGTTTTCAATTATTCAAATTAGCAATAACATATAATTGTAAAAATTTAACTAATCAAACAAAAAAGAGTTGTTTTTAAGGATTAACCCCAAAAAAACAACTCTCTCTGTTTAGAGAAATGTCACCAGCCAGGTAACGAACCAATAGCCGGCAACAATTACAACACAAATTATAACAAGGAGTGTTACCCATCCGATAAGGGCCAATAATCCATTACCGAACAGCTTATGTATTCCTGTCAACCAATACAGGAGATACAAAGCGAAGAATAACACTTTTCTGACAGATAATCCCCAACCGTGGATGGCATCCACAATAGCTGGGAAAAAATAGTCAGAAGAAAAATTTAACTTGCCATCAAGGTATATTAACAGCAAGACGCTCAAAAGGGCGCAAATACCAGCCCAAATGAACGAAAAGATACCTTCTTTCATAAATATATATAAATTATATGTTTCTGGACAAAATTATACCATATTTTGCGGTGTTTTTCAAGATTTTTAGAATAAAAAAGGAGCGAAAACCGCCCCTATAAGTGAAAAAAGATAAAAATTTACCGCAAAAGCTATTCTTGAGGATTTGCCGCTTCCAAATTATTATCCCATTTTAGCCGTTTTGCGCATTCTGAAGTAACAGTATTAACGATGCGACAAAGATTAACTTCTATATCTGGCACACCACCAAAAGTATAACAGATATTACCGGATGTAGTAATCGTACGCACTTGCGAGGCTTTAGCTTCTACATCTCGAAAGACAAAAGCAAAGGCTGCATGAGGATAAATTAACCGCAATCCCATCGTTTTTATATTACGATTTATTTCAGATTTCAGTACAATATTAAAGGTACATAGTGTTTTGCCTGAAAAGTTCTGAAAAACTCTAAAGCTACCAGGAACAACACCAATTTTCAAATCTCCTTGTATGGGGTCGAGAGCAAGACGTTTTTGTTCTATTTCATTAATAGTTCCAGTTTCTTTTAAGGTTTTAGCCACATTTTCTGCCGCACTATTAAAATTATCGATTCTATCAGGTTCACGCTCTGTAATATCTTTATCGCTAAAAAGTTCATTAAAAAGATCCTCGCTGTCATCATTACCAGAGGGGGCTTTCGTATCAATAATAGAAGGAGTTGCTTCCTGAATAACACCTTCATCAAGAATTTGAGCAATAGAAGAATGAATACCTACTATAAAAAATATTAATAACCAACAAAAACAGAGCTTTTTCATAAAGTTATTCTCCACAAAAATAAAAGCCGAATTAATACAATCCGGCTAATAATATTAGTAAATATTCGTTAAAGTCTTATCAGAAGTTCCCATATTTTCAACTATTTTATTAATAACGATATCAATGTCTGATAATTCGCGACTCTCAGCAGATTCGCTCTCGGCTGCTTCTTCAGACGCAGAAATACGTTTAAATTCGCCAAAATACTCAGGATTTTTTGTGCTGACGAATTGGAAAAGTTCTGTACAGCTACTTTGTTCTGAACTAATTCCAAAACTGCCAACAGTATCCATTGAACGAGCAATATCACAAGGAGTAACATTAAATTTAGCGTCGGATAGCATTAAATAACATTTTTCACTATCCATGTAAGAACGCAAAGAAATTTGTTTATCAGCTCCAAAGGCATTAACTGTAACAGATGTCTGAACAGGTTTAACTGGATCTACTTTAGAAAAAAGATCTCTTTGCTTATCCGCTTCTTCAACACCTAAAAGTGTTTCAACATAACGATCAAATTTAAAACGTTCATCAACAACATCATCCCAAGAAAGATTAATAGTAAAAGTTCTGAAATTTATAGAAGTTCTATTATATAAAGTAATCATATAGTTACAACCTTTAACCACGCCCTCTTCCAAAACAGGGTCAATGTCATGGATTTTAAAAATAACAGCATCAGAGCGAGTTGTCGGTTCAACATTTTTTTTAGTCGTAGCAGTCTTAGTTTTTGCGGTTTTATCAGCTGCAATAACTTGAGAAGGTAAAACAAACGCAACCCCTAAAATAAATGCGGCTAAAAATTTTATCGATTTTTTCATTTCAAACCTCATAAATATATATTGTTATCCATATCATAAACAAAAGAATATTTAATTTTTATTAATTAAAATAAAAAAACAGGTGAAATACAAAATTTATTCTTCGCAATTCATTTTTTTCTGTAAACGTAAAAAGTCGCCCCATACTTTTGCTTTTTGAGAAGGTGAACGCAATAAATAGGAAGGATGATATGTGGCTAAAACTTGAGCTGTTTTTTGTTCATCTATAACATACTCCAACCATTTACCTCGTGTCCTTGAAATAGAATCAGGAACATCTAATAAACTTTTAAGAGCAATTCCACCTAAGAGAAGCAAAAAATCTGGTTTAATTAATTCTATTTGTCGCTTTAAGAATGGAAGACAAATCGCGACTTCTTCATCCGTTGGAGTCCGATTTCCTGGTGGTCGCCATGGCAAAACGTTTGTAATGTAGCAATCTGCACGATTTATGTTGATTGCAGCCAACATCTTATCAAGCAATTTCCCGCATTTTCCAACAAAAGGAGAGCCGATTCTATCTTCATCGGCACCGGGGGCTTCACCGATAAGAACAACACGGGCATGTGGAGAACCATCACCAAAAACGGTATTGGCGGCAGTCTTTTTTAGATTGCATCCGTCAAATTTCTGAACTAAGTCTTTTAGTTCATCTAAAGATGAAGCCTTGGAACATAGTTCTCTGGCATTTTTGGCAATATTATCAAAAGATGCAGTAGATGAATTAACGTGAATAGTATCTAAAGTATCTTTATTTTTTTTCAAGATAGGTGTAATAGGGTGAGACCGTGCTGACAATGAAATATCTAAAGTTTCTAATAAATTGTTCAAACAAACTTCAGTAGCGCAAGTTTCTGTAACTCCCGCCCAAATATACCAATCTAATGTTTCTTCAATATTAACTCGTTTTTCCATTATAACTAAATTATACATTAGAGACTTTTTATTGCAACATAAAGCAATTATTTACACAAATATAATAAATTTACTTTAAAGTTAAGAGTAAAGTGATAAAATATTAAAGCAATCAACAGGAAAAATGAAAGAAATGTTAAAAGCAAGCTACATTATTACCTTACTAAGTGGAATAGGATTATTTAATTCTTGCACTGGAAATTTTATTAATAAGCAAGAATATCCTCAAGAAATTGTTTATTTACAAAAACAAGAAACGGCGTATGGAAATTATTTAGCAGGTCGTGTAGCGCATATTCGTCAAGATTATGATAATGCTGTAAATTATTATATGAAAACCATTGAAAAAGGCTTTGTTAACAAGGATATTCTAGGTAAAACATATATTATACTTGCGTCGCAGGGTAGGATTGACGAAGCTGTAAAATATGCTAATATTGCACGTCAAAAGGGTGATAAAAATAATTTTATAGATATTATTAATTCTGTAAAAGCCTTTAAAGAGGGAAATTACAAATTTGCTCGAGCGCAAATTAATAATATACATGAAAAAACCTACAAAAAACTAGTTGGTCCTCTTTTTAATGCCTGGAGCTATGCTGGAGAAAGTAATTATCAAAACGCAATAAAAGCATTAAAAACAATATCAAACGACAAAGATATGCAGACAGTATATAGTTTGCACAGAGGATTAATTGCAGAATATTTTAACGACAACGTTGAGGCTGAAAAATATTATGATTTTATAGTTAATGATAAAGCAAATGATATGTCGTTTCGGGCTTTGCAAATTATTTCAAATTTTTATGTGAGGACAAATCAAAAAGAAAAAGCTTTGAATCTAGTTGCTAAATATTATGGTGCTGCAAATTTAAAAGAAATGCTTTCTTGCCTAAAGAATAAAATAGAAAAAGGAAGTATAAAAACAGATAAATTGATAAATACAGCCAATAAAGGTGCGGGAGAAGTATTTTTGGAAATTGCATTACTTTTCAAATCTGTCCCTGTAGGATATGATTATGCCCAGATTTATATGGCCATATCTGAATATTTTAATCCAGACAATGATATTGCCAAAATAGCAATGGCAGATATTTTTGAAGAGCGCAAAATGCTAAAAGAAGCTAACAGCTATTATGAAACAATAAAAAAAGATTCGGAAATGTACTATCCAGCACAAATGCGAAAAGCAAGTAATTTAGCAGCAGAAAAAAAATACAAAGAAGCAATAAAAGTTTTAAAGAAATTATCAAGAAAAAATCCAAATGATTTTCAAATATTATTTAATTTAGGCGATATCTTGCGCATTAGTGACAATCAGTCTGAAGCTATAAAATATTATAATAAGGCACTGCAGTCTATTTTTTATGAAAATGAAAAATATTGGCCAATATATTACGCGCTGGCAGTGTCTTATGATAGAAACAATGAATGGAATAAAGCGGAAGAGAATTTACAAAAGGCTCTAAAATTAAGTAAACGTCATCCTCAGGTATTAAATTACTTAGGTTATAGTTGGTTAAAATATAATATAAATACAGACAATGCAGCAGCAATGATCTTAGAAGCATATGAAAAAGATCCAAATGACAGTATTATAATAGATAGTTTAGGGTGGGTATATTTTCGAACAGGAGATTATAAAAACGCCATTATGTACTTAGAAAAAGCTTCAGAACTAAATCCCCAAAACGCAGTGATAAGCGATCACTTGGGGGATGCGTATTGGTGTGGTGGTCGAAAAAATGAGGCAGTATTTTTGTGGAAGCAATCATTGATACAAAAAGATGACCAAGAAGAACTAAACATTAAAAAAGTAAAAAGCAAAATAGAAAACGGCCTCCAAGAGGAGCATAGTATCTTAATAAAAGACGAGAAAATACGTGAAAATCTGCAGGGGCTAAATTATATAACAGAGTAAGAAAAATAAAAACTCCCTTCGGGGAGTTTTTATTTTTTTATAGAGTTACTTTTGATATTTTAAAATAAGCAACTTCAAATTGTTTGAAACTTTATTGACAGTTTCGGCGTCTAGTCCTTCAACACGCAATTTGATAACCGGTTCTGTTCCTGATTTTCTGGCAATTAAAGTACTTGTCTCACCTAATTCTTTTTTGTATTTAATCAAGGCTTGTTTCACATCTTCATGCTCAATACTTTCTGACATATACTGTGCATTAGAAAAACGAATATTTTCAATGACACATGGAAAAGGTTTAAAAATGGGAAAAACTTCACTGAGGGGAATTTTGTTTTCCAGAAAGGCTAAAGCAATATTTATCGCAGTAACCAATGCATCTCCAGTTTTTGCATATTGAGATAAAACAATATGACCTACAACCTCGCCACCAAGAGTAGCTGATTTTTCCTTCATTAAATCAATAACATACCGTTCGCCGACTTTGCTTTTAAAATAAGAAAAACCTTCCGAAAGCAAATATTTTTCTAACCCTAAATTAGACCATTCTGTGCTAATTACGGTATTATTTGACAGTTTGTTATGTCTTCTAAGATAAAGAGCCAGAAAACATAACAACTGGTCTCCATCAATTATATTCCCCTTGTCGTCGACCAGGATAATTCTATCACCATCACCATCAACAGCAATACCAAAATGGGCATGAGTATCAATAACTGTTTTGGCCAATTGTTCAGTATGTTGGGAACCGCATTTTTCATTAATATTGATACCATTAGGGTTGTTGTTAATAGCAATTACACCGGCCCCTAAATCTTTAAATGTTTGAGGTAAAATATACGAATAAGCTCCGTTTGCGCAATCTAAAACAACACGTAACTCTTGCAATGCTTTATAGTTTGGTGCAATATTTCGCATATTTTCAATATATTGTTCTACAATATCTGTTTGGGGTAAAATAGAACCAATATCAGAAGTTGTATCAATTAATAAGGCATCTTTATCTTCGAAAAGATTTTCTATTTTTGTATAAAACTCGTCAGGGAATTTATCCCCATAAGCATTTATAAGTTTAATTCCGTTATCCTGATATGGATTATGAGAAGCTGTTATCATTAAAGACATGTCAACTTTAAGAGAAGGAGTTTTTAATGTAATAAGAGGAGTAGGAACAACGCCAAGTGGGATAACAGATATGCCGCAAGACATAAATCCAGCAGAAAGTGCCGCTTCAATCATATCACCAGAAATTCTAGTGTCTTTCCCAATGGCAACTTTTTTATAATTAAAACATACAGTTTTGCTTAAAATTTTAGCTAATTTAAAAGCAAAATCAGCAGTCATAGGAAAAGTATTAGCAACCCCTCTGACGCCATCTGTTCCAAATAGTTTATTATCCATCAATAGTTCCTCTTTTACATAAATTATCTATCCTAAAGAATAAATATCTAGGATAGATAATTCAAGAAATATTTATTACAAATTAAATTTACCGACTTCTTATTATAAAACGTACCTTAAGCCGACATAAATTTCTTGATCTGTAATACTTGTATCACCATTGTATTTATCTAAACCACCCATATCATAATAGCGGTAGCCGAGATCAAGATTCCATCTATTAGTAATTTTGGCAGAAATACCAGCACCTAAAGACCAAGTAAAATTAGTAGCATCAATTTTGTCATAATTTGGAACAGCTGTATTGTTTATAGTGAGTTTATTGTCGGTCCAACCAATACCAGCATTAACAAAAGGAGTGAACCAAGAATATGGGAAAAAATCATAGTAAACAACAAACATATAAGATCTAGAACTGAATTTTATATCTGTAATCCCTGCTTTGTTTCCGCTATTTTTATCTCTCCAAACATATTCAAGTTCCGCTCTAAAATGCTCGTACCTATATCCAAGAGCACCGCTGGCAATAAATCTCTTTTTATCAACGATATAATCAGAAACACTTTGGCTGACACCACTTCTATCGTCTTCAATTTCGTATTTGGCAAATCCAGCGCGTCCAGCTATATAGAAACCATCACACTCAGCTAGAGCTGGAAGTGCAGTAAGAGAAATTACAATTGCCGTAAGCAAACCTGGAATATTTTTGTTAATTTTTGTCATTAAGAAAAACTCCGATAAATAGTCATAAAATCGATTCGTAGACAAAATAGCACAAAATTTAAACAAAACAAGTAAAAAATTAACAAAAAGTAAATTTTTTTTACAATAGGGGCAAAGCGTATTAAAAAGATTGATTTTATAATAAAGTGTGATAAGTCATAATTAAGGTGGTCGGATAGCTGCGCTAAATAAATTTAGTGAGGAAAGTCCGAGCGTTATGGAAACAAGATACCGGATAACGTCCGGCTAGAGAAATCTAAGGGAAAGTGCCACAGAAAATTACCGCCAAACAAGTTTTGGTAAGGTTGAAAAGGCGAGGTAAGAGCTCACCGCAAAGGTAGTAATATCTTTGGCAAGGTAAACCCTATCTAACGCAAGACCAAATTAGGAGAGTGATGCAAATCAAATCACTAAAAAGAGCGTTTCCACTCTGCTCCAGAGGTAGGTCGCTTGAGCTAAATGGCAACATTTAGTCTAGATGAATAGCTATCGCTTAGAATCTTTACGTTATTGTAAAGCAAATGATAAGTACAGAACTCGGCTTATAGACCACCTAGAAAATTAAAAGGAGAAAAGTATGCAAAAACAACAGACATTAAAAAAAACAATAGGAATAAAAGGGATTGGTCTTCATTCTGGTTGTGTATCTATGTTGGAAATAGAACCAGCACCTGAAAATTACGGGATTCGCTTTTTAAGAACAGATATAGCCAATGCTGAAGAAATACCCGCTTTATACAATAAAGTTATCGATACTCGTAATTGTACATGTTTAGGAACAGATAAACAAAATATTGTTAGTACTATTGAGCATATTATGTCTGTTTTTTACATTTTAGGGATAGATAACGCTCTGATAAAAATTAATAATCCAGAAATACCGATTCTTGATGGTAGTGGAAAAGAATTTCTGAGAATTTTACAAATTGAAGAACTAAAAGAGCAATCAGCACCTCGTAAATTTATAAAAGTAAAAAAAGAAGTAACTTTTGATGATGGAAAGGGGGGAAGTGTAACTTTACTGCCGGCAGATAAATTGCACATTTGCTTTGACATAGAATTTCCGTCAAAAATAGTAGGTCATCAAAACTTTGACCAGGATATAACATCAAATATTTTTGAAAGACAAATAGCGCCATGTCGTACATTTTGTGAAAAATATCAAGTAGACTATCTACAATCAATAGGATTAATAAAAGGTGGATCGTTAGAAAACGCTGTAGTTTTAGATGGTGAAAAAATATTAAATCCAGGAGGTTTCCGTATCCCAAATGAATGTGTAAATCACAAAGTTATGGATACAATAGGTGATTTATATACATCAGGATATTATATATTAGCAAAAGTTGTTGCCAATAAAAGTGGACACTATCATAATAACGAAGTTTTGAAACAGTTGTTTGCATCAACAGATAATTATGAAATCTTATAAGAGAGGGCAATATGAAAAAGATTCTGTATATTTTACCGATAATTGGACTAATGTTAATAGGTGGATGCGCAACAACAGAAGAGCCAATTAAAGATGAAGATAAAAGTGCAGAAACTTTGTATAATGAAGCATATGATTATTTGAATAAGACTTCATATCAAAAAGCTGCTGAAACTTTTGATAAGGTTGAAATGGAACACCCTTATTCAAAATGGGCAACAAAATCTAAACTTATGAGTGCCTACGCTTACTACAAAGATGAAAAATATGATGATGCTATTGCAGCTTTGGATCGCTTTATAAGACTACATCCAGGAAACAAAGATGTTGCATATGCTTTTTATTTAAAAGGTGTATGTTATTATGACCAAATTGCTCCATCAGAAAAAGAACAATCAGCAACAAAAGATGCCTATGAAACATTTTCACAAGTAATAGTCATGTTTCCAGATAGCGAATATGCCAAAGATGCAAAAGCCAAAATGGCCTTAATAGAAGATCATTTAGCTGGCCATGAAATGAGTGTTGGACGGTATTACTTAGAAAATAAGGAATATATCTCCGCACTTAATAGATTTTCAACAGTAACGGATGTCTACCAAACAACCAGCCAAATAGAGGAGGCTTTGTATAGGGAAGTTGAAATATATACACTGCTTGGTTTAAATGATGAAGCTACCAAAAAAGAAGCAATTTTACGCCGAAACTACCCTGATAGCAAATGGTCAAAAATGGCATCACAATTAGTGTCAAAGGACTAATATCAAACAATGCTCAAAACCTTATCAATAAGAAATGTCGTTTTAATTGACAGTCTGGATATAGATTTTAAAAAAGGTTTAACGGTTTTGAGTGGAGAAACCGGAGCCGGAAAGTCAATACTTTTAGATTCTTTAGGATTGTTATTGGGAAATCGCTCTGAATCATCGTTAGTAAGAGTTGGAACAGATAAACTATCTGTAACTGGAGTGTTTGAAATTCAACCAGATAATAAAATATATGAAATAGCAAAAGATTATGATCTAGAGATAGATGGAGATATAATTATCAAGAGAACTATTACCGCAGAAGGAAAAGGAAAAATACTTTTCAATGATCAAATAATAACATTAAAATTGCTAAAAGAAATCGGCGCAAACTTAATTGAAATTCATGGACAACACGATAATCAAGGTTTACTCAATCCGTCAACTCACTGTGAAATATTAGATAATTATGGCAAATACAAGAAAGAAATTGTAGCAACGCAAGATGCTTATTTTAAATATAAAAGAATAACAGAATTACTAGTAGAAAAAGAAAAAGCTCTAAATAAAGCAAAAGAAGATGAAGAAAATCTTAGACATTGGGTGCAAGAGCTAGAAAAATTAGCTCCACAAAAAGGTGAAGAGGAAAGATTACGTAACCGGCGTAATGAACTGATGAATGCAGAAAAAATTATTGAAAAATTAAATATGGCATATTCATATTTGAATGGAGGAATGTCCGTATTGGACCAGATTGCCAAAGCGCAAAATGCCATATCCAGAGCTAACGAAATTGTAAATGGTAAATATACAGATATAGAACAAAACATTGAAACAGCGCTGTACAGCTTAAATGAGGCAGTAGAAGGTATAGAATCTAATTCTGCGGACATAAGTTTGAATCAAAATGAAATTGATACCATAGAAACAAGGCTGTTTGCACTACGAAATATAGCAAGGAAACATCAAACAGAAATAGACTTACTTCCTGAAAAGTTAGAGGAATTACTACAAGAGCTCCATACATTACAAAAAGGAGAAGATGACTTACAAGAATTAACCGCAGAAGCCAAAATATTACGCGAAAAATATATTGATGCCGCCAGTAAGTTAAGTGAAAAAAGACAACAGATAGCTCTGAATTTAGATAAAAATATAATGAAAGAATTGCCACCATTAAAAATGGAAAAAGCAATTTTTCAAACAAAGATAACATTAAAAGATGAAAATCAGTGGTCAGAAAAAGGGTGGGATGCCGTGTGTTTTGAGGTATCTACCAATCCAAACACTCCAATGGGGGCATTAAATAAAATAGCATCTGGAGGTGAATTATCTCGTTTTATGCTGGCATTAAAAGTAAATTTAGCTCAAAATTCCAGTCAAGAAACACTTGTTTTTGATGAAATAGATACAGGAATAGGAGGAGCAACAGCAGAAGCAGTTGGAGAACGTTTATCTCGACTAGGAAAAATAGTTCAAGCTATGGTTGTAACGCACTCCCCTCAAGTTGCTGCCTTTAGTGATGAGCATTTTAAGGTTGAGAAAAATACAATAAATAACCAAACAACAACAAGCTTGAAAAGATTAAACTTTGAGGGAAAAATAGAAGAAATAGCTCGTATGCTTGCCGGTGAAAAAATAACAAAAGAAGCACGAGCAGCGGCACAAGTGTTGATAAATAAGGATAAAAAATTAGAAATACTTGAGAAAGAAATAGCTTAGTTCAAAGATAAATTCGATTATAATTTTCCTTGTCTTCTTTTAAGTCGTGAAAGTTTATAACTAACCACAGAAGTATCTCGTCCGGTCTTAGCTAATCTATCATACATACGTTCAATCTCTTTTTCTAAATAAGCTGTTTCAATATCGTTATCAAGAGCAACCTTCTCTTCATCATCACCTAACCCACGAATGCTACAGACTTCACGAATAATATCTACAACGTCCTTTCCTGTTTTAAGGCGTTGTTGGATAAAATAAGGAAGTTCATAAACTAATTGACGTGTATTATCATAAACGCCTCCGTTTTCTTCACATTTGTAATAGCGATTTTTTAACAAACTAAATGCAACTTCTAGTTCAAAATCATTATCAACAACCACAAAAGGAACAGGATCTGAAAATCCTTTATTAGATATAGCTTTTAGGAATTCTAGTAAATGATGAAAGAACCCGCTAATGTTATAAAGAATAAAAGGCTTTTTTTGCAAAAGTCCATCTTGCATAGCCACACAATCATATGCAAGTTCATCTAAAGTTCCAACTCCTCCCGGAGCAAAAACAACAAAATCAGCATTTAATAAACGCCTTTTTCTCTCTTCCAATGTTTTTGCAAAAATAACATTAATATGTTTAAGCATTGCATCATCGGAATCATAAAGTTTGTAATACTCCTCAGTAGTTATACCTTGAATTGGAAAATCAGGATTCGCAGAATGTTGTTTTTTATTCCAAGCATCCATAACGCCTTTAGCAACAGCTCCCATAATACCCGCATTAGATAAACCAAAATCTAATTTAAATCCCATTTCGACAATTTTTTTACCAAGAGTATAAGCTTCCTTGACATAAACAGGGTTATGACCACCTCTAGAACCGCCAGCAACAAAAACTCTAATACCATCTTTTTTATTTTCTTTTAAAAAAGCAGAAAGCAAATCATCATTTTTATTAGTAGCTTTTTTAACAGTCATAACTTGTTCTCCCAAATGATTTAATAACTAAGCCAGTTCGTCAATATCACCTAAGCTTTGTTTTCTGTAAAACTCTTTAACAAAATCGTCTAAAGTATCTTCAGCTAAAGCTTTACGGATACCTTGCATAAGTCGTTCATAATATCTGATATTATGCCAACTTAAGAGCATGACAGCCAAGATTTCATTGCATTTTTGTAAGTGATGAATATAAGCACGAGAATAATTTCTACATAAAGGGCAATCACAATTAGCTTCAACTGGGCGTGGATCCTCACGGTGGCGAGCATTGCGAATATTTATGGGGCCATATTCTGTAAAAGCTTGGGCTGTCCGCCCAGAACGCGTAGGCATAACACAGTCAAACATATCAACACCACGAAGAACTGCGCCAACAATGTCATCAGGTTTACCAACTCCCATGAGATATCTAGGCTTATCTTCAGGAAGCATTCCTGGCGCATAATCTAGAACTTCAAACATTTTCTCTTGCCCCTCGCCAACAGCCAATCCGCCAATGGCATAGCCATCAAAACCTATTTTTCTTAGCTTTTCAGCAGATTCTTGGCGTAAATCTTGAAAAATACTTCCTTGTTGAATACCAAAAATACCATAACCATCTCTATCTTGGAAAGCATCTCTGCTTCTTTGAGCCCAGCGCATAGAGCGTTGCATCGATTTTTGAGCTTCAGCATGAGTAGAAGGGAAAGGCGTACATTCATCAAGACTCATAGTAATATTTGAATCTAATTTATGCTGAATACTAATAGATTCTTCCGGTGTTAGGAAAAACTGCTTACCATCAATATGCGATTTAAAAGTAACTCCTTCTTCAGTTAATTTTCTCAATCCTTTTAAACTCATAACTTGAAATCCGCCGGAATCTGTTAAAATAGGACGATGCCAATTCATAAATTGATGTAGCCCCCCCATTTTTTCAACAAGATCAGCTCCCGGGCGAAGCATTAAATGATAAGTATTGCCTAAAATAATTTCTGCACCAGTAGCTTCAACAGATTCAGGAAGCATAGCCTTCACAGTGCCACAAGTTCCTACAGGCATAAAAGCAGGAGTATTAACAATACCATGTTTTGTATAGAGCTTGCCTAGTCGCGATTTATTATGTTTTTTTATAATTTCGAAATTCAAAGACATAGTTTATTTTCCTTTATTATTTATTCCTTATAAATTTTACTCCATAAAGGAATCTTATTGCCGATTCCTTGTTGTAATTTATCAGATTCGATAAAAGCCATTTCACCATTATCAAACATAACTCGATACCATTTTTTATTAGAAGAATATCCGGTAAGTCTAACGGTCGTACCTTTTTCAATAGTTCCATATACGTCAAAACTACTATCAGCACCATGCATAGCTTGAGTGGTTTGTATAACATAATAAAGCTTCTGTTTATCATGGACGTCAACAGGAATATCAAAGATTCTTGCAACAGCAACATCGCTAAATGTTTTTTGCCCATCCTTAAAAACAACAACTTCTTTTACACTAATAGAAGTTTTTTCTGTATCTTGAAGTTTTTTCAAGTATAGATAACTATAAAGACATGAAATAAGTAATAGTAGCAAAAAGGGATAAAGTAATTGAATTCTTTTAAGCTTATTTAAATTCCATTTTTTTATAGTTAAAGGTGAGTAATTACCCAAATGTTGAATATAAAGATTAATGAACGGAAGTTCTTCGTTATGAGCAAACTCCTTAGCTCTTAAAGCACAAGTTAAAGCTTCTTGGTATTTATTATCGCTTTCAAAAGCAAGAGCATTATGGATACAAAGAAAAAGATTATCTTTTTTATTATTAAATGCAAAAAAGTTACGAAATATCGCCCACATATTTACAAAAAAAGCACTAATTCCCCAAAAGCCATAAAACCAGTTATGCTTTGTGATTTGTTTGACAACATGAGCAGCCTCCAAAGGGTTGCAATAATAAATTTTATCGATTTTAGAATGACCGATAAATTTTCCCGTGACTTCAACAAGATGAATTGCCCTTAAATTAACATCATCTTGCCCATGCATATTTTTTAAGGTACAAAGAGCAGAGATATCGGGAAAGTTCTGAGTATTATAAATAATAGAAAGCAGGGTATATCTTAATTTAGACTTAGCATCTTTTAAAATATCATAAGCAACAGAAATTTTCTGAAACATATCAACTGCTCTAGGATCAGTATTGTGATCCGGATGCCAGAATTTAGCTAAATCGCGATATTTTTGACGAATATCATCTTCCGAAGAAGAAAAAGAGCACCCCAATAGTTGATAATAATCTAAGCTATCATATTTAAATCTATTATTCATGTAATATCCCCTGATATAGTTTTTTTGCAATATGACAAATATCCAAAGCTGCTTCAGATGTTGGATAACGAGACAATAATAACTCTTTATTACGAATAGTATCACGAATTCTTGTATCTATACGGATACTTCCTAATAATTCCGGACACCTTAAGCCTAATCTATCAGAAGCCTTATTAAGTTTATCATAACTCTTATAACCATCTTCGAAAGAATTTACTCGATTAATTATTAAATTATAATTAGCATCAATATTTATATTATTCAAAAATTTAATAAGCTCAAAGGTTTTAATTAAGTCAGCACTATTTTCTGAAGACATGATTAAAATATTATCAGCAATTTGACAAAGGCTCAAATTTTTACAATTCAATTCAGTACCAATATCAATAATAGTACAATCATAATTTTCAGAAAGGATTTGTAAATCTTCTGCAAAAATTTGAACACGCCCTAAAGGTAGTTCTGAAAGATAGTTATTACCTTGCTGAGCCATAAGAATATGAAAATTTTTATTTTTATACGGAATAACAAGTTGATTAAGCGTCTTTTTCCCTTTTATATAGTCTTCAATATTTTTTGTATTTTGCAAAACAAGATAAGAAGCAATATTTGAAAATTTACCATTTCCATCAACTAATAAAACTTTTTTTCTTCCAAGATTAACAGCATGAGCTAAAGTCAAGGAACACCAAGAAGAGCCGATTCTCTCCGCTCCCGAAATAATAATAGATATATTTCTAGGCATTCCTTTGCTTAAAAATAAACTTTGGTATATTACATTAGCATCATCAGTCAATTGCTTATCCATAGAAAGTTTAAAACCATATATTAAACTAAATAAAAAACAGATAAATCATTTTTTAACATAATAACATTATAGTTTAAACAAATAAAGATTCTTTTTGTTTATAATGAGGAAAAAATGAAAAAAATATTCTGTATGACGTTAGCTCTTGCAACATTAATGTGTACAAATATTCAAGCCGCAGAAAAAATAATAAAAATGGTTGGATGGAAAGAAAATGGTTATAGTGAACCACAATATACAGGTAGTGCGCACCGATATGATTGGAGGGATCGTTTTGATATAGAATTATTAGCAAATCCGAATATTTTTCCATGGTCATCAAGTCGTTTGGGTTCAGTTTTTGAAAAAATATTTAGTGATTTAGCAGAGAAAGAGCATATTGTTATAATATTAAAATATCCACTAAGAGATTATGCTCAAATGATAGATAATTTTGAAAAGAATATAGGTGAAATACAAGGAGTGTTTGCAAGTTATTATGAAAATATTCCATATTCAAAAAACCAATACATATATCCATCATTTTTTGAAAACAACATTCATATCATAACCCCTTTACAAACAACAATTTCTTTAAAAACAAAAGAAGAATTAAAGAACTATAAGGGAGTTTACGTTTCTCAAGATTATTTTTCTAGCTTTGTGCTAAAAGATTTTGCAAAACTTGGAATTGAAAAAGTAAAAGATTTTCCAGAGGCTTATAAAAAGTTGCTAACAGGTGAAATAGATTATGTTGTAGCTAGTTATTATCCTAGTCAAATTGAACTATACAAATTAGGCATACATGATTATGTAGCGTACAGCACTAATCCTATATGGAAAATACCTATGTTTTTTAGAGTAACACCGGAAGTTGCAAATCATCCACGAATAGCCTATTTAAAAAAATATTTAAAAAGTGCCTCTTATGCTAAAGCAAAAGAAGAAGGGATGAATGAATTACTACAAATATATAAAGAAAATACTCGAGGAATAGTTCCTCCGACATATATAAACGTTGGGCCCAAAGAATACCAACAAGAAAAAAATATAGATATTTCTTCAGAACAACTACCAACCGAAAAAACAAATGAATAATGCTTGAAAAAGAAAAAAGAGAAATATAACATACAGCAAAAGGGAGAAAAATAAAATGGTTCTTTTAGTTCATCATAGCATATCACCACAATCACGGAAAATTCGTTTGATAATGGCTGAGAAAAAAATGCTTTTTGTTTTAAAAGAGGAAGAACCATGGAAATTATCTCAAGAAATGCTAGATATAAATCCTAGTGGAGATCTTCCAATATTAGTCTTTGACGGTAAAGTTATTGCAGGCAACTACGCCATAACAGAATATTTAGAAGAGAGTAATCCTCAATATAAATTATTACCGGAAGATTTAATATTACGAGCGGAAATTAGAAGGATTATGGATTGGTTTGATACAAAGTTCTATAATGAAGTATATAAATATATAGTAGCAGAGAAAATCATCAAACGTTTCCAGTATAAGCAAGCACCAAACTCAAAGGTGCTTAAAGCCGGATTAAATAACCTGAAATTTCATATGGAATATATAGATTATTTAGCAGATAGAAATAATTATTTAGCAGGAAAAGAAATAAGTTTAGCAGATTTAACTGTCGCAGCTCATTTATCAATCATAGATTATCTTGGAGATATTCCTTGGGGAGAATATAAAAATGCAAAATTGTGGTATGCTAAAATAAAATCTCGACCAAGTTTTAAAGAAATATTACGAGATAATATTAGAGGAATACCTCCATCAAACAACTATGCAAATTTGGATTTTTAATAATGAAAAAGTTGTATCTACTGCTATATATTTTATTTTTAACCTCTTGTACCACAACACAAGGACAAGTTGTTTTTCATTGGGATAGATATAATACAGGTGGAGGAAAATTTGCCCGAGATCACTCTGAATGTATGAGAGAAGCAGAAGCATTTAAATTTTTTCCAAATTTTAGAAGTTGGTTTTATACAGAAGAACAACGATACAATATCGTGGTAAAATGGCATAAAGAACATGGTATATGGGCTAGTTTTGTGCCTTATCCTGGAGCAATGCCAATATTAGTAAACTCTGTAAGAGATGATACGGATGCAAGTCCAAGAAAATATCAAAAATGTATGCTCAAAAAAGGATATGTAGAGAGAACGACAGATATTCCTGGAACAACAAATTTATTTGTTTATAAACCACAAAGCGTGAACCAAGATGCGCCTTTAGATAGTACATATCCATGATTAATTAAAGTAATATCCTCCACCGACAGATTTATAAAAAGCAGTCAGATTCTTATAAATTTCAGCATTACTTTCTATAAGATTTAATTGAGCTTCTAACAAGTTTTGTTCAGCGGTAGCAACATCTGTAAAAGAAATTAAACCATTTTCATATTTTTTTTGAGATAAATTTAAAATATTATGCATTTTATTTACAGATTTTTGGATGGAATGATTAGCTGTATATGTTTCTTTAACAGCAAAAATGGCATTTTTAATTTCCGTCAAAGCTGTAAGAACAACTTCATTGTAATTAAGCAAATACTCTTCTTTAATACTTTTTTGCAGTTCAATATTATTAGATAACTGTTTCCAATTCCAAATGGGAAGAGTAAAACCAGGAGTGTAACCATAAATCTGACTTTCTTTATTAAAAAGAGAATGTCCGCTAGACGAAACAAAACCAAATGTAGCCTTTAGAGAAATATTAGGATAAAGATTTGTAATAGCCTGATTAACTACAGCATTTTGTTGCTTTAAAGCAGCTTCTGCTACTAAGATATCAGGGCGTGAACGAATAACATTAAAAGGTAATTTAGTTAATTTTTTTATATCAAAAAGAAAAGTATTTGATGTTATGTTTTTCTTGCAGATATCAAGATTTACAGGAAAAGAATTGGGGGCAACACCTATAAGAACAGCTAAAGCATTTTTATAATTTTCGATTTGATATTTTAAATTTGGGATAGATGATTTAGTTATTTCAATTGTATATTCTGCTTGATTAAGAGCTAAATTATCAGTAATTCCTGCTTTATTTTGACTTATGACAATGTCTAATATTTGTTTTTGCAATGATAGATTTTGTTTTGTAATTTTTAGTTTTTCTTGCAAAGAACGTAAATTAACATAATTCGAAACAATTTCTGCAGTAATAGATACTTTAAGATGATCAAGAGAATATTGTGCATTATGCATAATTTCAAAATACTGTTCAGAAATATATTTTCCTTTTCCCCAAATATCTAACTCCCAAGATGCATCAAGACCGGTTTTAAAAGCGTTTACATCATACATATAATCCTGAGTATTGCTAGCTTTACTAAATTCATATTCTCCTGAAGCATTAAGTTGTGGAAGAGTGGTGGTTGAATTGATTAAATAAGAATATCTAGATTGCTGCAATCGTTGAATAGCTTGTTTTATAGATAAATTACCATTTAAAGCTGATTGAATCAGTGTATTTAAAGTGTCATCATTAAATATTTTATACCAATCAGTAGAAATTTTTTCAGATTTATTTGATAGCTCTAAATTTTTTTTAATACTATCATCGGTTAGAGGAAAATCAAAGGAAAAATTTTCTCCGACGTGACAAGCTTGAAGCAAAAACAAAGGAATAAATATAATAAGATTACGCATGATTATTCTCCTTAAAGGAAGATTTTTTATGAAAAATATTTTTTTTAGGAGAAAACATTTCTTTAATATTTTCAAATAAAGCAAAAAGTGCAGGAATAAAGATAATACCAACTAAAGTAGCTAAAATCATTCCAAAGAATACAGTAACGCCAATAGATATTTGAGAACTTGCACCAGGGCCTGTTGCAATAACCATTGGAAATACACCTAAAATAAAAGTTAAAGCAGTCATTAAAACAGCTCTAAATCTTTCCCCTGCACCTTTTTCCGCCGCTTCAAGAATGCTATTACCTTGCTCTCGATAATCTTTAGTAAACTCAACAATAAGAATAGCATTTTTAGCCGCTAAACCAATAAGCAAAATAATACCTAATTGTGCATAAATACTAAGAGGTAGATTAAATAAATGTAGACCAACAAAAGCTCCTAAAACCGCAAAAACTGTAGAAAACATAACCGAAAAAGCCAACATCCAACTTTCATAAAGTGCGACTAAAAATAAATAACAAAAAATAATGGCAAGAGCGATTAAAGCTTCAACAAGACCACGTGTTTCTGCTTCTTGAAGTGAAAGAGCAGTCCAATCAATAGCAAATCCATCAGGAAGATAATCATTTGCGATTTGTTCAACAGTATCCATAGCTTGACCACTACTAATACCTTCAGCAGCTTGAGATGTAATAGCCGCAGCTGTATATAGATTATAACGATAAATAATTGTTGGAGACAATTCAGTAGATACACCAGCAAAGCTGTCTATTTTAATTAAATTACCTGAATTATTTTTTACATAAAGATTTTTTACATCATCAATTGTACGACGATATTTAAAATCAGCTTGTAAAATAACACGGTTAACCTGCCCGCTTAAAGTAATATTATTAATATAAGTTGCCCCTAAGTTTGCTTGAAGAGTATTATATAGTTCTGCCACAGAAATATTATAAAATTGAAGTTTAGTACGATCAATATTAAGATACAAATGAGGAGTATCTGCAGTAAAAGTACTAAAAGCATAGGCTAAATTTGGATTTTGATTAAGTTTAAATAAATATTCATTTAAGGCTTTATTTAAATTTTTAGGAGAGGTATCGGTATCCGTTGCAATTAATTCTAAAGAAAGTCCGTTACTTTGTCCAATTCCGGGAATAGAAGGAGGAGCAAAAAAATTAAGCTCAGCATTTGGATAAGAACGAAATTCATTTCTTAGTGAATTTGATATTCCTTCAACGGATAATTGTTTTGTTGTACGTTCAGACCAATTTTTCAATCCAATAACGCCTAAAGCAACATTTTCACCACCTCCACCAAGAAGACTATAACCCGCAACGGTCATAACATATTTAATACCATCCATATGTAATATTTTATCAGTCATCTCAGATAAAACATCATCTGTTTGATTAATACTTGCGGTGGTATCTAACTGAATATTAGCAAAGATAATACCTTGGTCTTCTTCCGGAATAAAAGAAGTCGGAGTAATTTTAAAAGCACTAAAGATAATAGCAAGAACTGCCAAAATAATAAAAGTCGTTAATAATAAATAGCGAGAAAAATAACCAACAATCTTAACATAAAGATTTTTAAATTTATCCAAAATGTTATTAAAAAGTTTAAAGAAAGCCGCTTTTTTATTTTCGTCTTCGTTATTTAAAAATATAGCACAAAGAGCAGGGCTAAGAGTAAGAGCATTAAAAGCCGAAAAAATAACGGCTGTAGCAATGGCAACAGCAAATTGCTGATAAATTTTTCCGGTAATACCCACCATTAAGCCTACAGGAACAAATATAGCCAACAAAACAAAAGTTGTTGCAATAATAGCGCTACCGATTTGAGACATAGCCTTAACAGTCGCATCATATGCTTTCATTTTTTCATTTAACATAAGATATTGCACTCTTTCGACAACAATAATGGCATCATCAACCACAAGTCCTATAACAAGAATCATGGCAAACAATGTTAAAATATTGATATCAAATCCCAAAACATAGATAACAATAAACGTAGCAATCAAAGAAACTGGAATAGTAATGAGAGGAATAAGAGTTGTTTTAATTTTTTGTAAGAATAAATAGGTAACAAGAATAACCAAACTAAATGTAATAAAAAGAGTTTCAATAATAGCGGAAATTGATGCACGAACATAATCTGTAGAATCATAAGCAATTTTAATTTCCATATCATCTGGAAAAGTTTGAGCTAATTTATCAATTTCAGCCTGTACATCATTCATTGTTTCCAATGCATTTGTATTAGGAGTTTGATTAAGTGCAATAATAACAGCAGGAGAATTATTATATTTGGAGTTAATATTATAAGAATTTCTACCAAGTTCAATTTTAGCAACATCTTTTAAGTAAGTAATACCGCCATTGGGAGAAGTTGCGACAATAATATTAGAAAAATCCTGAACGCTGTTGAGCAATCCTTTTGCTGTTAATGTAAAGACAAGCTTAGAGTCTTTTGCACTAGGCGCAGAACCAATACTTCCGACAGCAGCCTGAACATTTTGATTTTGTACCGCTTTAATAATATCTTCGCTACTAAGACCAAGAGCTGTAATCTTATCAATGTCAAGCCAAATTCTCATACTATATTGTGGACCAAAAATTTGAACCTGACCAATACCATATAAACGAGATAAAGGATTTTTAATATTTGTATAAGCATAGTTGCTAAGAAATAAATCATCATAAGAATGATTAGGAGATTGCAAAACAATAAGTGCTAAAATATCAGCATTTTCTGTTGAGACGTCTAAACCATCTTGAATGACTTCTTCTGGCAAATCGCTATTAACCTGTTGAAGCCGATTTTGAACTTTAACTTGAGCAATGTCAGGATCAGTCCCAATGTCAAAAGTAACTGTAAGATTATAACTGCCATTATCGTCGGAAGTTGAAGACATATACAACATATTTTCAACACCATTGATTTGGTTTTCAATAGGAACAGCAACGGTATCTATTAAAACTTGAGCATTAGCCCCTAAATAATTTGTTTGAACAGTAACTTGTGGAGGAGTAATATTAGGAAATTGAGAAATAGGTAAAATTTTAATAGCTAAGCCCCCTAATATCATCAAAATAATAGAAATAACCAAAGCAAAACGAGGTCTATCAATAAAAAATTTTGAAAACATTGTATGTTTCTCCTATTAATCAACAATGTTAAAACGAATAGTTGCCCCGTTTGGAATTTTAGAAAATTTATCTAAAATAAGTAAATCTCCAGAATGAAAAGAATTTTCAACAATATAATTTGCTCCTGCATCTGCAAGAATATTAACTTTCATTTTGAATGGAGAATTGTTTCTAGCTATACTAACAAAAGCACCATCAGGCAATAATTGTACAAATTCTTTTTCAATTAAAACGGTGTTTTTAAAGCGGTGCCTAACTTCAACAGTAACATAAGAATTAGGAAGGAGTAATTGATTTTTGTTTTTAAAATAAATATAAATAGCCAAAGAATTAGTATTTCTATCAATCTGATTATCAGTATATTTGAAGATTCCAGAATATTCAAAAATTGCATTATTAGATAATTTTAAGTGAATGGAAGCATTTTGAAATAAGAGTGGACTATTTTCCTTTAAGTTAAGATATTCTTTATCTGTGATAGAAAATACAATACGAATAGGGGACATTTGTATAATATCAATCAAGGTTCCAGAAGCAGGGGAAACATAGTCACCCTTACTAAGAGAAAAGTTTCCGATAACACCTGAAATAGGCGCTTTAATAGTTGTATAATTTAGGTTAACTTCTGCTAAATTTAGGTTTGCTCTGGCATTTTCTAAATTAGCCTGTGATTGAAGAAAATTATTTTTCGCACTATCAATTTCTGTTTCAGAAAAAGCTTTTTTACCAGATTTTAAAATACGGTTGTAATAAGTTTTATTATATTCAAAATCTGCTTCCGCTTGTAAAACAGCAGCTTTTGCAATATTAAGTTTAGCATTATATTCATCCGGATTAATTGTTAACAATAAATCTCCTTCATTAACAGATTGCCCAGCTTTAACAGCAATATGTTGCAAAAAACCACTGACATAAGGAATAATTTGTACTTGATGAATAGCTTCAACAAAACCTACATAGTTTTTAGTAACAAAATTATCCTGGGGAATAATTTGTTTGGCATTAAGAACAATACTGTCAGAGATAGGCAGTGATCTGGTCTCTTGAAGGTGAGATGTTCTAAAAACAAAGAAACCTAACCCAAAAGAAACCAGACACATAAAAATTAATAATAACACATAGATAAGACGTTCTTTATGATTATACATCTGCCAATCCTTAAAATCTGCTATAATTTATAAAATAGATAATAAGCAAAGGCAAAGTTTCAAGGTTATTGCATTAATTCAATAGCCTTAGTAATTTTTTTTATGGAATTTAATTCTATCTGTCGAACACGTTCTTTAGAGATATTATAAGTTTTACTTAAATCATCTAAAGTTATTGTTTTTTCGTATAAGCGACGTTTAAAGAGAATGTCTTTTTCTCTTTTGTTTAAGACGTATAATGCTTGATTAAACATTTGTTTTCTATATTTTGCAATTTCTGTGTGAGCAAGAACTTCTTCCTGATTTGGCTTTGAATCAGAAATAAAATCCATCCATTCAGTTGTTCCATCAGAATCGCCATCAATTACAGAATTAAGAGAACCATCATGAGATTTCAATCGCATATTCATATCAGTAACATCTTGAACGCTAACATCAAGAGAACGAGCAATATCATTTAAAACATGTTGAGAAAGTTCTCGATCATCAATTAAATTTAAGCGATTTTTGATTTTGCGTAAATTAAAAAACAATTTTTTTTGAGCCGCAGTAGTACCAAGTTTAACTAAAGACCAAGAATTAAGAATATATTTTTGAACAGAAGCTTTAATCCACCAAAGGGAATAAGTAGAAAAACGAAAACCTTTTTCGGGAGCAAATCTTTCAATAGCATACATTAATCCAATATTACCCTCAGAAATCATCTCTCCGATAGGAAGGCCGTACCCTTTATATTTTGCAACAACTTTAACAACTAATCGCAAGTGAGATGTAATTAGTTTATAGGCAATATTAGCATCTTTAGTTTTTTGATACTGTAAAGCTAAACTATATTCCTCATCAGAGGTAAGAATAGGAAATTTTTTTATTGCCTGTAAATAGCGAGATAAGTTTTCTTCAGGTGAAAAGTCAAGTCCATTTAGAGTAAGTTGTTCTTTCATATTTCTTCTCCTAAAAGTTGACTCAAGAGAGAATATAGTCCTAATTTTTTTTCCACAACCTAGACAATAGTTCTATTTTTACTTAATAAAATATTAACAAAAACAAGGAGATACAAAACTAAAAACTATATATTGGAAATATTTTTTAATTCTTGAATTAAATTTTTCATATCTTCTGGAAAATCTGAGTGAAAGGACAAAAAATTTTTTGTTTTTGGATGAATAAATCCTAAAGAAAAAGCATGAAGAGCCTGTCTTGGAAAATTATTGATATAATTTTTTATATGTTGAGGAAGTTTTATTGTTGTTTTTTTGGATTTTTCATAAACGTTATCTCCGACAAGATTACAACCAATAGAAGATAAATGTACTCTAATTTGATGCGTTCGCCCAGTTTCCAAGTTGCATTTAACAAGAGAAGCCGTATTGTTAATATATGCTTCAACAGTTTGATAATGCGTGATTGCACTTTTTCCTCCAGTTTGAACAATAGCCATTTTCTTTCTATCATAAGGACTCCTAGAAATATTACCGACAATTGTTCCAGAACGAGGGGAAGGGACGCCATAAACAACAGCATAATAAGTTCGTTCAATAGAATGATTATAAAACTGTTCCGCTAATCCACGATGAGTTATGTCATTTTTAGCAACAACAAGAATTCCACTCGTATTTCTGTCGATTCGATGAACAATACCTGGCCTTGCAACACCACCGATTCCAGATAAAGAATTTCTGCAATGATAGAGAAGAGCATTAACAAGAGTGCCAGAACATACACCTGCAGCAGGATGTACAGTCATACCAGCGGGTTTATTTACCACAATTAAATCGTCATCTTCAAAAAGAATATCCAAAGGAATATTTTCAGGTATAGGTGCGGCTTCTTGTGGTTCCGGAAGAATAATTTGATAAACATCTCCTAATCGTGTTTTGTAATTTTTATCGACAACTGCTTCATCATCAACAAAAACACATCCATTTTCAATTAATCTCTGCACCTGAGCTCTAGAAAAATCTGCAAATTGAGTAGCAATAAATTTATCAAGACGTAAAGATTTCTGAGTTTCGTCTACGAGAGAGGTATAAAAAACTTTATTATTTTCATTACACATAGGAAATCACGTTAAATATATATTCACAAATTCCATTATAAGATAAACCATAAAAGAGGATAAAATCAAGGATATAATATGACAAAACAAAATGTACTAAAAAGTATTGTAATGCTATTAAGTATAAGTATCATTTTATGTACATATTTAATAATTGCAAAAATACTTACCAAAACTACAAGCAATTCTGGGCAGCCCCTTCAAAAAGAAGTAAATGTTTATTTAGAAAAAAAAGAAAAAATCAAACAATTTTTAGTAAATGATGAAAAAATTTATATTTTGACGACGACACCAAGAATTGATAAAATAAAAATAATTGATGAAAAACAAGCAAAAGAAGTAATAACTATTCGCTTAATTAAAGGAGACAAAGGGGTGAAAAATGAACAATAATATAGAGTCATTAGATGATTTTTTAACACAAAACACAGAAAAAAAAGAAGAAACAACAAACACAAAAATTGAAGATGAATTTGCTAAATTATTAAATGATTTTATAAATCAAGATAGAAAAGAAGGGGGTGAACCTCAAGAAGAAACACTGGATGGATTTTTATCACAACCAGAAGGAGGGCTAGAGAGTTTTATTACATCATCAGAACAAGCAAAAGAAAATTTAGTTTCTTCAGAACCACAAATATTACAATCAAATAACCAATTAACATCTTCGAATCAAATAGAAGTGATTAACAATTTATCTGAGTTGGCAAATATACAAACAACATCTGTAGAAAAAAAACAAAATGAGTTTGAAGATAAAATAAACTTAAAGGATGAAGAGCGGGAGTTAGCACGAGCTGTTACAAATTTTCGTGATGGAGTAATTTCTTTAGCAGAAAAAAAGAATTTAAAGGCTCCAGAAACAGAGTATACAGAAAATATGCTATATCCAAACTATAAGCCAAGTGTTGGCAAAAAGATAGCAAAATACTTATTAGATTGTTGGGATATAATTAATAAATACGATCCAGAAAATATGAAAAGGCTATCAAAGGATGCAGGAGATGAGGAGTTTCTTAATTTTGCAGAAAGTTTGACAGATACAGATATGCAATTAGCTATAATTTCATATGTTGAGATTTTGATAAATATGGAAATATGTGAAGTTAGCTATGAACAAAAACGAGAAATTATCCAAAAAAATAGAATAAAAAAAGAACTCTATGACGAATATATGGAGCTGCAAGAAAGAAGATCTTTATTTATCCAAAAATTAAAAGAAAAGAATTTTCCAATAAATGCAGAAAAATTAATAGGAAATTACTTTAAGGCAGCGCAAAAAGATGCAGATGGTGCGTATAAGGCTCTAACTAAGAATCCAGCAATGTTTTCGCCTATCGAATTTGATAAAATTCATCCGAAATTTTTCGGTTTAATAAAAGTTACACCTGAAGATGGTATAAAAGCAAATCAAAAAATTGGTGAATTTATTAAAAAATTAAAAGTTTAAGAAATTTTTTAGGTGTTTAAAGTAGACAAGCAGTTGTTTTTATGTTACCATAAACAAAATTTTAAAAAGAGGAGAAAACAATGGTAACTAATTCTCAAAGTGATGATTTAAGCGCAAGAATTAAAAAAGATTTGGAAGAAATAGAGAGAAAAACTCAAGAAAATCTTCGTGTGGATTCTTCTTTAACCAATGAGGATAGTACCGTTTCATCTTCAAATACTGATGCAGATATTTCATCTCCAGCAGAAACTCAAACATCAACAGAAGATATTAACGATACAGATACAAATACAGCTAATAATGTCAATACTTTGCAAGATGAACAACAAGAACCGCCTTCTCAACCTAGAGAACCTGAAAGAATACCTGACGGCGTATCAAGAGCATATGATGAGGTACCCGTTGAAGGATTTGATGTAAAAGCTCCAAAAGATAAAACAGAAAAGAACGTCGTTTCAAAAGGTTCAATAACTCCTCCCAAAAGAGATAGAGGTGGAACCAAAGGAAAATCCGGCGGTGATAACATTATGGAAGTCTTTTGGAACGATTGCATAATGGCTTTTTATGCATGGGGAATAGACGCCATCGTTGATAATACCTTAGATTTTGCCGAATGGGTATTATTTGCACCTTATAAATCAGGAGGAAAGGTTGATGAGAAAGAAGAAAAAGCCAAGAAAAATATTTATATGGTAGGCGATGAATTCTATAAAGAAAGGGCTGAGAGATTTTCAAAAGAAAAGGCTAAACTAATAGAGCTTAATGAGAATATTGCCAAAAAAAGAGATGGCATAGCTCCTTCATGGGTATTGTGGGAAAGAGAGCCTAATTTCTATAAAAAGCTCTGTCAAATTCAAGAAAAAGCAGATGAAGATCCATCATCTCCAGAAGCTGAATTTATGCAGAAGTATGGATTAGGTGTAAATAAAGAGGTAATAGAAGGGCGTTTTTCTAAGGAAGAAAAAATATTTACGCTTGCAACGCGTTTAGCAACGATAGAAGAAGTTATACGTGGAGAAAAAGATACAATATCACCAGAGTTTTCAAATAAATTGGAAGAATTAGAAAGCAAATTAAAAGAAAAAAATACGAATGTTGAGCAACTTAAAACAATTGTTTCGGCATATGTAAGTTCTCTGCAAGAAGAAGTTGGTGGCGAAGAAAAAGCCTGTACAGAAATTAATAAAAAATTGGAAGAAATCAGTCAAATAACAAACAGTGGTACAAAAGCATCAGCAATCACAAAAGATGTATCTAGAAAAATAAAAGAAATTAAAACAATTAGCAAAGATGCCGTAGAAAATGAAGAAATAATCAAAACGCATATTCAAAAGCGCAGCCAGCAACATTACAAAAAAATAATGGAAAATATTGATAAAATACATGAAGTATATGCAGATAATCCTGAAAAAATTCAAGAAAATATAAAAAACTACTTAACGTCAGTAAATAATGCAGGCAAAAATGCAAAAAAAGAAACCGATACAATAATTACTAAAAATATTAATGACAGAAGCAAACATAAAAAGGCTAAAGAAGCAGTTGCGCAAATAAGTAAAACAATAGAGGACTATATGCTTGAAGGTACAAAAATTTCAGAAAGAGCTCCAGCTACGCAAAAAGATGAATTTACGTTAACTGAAAAGCAATTTTCTAAGGCTATAAGAGAATATAGATTAGGGCGTTAAGGAGAGAAAAATGAAAAAGATAGGTAAAATGATAAGATTTTTATCTAGCTGTGTTATAGTTTTTGTTGTGTTGATTTACATCTGTCAGTTTCTTTTTAAAGCATTATGGAAATTTGATATTTTAAATGCTAAATCATACCAAATAATGTACGAATATTGGGAAAAAGGAGGTGTTTTCAATACCTTTCGAGATTGTAGCTTAGGATTTAGTTTAATAGCATTACCAATAGTATGGCTCATTTTGAGTAGTAAATTATATAAATATGGACTAGGGAAATTTTTAGGAAAACCTTTTTTAGTGTTATACAGGCGATTAACTCGTCCTAAGACTATGGAAATTGAACATGTATCAATTAAAAACTTAGGAGAAAAAGATAAGAGCCTAGATGAAATCATAAAAGAAAAAATGGCAAAAGATGAAAAAAATATTAGTCGTACACATGAAACACTAGATATAAGAAAACAAATTGCAGTAAAAATTGAAGAAAATGAAAAACAATAATTAGTTGTTAACTAATGCTAAAATAATATAAGGAATAAAACCGGAGAAAAACTTGAAACCTTTAATAATAATATTAAAAACATTATTGGTTGGCTATCTATGGAGTATTATATTCATAGATGGTATCCGAGTTTTACTATTAATCAATTGGCATTTTGATATTTTGTTATCAGAACATTGGCATTTATTAGGATATAAATGGAATAGTGGTGCACCAATAAGTAATTCTGAAATAGGTTTTTTTATAATTATTGTAAGTTCCATTCCGCTATGGTTAGCAGGGTGGGTTGGTTTGTGTCTTGTAAAATGGGAAAGTTTTGTAAAAAAAGTTGCCTTAAGTCCTTTATACGCATATAGAAAAATTACTCTAAAGACAAAAGCACCGGTTGTTGTAAAGAAAAAATCCATAACAGAAGAGCCCAAAGTTATAAAAAAGACGCCGATTATTAAGAAAGCTCCAATGAAACGTCCTCCACTTCCTTCAGCAACTTTATTACAATCAAATATAAATAATAATTTAAGTTCAATGGGATCTCGAGCATCATCAGGATACACTCCGGGTAAAAAAGACGCCGCAGAAGTTCCTACAAATCATGCATTATTTAACTTTGATGATGATGATTTTGATTTAGATTTTGATTTCGAGAAAAAAGAAAAGAAATCAGATATAGATGATAGTATTCCATCAGCTTTAGTTGTAGATAAACCTGAAATAATAGAAACAGAAATAATTAAAGATATAGAACCAGAAGTTGCAGTAAAGCCACAACATCAAGATAAGGGACAAAGCACAAATAATAAGAAAGATAATCAACAAAAGAGCAAACAACAAGATAATCAAACACCGACTCAAATAAAAGAATCTCATACACCGGTATTAGATGTTCTAAACCAAAAAGGGTATGATGTAATTTCATCAGCAATAATCAAAAATACAACAATAGATTATGTCGCTGTATCCAAAAATCAGCTTATGCTGTGTTTAGTAGATAAAGAAATGGGAGACTGGTTAGCTGATGAAGAAAAATTCAATGATGAAGAGCCACTATGGTTCTCAGAAAGCAGTCATCGAATTTCTCCGGTAAGAAAAGTCGATATAGCAAGGGATATCTTGAAGACAAAACTAGCTGTTGGCGATATGAATTTTGAAATTGTTTCCTATGTTATTATTCAATCAGGGAATATCATCAATGCTGAGGATATGTTTGAGATATGGAGTAATATGAACATAAATGTAACACGTATCAATAGAGGTAGTCCGAAAGAAATACGCCTATTCTCCAAGTCAATAGATAATTGTGAAGAAAAGACAGATAAAAACACATTGGAAAAACTTAAAAAACTTATACGTAGTTTGGCTTAATTTTGTTTATTAGAGGTGCAAATGGCAAAAGAAAGAGGAAAAGAATGGGAAGAATATGATAACGCGGTACGCTGGATGACAATAACCTTTGCCATATCAGTAGGCGTAACTATATTCTTTTTATATCTATCACCAATATTTGCGTTTTTAATGCAAAATGGAATATCTAAAAAAAGTGTAGAGGTGGGTGGTGCTTTTTTAAAAAGATCCCTTGGAGATTTTGGATTTTTGTGGGATTGGTATATGAAGTGGTTTAAAAAGATATACAGATACAGCGGTGAATTTAAAATAAGCTTGTGGCCACCAATTTTGCCGTTTTTATCCTTTCCTATAATTTTATTAGTTGGCGGAATAAAGTGCCCATATAAATTCCAATCAAACATTCATGGTTCTGCGCACATTGCGACGTTGCGCGATATTGAGAATATGCCATTGCTTGGATTTGACGGCTTTTGTATGGTGGTCGGAAAATTCCAAGGTAAGATGCTGAAATTAAAAGAAACATTGTCAACTTTATGCTGTGCACCTCCGGGAACCGGTAAAACAGCAGGTGTTGTTATTCCGACAATTTTTAATTCAGAAGGATTAAGTATTATCGTGAACGACCCAAAACCCGAGTTGTGTTACCAAACAACAGGAGCTAGAAGCAAAGTAGGTCCGGTATTTGTAATTAACTGGGGCAAAGAAGACAACCCTGCAACAGGCGAATACTATCCAAGCTGGAATCCTCTGTCTCCTGGTGCTTTACCAAAACCTGGTCCAGACCGTGACTTATACGTGGACTCAATGTGTAATACGCTAGTGGAAGATCCAAAAGGTGGTGCAGACCCACACTGGTCTAAAACAGGTCGTAGTGCATTGTGCGGATTTATTCACTTTATATCGTCGAAATGCGAAAGAGCTTTAGCAAATGAACGCTTTATTCAAAAGATATATGAAGGCTCAATGACCGCGGAAGACAAAGCCGAACTAATGCAATATTACGATGACATGAGCATCGGTGGATTAAGAGCAAATGCCGCACGCGCGATACAAGACTTGCAAAATGATAATTTAACCATAGAGAATTATTTGCCGATAGGAACATGGAATCTTTTACCGGATAAATGGGTAAATCATGAACCATGTATGGCAATGATTTTGGAATGGATTACATCATCACAAATCGAGCAAGCAAACGAAATTAAACGCCGTTTGGAAGAAGGTGACCAAATGGCAGCCATGGCAGACCCGATGCGTGATTTGCTTGATGCAGCGGTGGAAGAAGCTAATAACTATGGTTATTCTCGTCGGTGCGTAACAGAATTGAGTGCATTGAGTGCAATGCCAGACAAAGAGCGTGGCTCCGTTATGTCAACAGGTTTGACGGGTATTGGTATTTTTAAGAACTCGGCAGTAGTTGCCAGAACAAGTTTCTCAGACTTGCAATTTAAAGACTTGCGTGGAATGAAAGACCCTGTAACAGGGGAATGGAAGCCAATTTCAGTATACTTATCCGTTAACCAAACAGACGCCCAAGCCTTAAACCCAATTAGTGCAACGTTTGTGGACTTAATTAGCGCATACTTAATTTCAAATCCGCCAAACTCAGTACACCCAACTGATGGTAAAATGGGACCGTTTCCAGCATTATTCGTGCTCGACGAGTTTCCGCAGATGCCTAAATTAAAAGCTGTTATTGATGGACCGGCTGTAGGTCGCGGTCAAAAAGTGTCATATTTGCTGATTGGACAAGACTTAGGCCAAATTTCCGGTAAATACGGAAAAGATGATCTAGAAACAGTTATTTCAACCACAGCTTGCAAAGTTATTTTGTCACAAAACAATGAGCAAACAGCGCAACGCTTCTCTAAAATGATTGGTAATAAAACAGTTCAGACCACATCATATAGCCGTCAAGAAGGAAGCCTCTCCAAAGAGTACAATCCATTTGCTAAAAACGTAAGTTATCAGCTACAAGGCGTTTCAGCAATTAGCGCTAATGATTTATTGAGTTTGCCAATGTTGAAACAAGTAGTACTGATGCAAGGTGCGATTGATACCCCAATTATGGCAGATGCTCCGCGTTTTTATCTGGATAAAAAGATGTTGGCAATGTCCAAGTTACCACATTCACCATGGGTACCAGATTGGATTGTTGCACAAAGAACCGATGAAAACGAAGATATCTTGTCTAAACTGGGCATAGATTATGATCCTAACGCAGAAGAAGAGGAAGGATTTGAAGAAGACGAAGCGTAAATCTTTCACAACAGAGATAAAGAATTTTTCTCTATTGTCCTCAATTAAGAGCAGTGCGAAATTTGTACTGCTCTATAAGAGGACATTTCTCCTCTGGTCGTTGGTAAATTTTGCTTTTCTCTATATCTTCTCTTTAATTCCGAACGGTTGGACAAACTCTTTAAGTATTTTATGGCTTGTTGGGTATTATGTTTATTGGTGCATATTTATTCGCCATATTCAACAGCATCCGCCGTATTTTTCACTGATACGAATTTTTAATGGATTGATACCGGCCAGCAAGATAATGTTTATCAACATTAGCATTTATTTGGTATTGGTGGTAGCGCCATATATTCCGCTTTTTATGGGATTTAGAGATAAGTATTTAGAATTTTTTGAGAATTATATGGAAATTCTGCAAAGTCACGATTCTCTTTTAGGGAAAACTTTATTTTATATTTTAATGCTGCTCTTATCTCCATATACCATAAGTCGTCCATATCTTGCATGGCTATCATCAATAATTGGAAAAAGTCGATCAATCTTTGATGCGTATAAAAAGACACAAGGAAATTATTGGAATTTTGTAAGTTGTGGTGTGTTTATGAGTGGTCTATGCATGATATCTCATGCAATAGATATTGCATTTGGTGTGCATATCAAAATATATGTCATTTCAGTATTGGCAATATTCTTCAATGTTATGTTTATTAACATATATAAGGTATTCTATAAGCGCAAACGCACTCCAAAAGCAGCAACTGACAATAATCTTTAAGAAATAATCTTTATAAAGTCGTCCTCTGAAATAATCTTAATCCCAAGCTCTTGAGCTTTTGACAGCTTAGAACCGGCATTTTCTCCTGCAACAACAAAATCAGTATTTGCAGAAACAGAACCAGCAACTTTAGCCCCAAAAGCAAGAGCTTTACTTTTAGCCTCATTTCTTGTTAAAGAGGTTAATGTACCTGTAAAGACAACTGTTTTTCCAAAGATTTCTGAATTTGTATTTTCGATTCCTTTAAAATCTTCAATATGAACGACTTTGAGCAATTCTCGAATAATAAAAATGTTGTGCTCTTCATTAAAAAATTCAACAATATCTTTTGCCATAGCCGGACCAACACCGTCAATACTGATAAGCAGTTGCAAATCTTTTTGAATCATCGCACTCATAAAGCTATCAAAAGAGTGATAGTGCCGAGCAATCAAATAAGCAGTTGCGGCGCCAACTTGCCGAATACCTAAGGCGTAAATAAATTTCTGCAAACTGATATTTTTACTTTTTTCAATCGCCTCAAATAACTTCTTAACGGACTTTGTACCCCAACCTTCGCGTTTTTCTAACTCAAGAGATGATGCTGAAGAAAATAAATCCGCAGGTTGATTTCTTTGTTCTAATGTAAAAATATCAAAGGGTGTTTTGATAATTCCTTCTCTATAAAAATCCTCAATAACTTTATCGCCCAAGCCTTCAATATTGAAAGCTTCACGCGAAACAAAATGTTTCAGACGCTCTACAGCCTGTGCCGGACAAGAAAGTCCAGCGGTACAACGGCGAACCGCTTCATCTTCCTCGCGAATAGCGTGTGCACCGCATTCAGGACAAAAATGAGGAAATTGAAACTCTGGTAAAGGCGTGGTTCTTTTATCTTTCAAAACAGAAACCACTTGCGGAATGACATCACCCGCACGTTGAATAACGACCATATCGCCCACACGAATATCTTTGCGTTTGATTTCATCTTCATTATGAAGGGTTGCATGAGAAACCAAAACGCCACCAACATTAATTGGTTCCAAATCGGCAACAGGAGTCAAAGCACCGGTTCTGCCGACTTGAACACGAATATTATTCAAACGAGTAATAGCCTGTTCTGCAGGAAATTTATGAGCAATAGCCCAACGAGGAGTCCTTGTTAAAAAACCGAGTCGATTCTGTAATTCCAAGTCATTAACTTTATAAACGATACCATCAATATCGTAAGGCAAAGAAGAGCGTTGTATCATCAGACTATCAAAACTATCCATCAATTCTTTATCATTGCGGCAAATTTTGTTGTATGGATTTACAGGAAATCCTAATGAAGCAACATAGTTAAGAAATTCCTCTTGACTACTCCAGCAAATATCAGAAACTTCTCCCCAGGTATAGACAATGAAACTTAAATTTCTTTCTTGCGTAATTCTAGCATCTAATTGACGAAGAGAACCTGCAGCAGCATTTCTAGGATTCGCAAAAGTTTTTTTATGCTCAGTTTCGTTTTTAGTATTAAGAGCAAGAAAGTCTGCTTTAGACATAAAAACTTCACCACGCACTTCAAAACGCTCTGGAACGTCCTTTTCCAGATAGAGAGGAAAGTTTTTTATAACTTTGAGATTTTCAGTAATGTCTTCTCCAATTTTCCCATCGCCACGAGTAGAACCTCTTGAAAAAATACCATTAATATATAAAGCGGAAAAGGACAGACCATCCATTTTGGGTTCAGAAGTAAAAACAATATCATCGGTACTGTTTAAAAAGCGTTTAACTCCCTGAATAAAGTCCTTTAATTCTTCAGAAGAAAAAATGTCAGCAAGAGAAAGCATCGGAACTTTAAGTTCAACCTTTTTAAACTCACTTTTAACAAGGGCTCCTACGCGTTTAGAAGGACTATCCGCACGAATAAGATGAGGAAATTTTGCTTCTAACGCATCATTTAAACGACGTAATTTATCATAAGATGCATCATCCAAATAAGGTTCATCATTTTGATAATAAGCAATATCTGCCTTTTCAATTTCTTTGGCTAAAAACTCTAATTGTTGGGTTGCTTCCGTTTCTGTAATATTTTTGATATCAAACATAAAATACATCCTTTATCGATTCTACATAAATATAGAAAATCTATTGACAGAATTCTATAAAACAATTAGAATACCCCCAGAATGTTGTTTAGAGGAACACAAGATGCTATACTTGATAATAACAAAACAAATGAAAATAAAACGTCAGGAAAATAATATCCCGCCGTTAAGTTAGTTTTGTGTTTTAAACTAAGCAAATAAAGCAAGGGCGGGGTAAATCCCGCATTTTTTATGGAAAAAAGAAATGTTTTCAGAGTTAAAAAAATATGAAGTAAATGGAACGTGCGTATGGATAGGTAAACTTTATAAAGTAAACAATATAAAGCAAGAAAAGCCTGTAAATTTTCATATTCGTCCATTGAATAAAAAAGATGCTGAACAAATGGGGAAGCTCTCTGAGAGCATTTATCATTATTTAAAAAATGGAGAAGAGTGCTTTATTCACAAACATAATAAAGAATATTTTCATGAAGTTTTTGATAATCCGCAAATTAAATATATAGGAGTTTTTGTTGGAGATAGACTTGTAGGAATGTCATATATTCGACTTTGTGAAAATCAAAAAGATTTACAAGAAGAGCTCCCTAATTGCGAGTATGATTTCTTTGATGATCGCAGAAATAAAGGGAGGAATAAAATTGCCTCTATGGGAGGGGATTCTGTTTTGCCGATGTATCGCGGAAACTCTTTAAATACCATAATGATAAATTACCGTATTGAACAAGCAAAAAAGCTGGGGTGTACAGACTGTACCTCTATTGTAGACAGAAAAAATAGATGGAATATGGGCCCATATTTTGCATGTAAATTTAATTTATTTTCAACAGCGATAGATCCTTCTGACGGCGGAAAAATTTCTTTGCTGCATAAACCGATGGATAAAGAGAGTGTTTTATCTTGTTTTAAGCCGAGAATATCTATTCCTTATGAACGTTTAGAAGTGATAGATTACATGATATCCAAAGGGTTTGTAGGTATTGATTTTGATAAAGAAAAAGGGAAAGTGTTATTTGCGCATACACAATATTACAATCGTCAAAATTACTTATCTCACAAAAATTATCAGATGTTGGAAATAAAAAGCAGATTCGCAAAAGCATTATAGGCATAAGAATTTGCGAAAAAATAGAAAGATTTTTGTTGCGAAGTATAATAAATTTAACTATTATACAAAAAGTAACATTAATTTTTATTGGAGGCAACCATAGCTACTGAAAATACTAATGCGCCAGTACGTGAAAATGATGGACCGCGCATAAATCGCGAGATAAAATCCAAAGAAGTTCGTTTAATAAATTATAATGGAGAAAATTTAGGAATAGTGCCAATTATAGAAGCATTGAAGATTGCTCAAGAAGTTGGATTGGATTTAATAGAAATTTCTCCTCAAGTAACTCCTCCTGTCTGCAAAGTATTGGATTATGGTAAATATAAATATGAAATGCAGAAGAAGAAAAATGAAGCAAAGAAAAATCAGAAGGTTGTAAATATTAAAGAATTGAAATTACGCCCGATGATTGATACTCACGACTATGAGGTAAAAGTAAAACAGGCAAAGAAATTTTTGGAACAGGGAGATAAAGTTAAGTTTACTATGCGTTACAAAGGTCGTGAAATGAGTGCTAATGACATGGGAAAAGAAATATTGAACAGATTGCTTGAAGATTTAGATGGTGTCTGCAAAGTAGACGCAGCTCCTAAATTAGAAGGAAAGCAAATGTTTATGATTGTTTCTCCAGCATAAAATATAGATATATAAGAGAAAAAAAAAAAAAAAAAACCGCCTTATTTTTTGCATAAAAACATATAAAAAAGAGCTGTAAATTATACAGCTCTATAAAAATATGAAGAAACTTAAGCGTACTTCTTTGCCATAACAGACAAGGGAAGGGGTTTAATTTTATCAGCCTGACCAGCCGCACCAAAAGCAACATAACGGTCGATGCAAACTTTCTTCATTTCTTCAATAGCAGGCTTTAAATATTTACGAGGATCAAATTCTTTTGGATTCTCAGTAAATAATTTTCTGATAGCTCCTGTAATAGCCATGCGGCAATCTGTATCAACATTAACTTTGCGAACACCAGATTTAATACCGCGAACAATTTCTTCAACCGGAACACCAAATGTTTGAGGGATAGCACCGCCATAAGCGTTAATTAAATCTTGCAATTCCTGTGGAACAGAAGATGAGCCATGCATAACCATGTGTGTATTTGGCAATTTAGCATGAATTTTTTCAATAACATCAATAGCCAAAATGTCGCCGGTAGGTTTGCGAGTAAATTTATAAGCACCGTGAGAAGTACCAACAGCAACAGCCAAAGCGTCAATATTTGTTTCAGCAACAAATTTTGCAGCCTCGTCAGGATCTGTAACCAAACGTTTTTTATCAATAACACCTTCAGCGCCGTGACCATCTTCTTTGTCACCTTTACCTGTTTCCAAAGAACCGATAACACCTAGTTCCCCTTCAACAGAAGCGCCAACAGCATGAGCTCTTGCAACAACTTCTTTAGTAACGCGAACATTATATTCAAAAGAAGAAGGTGTTTTACCATCAGCTTCCAAAGAACCATCCATCATAACTGAAGAATAGCCGTTAACCAAAGCAGATTGACAAATATCAACGGAAGAACCATGGTCTTGGTGTAAACAGATTGGTAATTCTGGGAACATTTCGATTCCGGCTGCAATCATGTGACGAATCATCGGATCGCCGGCAAATTTTCTGGCACCGGTAGAAGTTTGGATGATAACTGGTGCGTTAACTTCTTTAGCTGCTTCCAAAACAGCAATAATTTGTTCCATATCATTAACATTGAAAGCCGGAACACCATAGTTGTTTTCGGCAGCGTGATCTAAAATCTGACGCATAGAAACTAAAGGCATTATAATCTCCTTATCATAAATATTAATTCTCACCCATGAATATATAAATTTGCGTAATATTTGCAAGATATTTTTAATAAAATGACAAGGATGGTGTATCTGTGCATAAAAAAGTCCGCCGAAGCGGACCCAAGCAACAACAAATATTTTTTAAGCAACTTCTTTTTGTTTTTTGAAAAGCAAAACATTATTCAATTCGTGTTTAATCTCTCTATCAGAACAAACGCCTGTTGCAATAATTTTATATTGATCAAGGATAACCCCACACGAAAGCTTCTTTTTGGTAGAACAAAAACCGCTTGCTATTTTTTTTGCACCCGTTTTTGCAAAGAGATTTCTTTTTGTTTCGTTTTTAATTGTAGCCTTAATCATATTTATTTCCTTTCTTGTTATTGACATAATAAATGACAGAGAGTTTTGTTTTTGTCAATAACTATTTTACAAATAAAGTAAAAACCAACACTAACAAATATATATCAGCAAAATCTTAAATTAAAGTAAAGAAAAAACTCATATTTTGTCTAAATGGTGGATAAGTGAAAAAGTTATAAAAATGATAAAACGAAAGCCTGCAATTTAGCAGGCCTAAAAATGGCGGAGTGTACAGGACTCGAACCTGTGCATCCTTATTCGGGATGACGGATTAGCAATCCGCTGCATTACCGCTCTGCCAACACTCCGTAACTTAAGAACATTTACATTAAGTTTTCAGTAACGTCAACATATTTTTTGCGAAAGTGAGTAATTTCTTAGAAATACACAGATTTCATTTATTTAGTGGATTTTAAATAAATTATTGTATACTATGCAAAGAAATTTTCAGCGGAGAAAAAAGATGAACCATGAATATGAATACATAGCAACTTTAAGTCCAGAAGAAAAAAGGATTTTTGTAGAAAGTTTTTGCAGCATGGTATGCTCAGATAAAAAAGTAGCCAAAGAAGAGATAGATTTTTTAAAAAATATCGGAAAAATGTATGAAATTCCAGAGGCGGAAATTGTAAACATTATGAAAAATCTGAATAAAGAACAGATTTTAGAAAAAGTAAGCCAGATAAAAGAACGCAAAAAAGCCTTACAACTAATTAAAGAATTATGTTATTTAGCCAACTCAGACAGTGGCTTAGATGATGATGAAATTGATTTTATTATTGATATAGCTGAACGTCTTAATGTCGAAAATGAGAAAATTAAACAAATTAATAAATGGGTATTAGATAAATTAGTTCTGCTAAAAACTGGAGATATTATTTTAGAAAACGAATAATATTTTTTGAAAGTATAATAAGGAGTCGTAAATAAACGGCTTCTTTTACTTTATATTTTTCTTTTGCAAACAAAAATAAAGTATGATAAAATAAACAAAAGCAAATAAAGAAAGAGTGATCATGGCGGAAAATGTTCAAATACAAGAATTGTATCGGATAATAAACCGAGCCGTTTCACGTTGCACAAATCACGAAAACAGTTCAGTAAACACAGAGATTTCCATATATCAAAGTAAGGTTGCTCATCGTCGTAGTGCAGATGGACAATTAAGCATTTGGACAGACGATTCGCTGTTATATATAGAAACGGCCAAAGCAGTAGATTTTTGTGACAGTTTGGAGGAATATCGACAATCTATAGATTCATATGCCAATAATACGCAAAATTTGAGTGAGTATCATTACCGAAATTTGTTACACGGAGTCGAATATTTTCGCCCCCATATATACCCTGAAAATAAGTATATTCTAAACGCATTAGAATACAATTGTAAGCGCCATCTGCCAGAATATCATGATAGAATTATATTGGAAGAATATAATCGTCAAGCATTGCGCATTCGGGATATGAAAAAAGGATATGAACGCTTGCGTCGTAAAAATCAAAAGGCGTCTAAAGATTATGAAAAAGATGCAATGTATTTTTTCAAAGAAGTAATGAACAACGAGGAACTTAGAAAAATAAAAGGTTGTGCGGAGAAATTGTCGTTGTATGAAAACTGTTTAAACATAGTGGATTGCTTGCCAGCTGAAAAGTACAATCGCAGTGCTAAGTTTAAGCTAAAAAAAGATTTTAATTATGCCATACGCATAACCGCCGCCGCATTGAGCAGAGATGCAAATAATGCGGAGCAGACCAAACGATATGAAGATATTTCTAAAAAAGCGGAATATGAAGAAAATCGTTATGCAAAAGCGATGGAGCGCGTTAAAGAGTTTACGGAAAAGCCCCAAAAATATAAAGGTAGAACTTTATCCATAGAAGCACGAAACAGACGAGCCAAAGAAGAGTGGGATTATCGCTAGAATAAATTAAAAAGATTCGCGGATAAAAAGCTGATAAAAAGCCCAATAGAGCATAAAAAAGGGTTCCAAGCAAATGCTTGGGACCCTTATCTTAGTGCAGCACCGCTGTGCTTAGAACGGAATAGCTGAGCCTTCTGCGATAGCCTCTTCACGATTGAAGAGGATCCAATAATCATACTCAGCAACGAATTTTTCGCTCAGACCGAAGTCTTCGCAAGAAAATTCTGCTGAAATGATAATAGGATATCTCATATACTCTTTCCCGTTTTCAACGGCAGAGCGAGAGCTCTGCTTATCCTCTGATGTTTCCCACGGACGGTCAATCCAAAGACCTGACTCACCGTCGTAACGGTAAGTTTCGTCTTTGTGGTGCTTACTTTCGTATCCTCTCGGATAGATTGTAATCACCACCGGCTTCAATTGGATTTCACCCAACTTTTCGTCGGTAAAGAAACCGGCGAAGTTGTTGCAAGAAGCAACAGGATCGAACCCATCCTCCTCGCATGTTGAAGAAACGTAATTGAAGTGGGCTGCCTTTTCTTCACGGACTACTGTCCATCCACCTTCTTCACAGAAAGTGGAGTCTCTTTCTGCATAGAGGTTGCGAACCATGTTGTTATGGTTCGTGAACTCAGTCTGATATGCCTTGTATCCCTTGCTAAACGCAAGGTTTACAGATCTCCACTCAGCGCTCTGAATAGTTGAAAAATTGTAGACGCGGGTGGTGTCTTTATACACCTTTTCCCCTGCATACACCGCTGTGTACACGTCTTTAATCTCAATCTCGAAATCCACAACGCCGTCAACCAGCGTTGTTTCATTTTTAACTAACTCAGAGTGGCTGTAAGACCACTCCCAATATTCAGGAACCTGTGCTGGCTCCTGATATTTTTCAGAAGTTTCTTCGACAATTTGCACCAGTTCTTCACCGGCACAAGAATAAAACATCATTACACTTAATAACACAACGACTACGAAGAATAAGTTTTTCTTCATACGTCACACGCGCTCCTCAAGATGTTTCCACCTGTCTACTCACGCGTTATCTTAAAATAGCATTTGGCTATTGGGGGCGCTTCAATACTCAATTTCAATTGGTTAACCTAAGTTACTATTATTCGCTTGCGGTAGGCTGTTGTCGTAATAATGCCTTTTCAATCAAAAAATTTCTATCAGCTGCTGGTCCGGTACTTCCAAATGCGTCTGTTAATATTCAATTTTATTAAGTGAACTACGCCGCACTAAGAGATTTTTACAATAATAAAAATAAAACTTAGAAAACAGAATAATTCACTTTACAGCTATAATATACCACATTTTTTGCCATACGTCAAGCTGTTGTCGATTCGCTGTTTCGAGTCGCAATAGCGATAATCTATTGAAAATAAACAAAAAGCCCGAAGTTTTGTGCTTCGGGCTTAATCTTTAGTAAGAAAATTTAAGCAGATTTAGCTTCATCTTCAGACATATAGTCATCATCCGAATCATAGCTTTGAACGTGCCAAATCTTTTCGGCATATTCTTTAACCGCACGGTCGCTGGAGAAATAACCAACTCTTGCTACATTATAAATAGCTTTTTTAGCCCATTCCTCTTTGTTAAGATATGCTTTTTCAGCATCTTTCATGGCTTTATCAAAGGCTTCCAAATCAGCCAAAACAAAGAAGTAGTCACGGTTAAGCAATTCATCAAAAATTGGCTTAAACAAAGACGGTGCATCTTTTTCACAAAACAGATTAGATGTTAATGTATTCAAAATGCGCTTAATATATTCCGACTCTTCATAAATCTTGCGCGGATTATAAGTTGGACGCATTTCTTGAATTTCATTTTCACGCAAACCAAAGAGGAAGAAATTGTCTTCACCCACCGCTTCACGAATTTCAATATTAGCACCATCATATGTACCAACAGTCAAAGCACCGTTTAAGGCAAATTTCATATTACCCGTACCGGAAGCTTCAAAACCAGCGGTGGAAATTTGCAAGCTAACATCAGCTGCTGGAATAAGAATTTCTGCCAAAGAAACTTTATAATCCGGAACAAATACCACTTTAAGCGCGTCGCCGACTTTGGGGTCATTATTGACCACATTTGCAACATTGTTAATCAATTTAATGATTAATTTAGCAAAAGTATATGACGGAGCTGCTTTACCTGCAAAGATATAAGTTTTTGGGCAAACCGGACGAACATTGTCGCGAACGATGGCCAAATAATCGCCAATAACTTGCAGAATCGCCATAAGTTGACGTTTATATTCGTGGATACGCTTAGCTTGAACCACAAACATACTGTTTGTTGTAACAGCAACATTCGTTTTCTTAAAAATCTCATGGCGTAACAGTTCTTTGTTGGCTTTTTTAATTTTGATAAAACGCTTAAGAAAATCATCATCATCAACAAAATTAGCAACTTGGTTTAATAAATCTAGGTTAGAAATCCAATCTTTACCAATTTTCTCAGAAATCAAGTTAGATAAATTTGTATTCGCGTGCAATAACCAACGTCTTGGGGTAATACCATTTGTGATATTGGTAAATTTCTCTGGCCACAATTCATAAAATTCAGGCACGAGAGAGGTCTTAATCAGTTCAGAGTGAATTTTAGCCACGCCATTAACAGAGAATGAACCAACAATAGACAAATTTGCCATACGAATAATTTGTGTATCGCCATCACCAGATACAATAGAAACTTTAGCTAATTTTTCACTTGTAGCACCAAATTTAGTTTTAGCGAATTCAATAAATCGACGATTAATTTCATAAATAATTTGCAAATGTCTAGGCAACATATGCTTAAAATATTTAACAGGCCATGTTTCCAAAGCTTCAGGCAATAATGTATGGTTTGTATAAGCAAATACCTTAGTAACTATATTCCAAGAAGTATCCCAATCTTGCCCATAAATATCTATGAGTAAACGCATCATTTCAACGATAGCTAAAGCTGGATGCGTATCATTTAATTGAATACAAACAGAGTCAGGCAATTTTTCAAAGTCATTACTTTTTTCTAAAAATCTTCTAAAAATATCCTGAATAGCACAAGAAACGAAGAAATATTGTTGAGATAAACGAAGAGCTTTACCGGATTCGATAGCATCTGAAGGATAAAGAACTTTAGAAATAGCTTCTGTTTTAATTTTATCTTCAACTGCTTCAATATATCCACCGTTATTAAAAATATCGATATCAAATTCATCATCTGTTTTAGCGGAGAACAAACGTAGGTAATTTACAGATTTTCCATCGTAACCAACCACAGGGAAATCGTAAGGAACGCCATAAAGAGTTTGCGTATTTGCCCAGACATAGGTATCTTTACCATTGGCATCTTTATAGGTTTCAACATTTCCAAACATAGGAATAGTGACTAATCTGTCTGGTCTGGCTAACTCCCACGGAGAGAAGTCTGAGAACCAATCATCAGCTTGTTCAACTTGCCATCCATTTTCAAATTTCTGTTTAAATAAGCCGAATTGATAATTAATACCATAACCAAATCCAGGTAATCCCAAAGAAGCCATAGAGTCCAAATAGCAAGCAGCTAAACGTCCCAAACCACCATTTCCCAAAGCAGGATCGTATTCTGTATCAAAAATTTCCTCTAAAGAAATATCTGGAAAACCCTCAATTTTAATATCTTTTAATAAATCATATAAACCAAGGTTATGTAGGTTATTTTCCAAGGAGCGTCCAATTAAGTATTCAATAGACAAATAATAAACTCTTTTAGCTGAGTTTTCGTTATATTTAGCCATTGTTTTATACATTTCATCCATGGCAAATTCTCTCACAGCCAAGGAAATAGCATAAAGAGCCTCCTCTTTTGTAACTTCACAAGCTCTTTTACCGATGAAATATTTAATGTAATGTTCAATAGACAATTTAAGTCTAGCTTTTCTTGCTTCATCGTTAATTTGTAATTTAGCTTTTTTCAATACACAATCTCCTAAATTAAACATACTTTACTATTCACACAAATAAGGCAAAATAGTTTGAATTTTCGTTAATAATATAAGAGTATTTAGAAAAATAAAAATGAAGATTGGTATTTTTTTAACAATTAAGTGCTAAAAAAGGAGCAAATAAATCTTTTTTGTAAATGAAAGAGGGAAATTTAGAAATGAAAAAGCTGAGTATTCTTGCGTTGGCTCTTACCGTTTCAACAGCGCTTTCTGCGCAAGCGGACACATTAGAAACGGCATTGGCAAAAGCCTATGAATATAATCCGTCATTAAAAGCAGCACGTGCCGCAACAAGTGCCGTAGATGAAAATGTTGCTATTGCAAAATCAGGATATCGTCCAACATTAAGCATTGATGGAGGTTATAGCGATTCTAAAGTTAATAGTAATAGAAGCACTCGTCCGATAGATGGATATGAAAGAACTTTGGCCGCAACAATTTCCCAGCCGATTTTTAGTGGTTTTCAAACAGTAAATTCTGTAAGTTCTGCAAAAAGTTCGGTAAAAGCCGCACAAGCAAGCTTGATGTCAACGGAACAAAGCTTATTGCTCAATGCAGCGACAGCTTATTTGAATGTTCTTCGTGATGAAGCAATCGTTAGATTACAAAAAAATAATGAAAAACTGCTGAAAAAAGAGTTAGAAGAAACACGTGAACGCTTCAAGGTAGGCGAAGTAACCACGACAGATGTATCGCAAGCTGAAGCAAGTTATGCATCTGCGCAATCGCAAAGAATTTCAGCAGAAGGCGATTTAGAAGCATCTAAGGCCGTTTACAAACAAGTTATTGGCGAAGAGCCCAAAGAAACAAAAGATCCAAAAGAGATTGAAAAAATGTTTCCCAAAAGCATGGAAGAGGCATTGGAATACGCAAAAATTCATAACTACGACTTGAATGCCGCAAAGCATAATCTAAAAGCTAAGAAGTATGATGTAAAAACTAGTCAAGGTGAATTACTTCCATCTATAAATGCTTACGCATCAGCAGGTCGTTTGAAGAGCCAAGATTATACAATGGATAAAAATCCAACAGATAATTCTGTTGAACTAGGAGTAAATTTCTCGATTCCAATTTATAACGCAGGTTCAAGTCGTGCCAAGATTCGTCAAAGCAAATATTATCGTTGGCAAGCCCAAGAAGATGTGTTAGATGCGCAAGATGCTTTATATTCAAATATTACAAGCTATTGGGAATACCTGAGTGCAAATAAAGCTAAAATCAAGTCTGTAAGAGCACAGATTAAGGCTTACCAAGTAGCATTAAATGGTGTTCGCGAAGAAGAAGCTTTGGGTAATAGAACAGTTCTTGATGTATTAAACCAATACCAATATTTACTTGATTCAGAAGTAGAAGAAGTAACGACACGTTATGCATATTATGTATCAGGTTTGCAACTTCTGCAGGCAATGGGTAAGTTGACTGCAAAAGATTTGAAATTAGATGTTGATTTATATGATGCAAATGCTAAATATGAAGAGACATCCGGAAAATGGCTGTCAACTAGCATTGATTAAGAATTAAGGGTAATAAATGTCTGAACAAAAGAGTATAGACGATATAACAGAAATAGTTCGTCAGAGTATAATAGATACAAAGAGTAAAAAGCATTGTATGCGAGATTTTTCTGGAGATATTTTTGAACTAACACCGGAAATGCAAATTAAAGGAAGGCGTTTCAATAAAGAAGAAAAATCAGAGCTAGCGGGAATTGCTGAATGTATTTTGCAAAAATATTCGAAGTTACTTTGTGTTATAAAGTGAAGAAAAGCAGGTTTTAAAACCTGCTTTTTTTATTAATCACAGACACGAGCAATAGTTAAAGCACAAACGGATTCAGCTCCAGCTTTCTTTAAAACTCTAGCGCATTCTTTAAGTGTAGAACCTGTAGTAAAAACATCATCAATTAAAACAATACGTTTGTTTTTAACCATTTCAGGATGAGTAACTTCAAATGCATTTCTAACATTTTTTAGTCGTTGCTTGCCATTGCATGACACTTGTGGAAGTGTATGTTTCGTTTTTTTTAATGCTTTGTAATTAGCCGGAATATGCGAAAGTTTGGATAAAGCATCACAAAGTACCGCAGACTGATTGTACTTACGTTTTAATAAACGAGAAAAATGCAAAGGAACAGGAATAAGTAAATCCACACTCTCGCTAAAAATATCCTTTCCTGCAAGTAACAGCCAATTTGCAAGCAACGATTTATTTTCAAGATGGTCAAAAAATTTAAAATCCAAAATTAATTTTTTAGAATTTTCATCATAAACAACCGCAGAACGACACATTCTAAAAGGTGATTTATGAGAAAGACACTCTGGGCAAAATATTTCCTTATCTGATAGATGATACTCAAAAGGTTTTCCGCATTTTTTACAATAAGGATGAACAATAAAATTGATGCGAGAGAAACATTCAGAGCAAAGTATTCCATCGGCTGAAACTTCTTTTCCACAAAGAAGACAACGAGGAGGTAAAACAAAATTAAAAAGAAGTTGCAGCCATTTAATCATAACTTCAAAAGTTCACTTTTAAGGGCGCTAATATTATCAACGACAATCATTCCGGCATTTTGTAAGATTCTTTTTTTATCCATAGCAGATGTAATACCTCGACAAATAATTTCCGGAGCAAGCCCTTTGTTGTCTGATAGCGGGGTTGGATCGTCTAAAATTAAAGCGATAGTTGGCTTCTTTTTTTCAAGTTTAGCATAAAAATCAGCTGCTTCGGTTTCATAATTACCACCGATGCCACCAATTAAAACAATAGCTTTGGTGTTTATATCATTATTAAATTTTTTGATAATTTCAACAAAACTAGTTCCGATAATAAAATCATCACCTAACCCAACAACAGTCGATTCTCCAAATCCGATTCTATTAATTTCCAAAACCACTTCATAAGTTAAAGTGGAAGAACGAGAAACAATACCGATATTACCACTTTTATGGATATTATCCGGAAAGATTCCCATATATGCTTCACCAGGAGTAATAATTCCCGGAGTATTAGGACCAATAAGTGTGGTAGAAGAATTAAGTAATTCGTGCTTAATTTCCATCATATCACGAACAGGAATACCAGAAGTAATAACAACAACAAGCTCAAGATCAGCTTTAATTGCTTCAATAATTGCAGATTTAGCATATTTTGCCGGAACAAAAACGATAGAAGCATTCGCACCGGTTTTTTCTTTTGCTTCTTGAACTGTGCCAAATAAAGGTAGGCCTAAATACGAGGTTTCTTTTTTATTGGGCGCAACACCTGCAACAATGTTGGTTCCGTATTTTAATGCCCTTTGAACATGGAAAGAAGCTTGAGCACCGGTAATACCTTGCACTAATATCTTAAGTTTTTTGTTTACCAGAACAGACATTACAAATCCTCCGCGATAGCTTCTTTTAAGAGTTGCAAACCTTGTGTTGTATCTTCGGCGATAGAAAGAGGTAAGCCAGATTTCTTCAAAATATCTGTAGCTTCATCCTTATTTGTTCCTTCAAAACGAGCAACAAGAGGAATATTTAACCCCAAGTCATCTGCAACGGTAATAATACCGTCGGCAATGAGATTACATCGGGAAAACCCACCCAAGATATTGATAAAAATCCCATCAACACGTGGATTCGTCATAATAAGCTTAATGCTTGCCGAAATTTTATCTCTATCAACACCGCCTTTAAGATTTAGAAAACACGCTGTATTTATACCCATATCTTTAGCTTGATTAATAGTGTTCATTGCTAAGCCGTCACCATTAACAATTATTCCCATGCCACTTTCTAATTCTTTATATTGGAAACCAAATTTAGAAGCAATAAGCTCTCTTTCTTCAATTTCTGAATCATCGGCTAATTTTTGAATTTCAGGATGTCTATATAAAGCGTTTTCATCAAAAACAATTTTAGCGTCCAAAGCCCAAATTTTACCGGATTTAGTAATTCCAATCGGATTAATTTCTAGCAATGTCGTATCATAGATGTAAAAGAGCTTGAGCATTCTGTTTAAAAATGTCTTTAACTCAGAAAGCTCAATCTGCATATTCATAAAAGAAACAATTTGAGTAAGTTGTTCTGTCTTTATTTCTTTTTGCAAGCCAAGATTTATTTTTAAGATTGTTTCAGGTGATTCAATAGCAAGTTTTACAATATCATCATCATCTTTTTCCAAAACAGGTGCAACTAATAAAAAAGTAGATGCAGAAACCCAATCAACAACAAGACCTAAATAAAATTTTCGAACCGTTTTAATATATTCTTCAATATAAACACGACTAACCAATCTTCCCTTTGCACCGGTTTGATTTGTAACCAGAAGGTTTTCCAGCATTTCATCGGCATTATCAAAAACTTCATCAAGCGTCTTAGATAGGCGAATACCACCCTTGCGCCCAGCACGCTTATCCGAGAATTTTCCCACATCTCTGGAACCGGCCTGAATTTGCGCTTTCACAACCCATGGACCAAACTCAGAAACTGTTTCCGCAGCCATTTTAGCCTCTGCAGGTGTATAAGCCACAAGTCCGTTTGGAACGTTGATTCCGAATTGCTTAAATATTTTCTTCGCTTGGTACTCATGAATGTTCATTTTTTTCCTCTAAAGACCGTCTGGCATAAAATTTAATCTTATCAACCATAGAAAGCATACCACTACGTCTATTAGGTGTAATATGTTCCCTCAATCCCATTTTATCAAAAATTTCTTCAACATCAATATCTAAAATTTCTTGTGCAGATTTATCATTAAAAATTTCAAGCACTACAGCAATAATTCCACGTACGATTATTGCATCACTATCTCCTTGAAAAGAAAGAGAGGATGATGAAAAATGAGGGATAATCCAGACCTGCGACTGACAACCAGATATTTTCCATTGTTCAATTTTTTGAGTATCATCAAAATGAGGTAATTGATTTCCGAGCTCAATTAAATATTTGTATTTATCTTCCCAGTTATCTAAAAAAGAAAAATCATCAATTAAATTTTCAACACTCATCATAAGCCTCAAATCATTTCTAACATCATACGCGCTTCTTCGCTTAATCGTTCCAAAGACCAAGCAGGTTCCCAAACCACTTCAACTTCAACTTTTCCAACACCTTCAACGCCTGCCGCAGCGTCTGCAACTTGTTGAGGCAATACCCCAGCAACTGGGCATCCAGGAGCTGTTAAAGACATATCAATATGCAAATCCCCAGTATCTTTTTGATCAATTTTATAGATTAATCCTAAATCATATACATTGATAGGAATTTCTGGATCACAAACTGTTTTAATAGCTTCAACAACATCAAACAATTTAGCTTTTGGGGTAGATTCATCCAAACTATCCCCGGCATATGCTTTATAGACAGGCAAATCGTCAATGCTCATAGCATTGAGCAATTGTGCCTCATTCTCGTCAACTATTTCAGTATTTTCTGTATCAGTCATTATATTTCATTCGCAAAAAAGTTCTTAGCTTTTTGTAAAGCTGCAATAAAATCATCAATATCTTCTTTTGTAGTGTAAATCCCCAAAGAAGCACGAGCCAATGAGTTATAACCTAAAGCATTAACAAGTGGCTGAGCGCAAAAATGTCCAGTACGAATAGCTACCCCTTCTTTAGCTAAAATAAAGGCTAAATCTTGAGGATGAATTCCTTCAATAGCAAAAGAGAAAACGCCGCCTTTATCCTTTGCGGTACCTAAAATTTTTAGTCCGGAAATATCTAACAAACGCTTTGTAGTATAATCAATTAATTCAGCTTCATATTGCTCAATATCATCAAAATTAAATTGCATCATATATTCCAAAGACGCCGAGAGACCGATAGCTTGAACAATGGCTGGAGTACCTGCTTCAAATCGAGCGGGAGGGAGCGCAAAAGTTGTATTTTCATAACTAACGTGCTCAATCATATCTCCGCCATATTGATAAGGAGGCATTTCTTTAAGTAAATCATATTTGCCGTATAAAACCCCAATACCTGTTGGACCATATACTTTGTGCCCAGAGAAAGCTAAAAAGTCACAATCAAATTTTTGAACATCAATTTTTTTGTGAACAGCAAACTGACAAGCATCAATAAGCACTTTAGCTCCAATGTCATGAGCTGCTTTGCAGATATGCTCTACCGGAAAAATTGTACCTAAAACGTTAGACATAGCTGTAACGGCAACAATTTTAGTACGAGAAGATAAAGCCGTTGCAAAATTATTCCAAACAAAATTTCCGCAATCGTCTAAATCAAAATAAACAATTCTGGCACCTGTTTTCAAAGCAGTTTGTTGCCATGTAACGAGATTTGCATGATGTTCGGCGCGTGAAAGTAAAATTTCATCCCCTTCATTCAGTTTAGCTAATCCATATGTTCCGGCTACCAAATTTATTCCTTCGGTTGCGTTTCTGGTAAAAATAATAGAATCATGAGATTCTGCATTTATAAATTTAGCCGCAATCTGTCTGGCTTTTTCATAATTTTCCGTGGCTACTTCAGACAACCAATAACTACCGCGATGCACATTTGCATATTCTTCCATATAAGCTTTTTCAAGTCTCTTTAATAAAATAAGCGGTTTCTGTGCGGAAGCAGCAGTATCCATATAGATATTTTTTTTACCATCAACTAAGCGGTTTAAGATAGGAAAATCTTTCCTGACAATATGAGCATCAAACATTTTACACCTCAAAAAATTAGAGATAAGATAAATCCTATCTCTAATTTTTTCAACTTTAAAACAAATGAATAATAAAATTATTCAAGAATCATAGCTGTTAATTCAGCTTCAGAAGCAACTTGACCATCAACCATGCAAGTTCCTTTGAATACAAAAATATTTCTGCGAGCTTTGATCTTTTCAACATGCATTCTCAATTGATCTCCAGGTTTAACTTGCTTTCTAAATTTAACACCGTCAACAGCCATAAAGAGAACATTACGTTTAGATGCAGCATAATTTTCGTCTTGAGAAATAACAACAGCACCGGCAGTCTGAGCCATAGCCTCAATTTGAAGAACCCCTGGCATAACCGGATTACCAGGGAAGTGACCTTGGAAAAACTCTTCGTTCATGGTAACATTTTTAATGCCAACACCTTTCTCACCTGGAACTTCAACTTCCAAGCGATCAACCAACAAAAATGGATAACGATGTGGGAGCATTTTCATAATTTCTTCAATTTGATAAACTTTTATATTTTCTGACATAACAAGTCTCCTAATTTATTTTTTGCTATTTTTTTGTAAAAATGCGACTTGGCGCATAAAATCTTTAAAAGGAACTGTCGGTGTACCCATAACAATTGCGCCTGGTTCGATATCTCGCATAACACCAGATTGTGCACCAACCTGAGCCCCGCTACCAACATTTAGGTGGTCAGCAAAACCAGTTTGACCGCCGCAAACAACGTAATCACCAAAAATACAGCTACCTGCGATACCAGTTTGTGCGACAAGAATACAGCATTTACCGATTTTATCATTATGAGCAATTTGAACCAAATTATCAACACGACAGCCATCGCCGATAATTGTATCATCTAAAGCGCCTCTATCAACACAGGTATTTGCGCCAATTTCTACATCATTACCGATAATAACTCGTCCGATTTGAGGAATACGTTTATGTTGTCCGTTAACAACAGAAAAACCAAAACCATCTTGTCCGATTCTTGCGCCGGTATAAATGTAACAATCATTCCCCATCAAGCAATACGCAATGCTGGCATTGTTTCCGATTCTACAGTTGTTCCCGATTTTGCAACCTCTGCCGATAACAGCGTTTGGTTCAATAATACAATTATCGCCAATCACAACATCATCTTCAATAACGACACCTGCGGCAATAGAGCAATTTTGACCAATTTTAGCGCTTTGTGCTACTGTTGCATTCGGTGAAATTTGCGGAGCAGGTTTATTTTCAGCATAAAAACTGCTAACCAGATTGATGAAAGAAAGTTTAGGATTAGAACACGTTAAAATAATGACGCCATCAGGAATAAAACGCACTAATTCCTCTGTCGTGATACATGCTTTGGCTTTGATATTAGCCGCTTTATCCTTATTCTTCTTATCATAAAAAAAGCAAATATCTTGACTTCCGGCAGATTCGATAGAGCAGATATTTTCTATCTGCTCTTTTTCTTTACCTTCGGTAATCAAAACGGCATCTGCAATAGTTGCAATTTCTTTAATACTTTTAGCACCGTTATGTTTATAAAATACAGTATCAACCATATTAAAAATCCTTTTCGACTTATAAACTTGTACCAAAGTTCAAACGGAATACTTCTGTCTCATCGTAATCTTGTTTAACAATCGGGAAGCCGAAGTCGATATCAATTTTACCCATAGGAGAAGTCCATTCGAAACCAAAACCGATGGCAACACGAGGACTTGAAGAGTAATCAACATCACTTGTATCAATATTATCCGGCTTACCTGTTGTACCAATATCAACGAATGTGCGACCACGAATACCAAGTTCATCCAATCCCATCGGGAAGGCTAACTCAGCACCACCGTATAACATCCAGTTACCACCCAAAGCATCTTTTGTAACTTTATCACGTGCACTAATACCGCCGGTTTCAAATCCACGCATTGTGTTACCACCTAAGAAATATCTCTGAGCAAGACGAACATCTTCTCCGCCATAACCAGCGATATAACCACCATTGATAAAGAACTTAAATGTATAGTAGTCATTGAGTGTATAGAATTTATATGCCTTTGCATCAAATTTCAAATATTTGTCATCACCACCTAAACCAGATACATCATTACCAAACGATAAATAGTAACCTTCACGGGGTTTAAGAATGTTATCTCTCTTATCATAAACAATTGTTTGACCGATAACAGAGTCGATAGCGTCACCTTCTTCTTCTTGAATGTATTTAGAAGCGCTGCTCACGTTTTTAATTTTATCTTGCTTCAATGTGTAGCGAACATATTGGCTTAAATCATCTGTATAGTTCCAACCAAATCTAACTCTACCACCCATTGTATCCATATCATAGTTACTTTCATCTTGATAATCTTCTGTCTGGTAGAACAAATCTGTACCTGCGCTTAAGCGTCTATCCATAAAGTATGGCTCAGTAAAGCTGAAACTATAATCAGTCGAACGTTGAGAAACGCCGGCATTTAAGCTAACTTGCTGGCCTTTTCCAAGGAAGTTGTTTTCGGTAATACCTGCTCGAACCAATGCTCCATTTACCGTAGAATAACCAACACCTACGTTAAAGTAACCAGTAGATTTCTCTTCGACATTAACATTAATATCTGCTTTATCATAATCAACACGTTGAGAATCAATGTCAACTTTGCTGAAATAGTTCAAACGCTCAACATTTCTTCTGGATTCTCTGATTTTTGCAACATTAAATACGTTTCCTTCAGAAATACGGAATTCGCGTCTGATAACTTCATCAAGTGTTCTGGTATTTCCTGTGATGTTAATTCTGTTAACAAAAACTTTTGCGTTTTCTTTAATATCAAAAACAACGCTTAATTTTCCGGTTTCACGGTCTTTATAAATATTCGGAACAACTTCTACAAACACAAAACCCTTACGAGATAGCTCTTCAGTTAAAGCGTTTACAGTCTTCTCAATTTCATCTGAATTATACCAAGCTCCTGTCTTAAATGTAACATATTTATACCACATATTAGCATCAATATCTGGTACGGAAGACTTAATTTGAATATCGTTAACTTTATAACGCTTTCCTTCATCAATAGTAAATGTCAAGATGAAAGAAGTTTTATCGCGAGATAATTCTGCAATGGCAGAAACAACAGCAAAATCCGCATAACCATGACGATTATAAAAGCGTCTTAACAACTCTTGGTCATAATTCATTTTCTCGCGATCAAAATTTTCTGCGCTGGAAAATAGTCTGTACCAGCGGCTTTCTTTGCTCATGATTTCATTTTGCAAATCTTCACCGGTATAGTGTTTATTTCCAATAAAATTAATGGTATCAATCTTTGCTTCAGGACCTTCTTCAATTTCAAAAATCAAATCAACACGATTCTCAGATTTTTTGATGATTTTCGGTTCAACAGAAACACCATAGCGGCCAGCTCTTTTATATACTTCAAGAATACGCTGAACATCTTGTTGAACTTTTGTTTTGCTGAAGACGGAACGCGGAGCGGATTGAACTTCTGACTCTAAAATTTTATCATCAATTTTATCATTGCCATCGAAAGCCATCATACCGATAACAGGATTTTCTTTAACATTAATAATTAAAGTGTCGCCTTTGGTATCAAAATTAATATCACTAAACAACCCTGTATCGTATAGGCGTTTTAATGCTTGGTTTAATTCTTCGGAAGAAACTTGTTTGTTAGTATCGATTCCGGCGTAAGATAAAGCTGTTTCACGCTCAACACGTTGCAGTCCGTTAATATTAATATTATTAATAACACTCTGAGCCATGGCATTAGAACAAATGGCTAATGTCAATAATGAAATTCCTGCTAATTTAAACTTCATTTTATATTCCTTTAAACTAATCAAACCAACGTGTTATGAGGTGTTGTATGTCGTTCCAAGTTGCAAACACCATCAAAAACAAAATAAATCCCAGACCGATTTTAAATAAACCATCTCTTAGTTTAGCATTAATTTCGCGTCTTGAAACTATTTCTAACAAATAAATTACAACATGTCCACCATCTAATACAGGGATTGGGAATAAGTTAATAAGTCCAAGATTAATGGACAGTAACGCCATGAAATACAAGAAATCTAAAAGACCTCGAGTTTTAGAAATATCCCCAGACATTTCTGCAATGCGGATAATTCCACCAACATCTTCGCCAGAGCGTTCGCCCATAATCATTTGTCCAATGCCACGTAAAGTCATGTCTGTAATATTGTAAATTTCTTCAGCGGATTTTTTGAGGGAGGGGATAAACTGAAAGTTATCTTTAACTACCTTAAATTGCTTTGTTTCCCCTTTAATACCAATCATTCTCCTTTTAATTGGTTTTTCGGTTTCATCAAAAGCATAATCCATTTCAACTAATGGAACATTAATAGTCAAATTTGTACCATTTCTTTCAATTTTTAATACAACATTATCAATAGCAATACTAACTTCTTTATTGATATCAGACCAATCATTAATTTTTTTGCCGTTAATCTCTATAATTTTATCATTTTTCATAATTCCAGCAGCTTGAGCGGGGCTGTCTTTTATAACATCGGAAACAACAGGTGGGATATCATAACTGCCGATGAAATAAAATAGCCCAAAAAAAGTGATAAAAGCGAAGAGATAATTAAATAAAGGACCAGCTATTGCTATGGCTAATTTTTTATATGGAGACTGCGTAGCAAACAAATGTTTTTGCTCTTCTTTAGAATATTTGCTTAAATCAATTTCTGATGTAGAAGAAGATTCATCTGCATCACCTAAAAATTGGCAATACCCACCTAAAGGTATGGCAGAAATCTTCCAAACAGTTCCTTTTCTATCTGTTTTGCTCCATAGCTCTTTCCCAAAACCAATAGAAAAGGCGCTAACACTAACACCCGCCCAACGAGCAACAATAAAATGTCCAAATTCATGCACAAAAACTAATACGCCAAGTAGAATAAGAAAAGGAACGACGTAATGAATAATATTTAACAACCACTCCATAGTTTTATCCTTAATAACTAAATGCAATTAATGTAAATAAGCAGTAAACAATAGGCGCAGCAAAAATAAGCCCATCGATTCTATCAAAAATACCGCCGTGTCCCGGAATTAAATTGCTACTGTCTTTAACTCCGAGATGTCTTTTGATGGAAGATTCGATAAGATCGCCAACTTGCGCAATAACAGCAATAAATGCACCTAATTGAGCAAATTTTAGTTGTTCTGCTATAGGCATAGGTAAATCAAAAATATTTTTGATGCAAAACATATAAATAAAGCTGATGGCAACAGATAAAATAATACCGCCAATCAGTCCTGACCAGGTTTTATTTGGGCTAATCTTAGGAGCTAATTTTGGCCCTTTCAATGATGAGCCAACAATGTAGCCACCAATGTCAACCCCCCAAACCATTAAAATAAACCAAAGCGTCATAACAAAGCTACCTTTTTCATTTGGAATACTGCCAAAAGCATCAAAAAGGTAATAAATCCAATAAAGAGCACCTACGCCAATAGAGATATAAGGAACACCCAGAGTAAGTAAGCGTCTGTGTTTTTCATCTGCAGCTTTGAAATATACAAAAATAGATGTTAAAATAATTGAAGAAAAAAGTATCCAACGATTAAATACAAACAATGAACAGCCTAGTGCAAAAATATAGCAGGCAACATAAACGCTACTTTTTTTATTAGGAACCATTGAACCCCATTCCCAGGATAATAAAGTACCAACGAAAAATATCAAAATGTCAATATAAGGATGTCCGGAATGTAATGCTCCAATGACAATCGGAATCATCACAAGAGATGTTAATATTCTTTTTTGTAATGACGTTAATTCAGTTTTTTCCATACCTTCTCTCCCTAGAAGTAAAATTTTTAATAATTTCTAATAGTTCATCTTTGCTAAAATCGGGCCATAAAGTCTCTGTAAAGAACAACTCAGTATAAGCTATTTGCCACAATAAATAGTTACTAATTCTTTGCTCTCCGCTGGTTCTAATGAGAATATCCGGATCGGGAATTCCTTTTGTGTAAAGTTCATTAGCAAAAATTTCTTGATCAATATCATCAATACCGAGTTGCTTGCTTTGAACTTTTTGAGCAATATTTTTGACGGCAGATAAAATTTCTTGCCGAGAACCATAAGATAAAGCGATGCAGAGAGTTAAATCAGAATTCTTTGCGGATTCTTCCTCTAAATGATGCATTTTCTGTTGAATGGCGTCTGAGAGCATATATCTTTCACCGATAAAAACAATTCGGACATTGTTTTCCATAATCTCCTTTAGTTCTTTATCTAGATACTCATTAAGAAGTTGCATCAGTGCATCAACTTCATCTTTAGAACGTTGCCAATTTTCTGTTGAAAAGGCATAAAGAGTTAAATATTTAACCCCAGATTCTTTCATTGAGCGAGTAATTTTGACAACGTTCTCAGCACCTTTTTTATGTCCAAAGGTTCTGGGCATTCCTCTTTTTTTAGCCCAACGCCCATTACCATCCATAATAATGGCAATATGATTACAAATATTTGTTGTTTCCATAGTTCTTATACTTGTAAAATATCTTTTTCTTTTTGGTTTAGCATATCATCAATTTTTTTGATGGAATCATCAGTCATTTTTTGGATTTCGTTGCTATATTTTTTTTCGTCATCTTCAGAAATAAGATTATCTTTTTTAAGTTTTTTTACATCATCTAAAGCATCACGACGAATATTACGAATAGCGACTTTTGTCTGCTCAGCGTATTTCCCTGCAACTTTAACAAGTTCCTTTCTTCTTTCTTCGGAAAGTGGGGGGATTGGAATACGAATGAGCTGACCGTCTGATACAGGGTTGAGGCCTAAGTCAGATTCTCTTAAAGCTTTTTCAACAGATTTTGCCAAACCTTTATCCCAAACACTGACGGAGAGAGTTCTTGCATCTGGAACGCTGATTGTTCCAACTTGAGCTATAGGAGATAAATTTCCATAAGCTTCAACCATAATATTATCAAGCAAACTAGCGTGCGCACGTCCTGCGCGTAATCCTCCAAAATCCCCACGTAAGGTTTCTAAAGTTTTTTCCATACGCTCTGCTGTGTCTCTTTTTATGTCATTAAAATCGGTCATATATGCCTCTCTTTTCCTTTTATTTTATAATTGTAAAATTTCCTTTCCCTTTTATTGCATTAATTAGGGAGTCTTTGTCAACCTGTTTAAACACAACAATGGGAAGTTTATTTTCACGAGCCATAGATATGGCTGTCATGTCCATAACCTTTAATTCTTTTGTGATAACATCGTCATAAGAAACAGTTTTATAGCGAATAGCTTTCGGATTCTTTTTGGGGTCGCTATCATAAACACCATCAACTTGGGTTGCTTTAAATAAGGCGTCGCACTCTGTTTCTAAGGCTCGAAGAGTAGCTCCGGTGTCAGTCGTAAAATAAGGATTACCGGTTCCTCCGGCAAAAATAACAACTGTTCCTTGTTTTAATAAATTTTGAGCGGAACGATAAGAGTAAGTTTCTGCCACTTGTGGAATGCTCAAACCTGACAATATTTCAGATTTAATTCCTTTGCTGTCTAAAATGCTTTTTAAAAATAGGGCATTAATCACGGTTGCAATCATTCCGGCTTGGTCTGCGATAGGACGGCTAATACTTTTATTGGTGTTATTAACACCTCGATAAAAATTACCCCCGCCAATAACAATACAAGTTTCAATATTTTCCTGACGTAACTGTTTAATGCTCTCTGCAACCATATCTAGAACATTTTCATCAATACCGAAAGCTTGTTTTCCCATCAATCCTTCGCCGGAAAGTTTTAAAAGAATTCTGCTAAAGGTCTTTTTCATTTGCTCCTCTATCTAAATATTCTATTTTATAATAAACGATTAAATCGCATTGTCATTATTTTTTTTGGTCTAATATACAAAAAGATAAAATACACATGTTGTATTAAAATAAGTTGAATTTTTAACACTTTTCTCTAACATAAACAAAAAATACTTTGGGAGATTAAAATGTCTGCGGAAATAATATATAGCTTAAGTGCGCTATTTGGTTATTTGATCGGCTCGGTTCCATTTGGGTTGATATTGACAAAGATGGCAGGATATGGAGATATAAGAAAAATTGGATCTGGAAATATCGGCGCAACAAATGTCCTAAGAACGGGAAATAAAACGCTAGCGCTGTTAACAGTCCTGTGTGATGCATTTAAAGCAGGTGTCGCCGCAGTCGTTGCTAAGCAAATGGTTGGAGATGATGTTGTTGGTATTACGGCAATGTTGATAGCAGGAGCTTTTGGTGTACTAGGGCATAACTTCCCAATATGGTTGAAATTTAAAGGTGGTAAAGGTGTTGCTTCAACATTTGGTTTTATTTTAGTGACATGCTGGCCTGTGGCTTTAATCGCATTAGTAATATGGTTGATTATGGCTTTCACTTTTAAATATTCATCTCTGTCGGCTTTGACAGCTGCAGTATTTGTACCGGTAGCATCATATTTCTTGGCTCCAACAATGGAATATACAATTGCATATACATTGATTGTCTTTTTGGTTATTGTAAGACATCATGCAAATATCAAAAGATTGCTAAAAGGGGAAGAGAGCAAAATTAAACTCAAGAAAACAGAATAGAAGTAAAGACATTGGTTAAAGAAAAACTCATATCGTATATCCAACTTATAAATACCAATGGCATAGGCCCTATTGGCTTTAAGAGGTTGATGTCAAGATATGGTAATGTAGATGAAGTCTTGAAAGAGATATCCCTAAAAAAAATGCTGTTTTCTCGTAAAAAAGCCGAAGAAGAGGTGATGATCGCCGAAATTAAGGGCGTTCAAATAATATCATATGAAGATCAAAACTATCCATATAATTTAAAACAAATAGAAGATTTTCCGCCGATTCTATATGCGAAAGGTAATGTGGATTTATTGAAAAATGATAATATGCTAGCCGTCGTTGGATCAAGAAACGCTTCATTAAGTGCAATGAAATTAGCAGAAAATCTAGCATCAAATATTGCAGATAATAATATTACGATAGTTTCTGGGATGGCTCGCGGTATTGATAAAGCGGCACACAAAGGAGCCTTGGGGCACAATGGTAGTACAATTGCAGTTATGGGAACGGGAATTGATATTATTTATCCTCAAGAAAATGAGGACTTATATAAAGATATTATCAAAAATGAAGGCTTGATATTAACTGAATACGCATTTCATACCCGTCCACAAGCTTCTAACTTTCCACGCAGAAATAGAATTGTTTCGGGGTTAAGCAAAGGTGTGCTGGTTATAGAGGCCGGGCTACATTCAGGGTCTTTGATTACCGCACATCAGGCGTTAGAACAAGGCCGAGATGTTTATGCTGTCCCAGGAGCTCCGTATGATACTCGTTCCATCGGATGTAATAAATTGCTTAAAGAAGGAGCACAATTGGTGGATACGCCAGAAGATATCTTGGAAAACTTTAATTTTTCGCCCAGACGATTTATATCAAAAGCCAAAGAAAAAGAGGAAATATCAGATTTATTTGAATATTCGCTTGACAAGCAAGAAAATAATTCCGATATTCCAGAACAAAAAGAAGAACTAGAACAAGAAGATAAATACACCAAGTTATTATCACTGATTTCTGCAAGCGGGGAGGATATAGACGAGCTTATTCGAGTAATGAAACTGCCGACAGAAGAAGTTTTAATGACAATCGTAGAGTTGGAGTTAGACAATAAGATAATACGTCTTCCGGGGAATAAAGTAGCTAAAATTTGAGGGAATTTTTAGATGAAATTAGTCGTAGTAGAATCACCGGCAAAAGCCAAAACAATCAATAAATATTTAGGTAAAGATTATAAAGTCTTAGCCAGTTATGGGCATATTCGAGATTTGCCGAGTAAAGATGGTTCTGTTGATCCAGATAAAGATTTTAGCATGGTGTGGGAATTAAGTCCCGGTGGAAAAAAACGTTTAAATGACATCATTACGGCATTAAAAGATTGTGACACATTAGTCCTCGCATCCGACCCGGATAGAGAAGGAGAGGCCATTGCGTGGCATATATTAGAAGAACTGAGTGCAAAGAAAAAGTTGAAAGACAAGAAAATTGAGCGAGTAGTCTTTCATGAAATTACCAAACATGCTGTAACAGAAGCAATTCAAAATCCACGGCAGATTGATGAAAATTTAGTATCAGCCTATATGGCACGTCGAGCTTTAGATTATTTGGTGGGTTTTACTCTTTCCCCGGTATTATGGCGTAAACTTCCAGGGTCAAAATCAGCCGGACGCGTTCAATCGGTTGCGCTTCGCTTAATTTGCGAAAGAGAAATGGAAATTGAAAAATTTAAACCGGAAGAATATTGGACAGTTGATGTAGATTTAGAAACAGCAGAAAAAGCTATAATTCCATCACACTTAATAAATTTGGATGGAAAGAAGCTGGAAAAATTTGACATTAATACAAAAGAAAAAGCAGAAGAAGCAAAAGCTAAAATAGAAGCTCAGGATTTTAAGATTTCTAAAATTGAACGCAAAAAAGCAAATCGTTATCCGGCACCTCCTTTTACCACATCTACACTCCAACAGGAGGCCGCAAGAAAATTAAGATTCTCTGCTAAAAAAACAATGCAGATAGCGCAAAATTTATATGAATCCGGTTATATAACCTACATGAGAACGGACGCTGTAAATTTATCAGTAGAAGCAATCAGTGCATGCCGTGAAGCCATTTTAAAATATTTTGGAGAGAAGTATCTTCCTAAGGAAGCTAAAGAGTATAAAACGAAATCTAAAAATGCACAAGAAGCACACGAGGCAATTCGTCCGGCAGATGTAATGAATACACCGAAGAAAATGGAAGGAAAATTGGATTCGGATGCATATAAATTATATGAGCTAATCTGGAAAAGAACTATAGCCTGCCAGATGGAGCCTGCAATTTTAGATAAGGTTGTGATTGATACTTTATCAGTAGATGGTAAAATTTTATTACGAGCAAATGGTCAAGTTATCGCATTTGATGGATTCTTGAAACTCTATCAAGAAAGCAAAGATGATGAAAATGATGATGATGAAAACAGACTTCTTCCAAATGTAGAAGTTGATGACGCTGTTGATAAAAAAGCCATTAAACCGGAACAACATTATACCACCCCACCACCACGCTTTACTGAAGCAAGTCTTGTTAAGAAGCTGGAAGAATTGGGGATTGGCCGTCCTTCAACATATGCGTCAATTATTGCAGTTCTGCAAGAACGTAAATATGTAAAAGTGGAAAAGCTAAGATTTATTCCTGAAGATAGAGGTCGTATTGTAACAATTTTCTTAGAAAACTTTTTCAAAAAATATGTGGAATATGATTTTACGGCGCAAATGGAAGAATATCTTGATGATATATCCGCCGGTTCAATGGAATGGAAAAAACTTCTTACAGGTTTTTGGGCGAAATTCTATAAAAATATTCAAGCCGTACAACCTCTTCAAGTTAGCGAAGTGATAGATAAGATTGATGAAGTGTTGGCGTATCACCTGTTTCCGGCCAAAGAAGATGGATCAGATCCTCGCCTATGTCCGGAATGTCATAAGGGGCATTTGAGTATTAAGTTAGGGAAGTTTGGTGCGTTTTTAGGTTGTTCTAATTATCCGGAATGCAAATATACTATGCCCTTGACAGATGTAAAAGAGGAAGAAGAACAAAGTACAGAAAAACAACCTAATCCAGAAGATAAGCTATTAGGTGAACATGGCGGATTAAACGTATATCTAAAAAAAGGTCCTTACGGCTACTATGTTCAACTTGGTGAAGATGCAACGGCAACAACAGAAAAGCCAAAGAGAATAGCTTTGCCAAAGTTCTTAAATCCAGAGGAAGTCACATTTGAACAAGCAGATATATTGGCTAGTTTACCCAGAGATTTGGGTGATGGAATAAGCGCCAACATCGGTAAATTTGGTCAATACATTAAACAAGGACTTAAGTCTAAATCTCTGACGGGCAGTGATAATATTTTTAACATCACAAAAGAACGTGCGGAAGAATTACTTAAAAATGTATCAGAAAAGCCAGAAGCCAAAGTATTAGGACAACATCCAAAACTAAAAGCGGATATTCTTTTAGCAACAGGACGTTATGGTCTATATATAAAATGTGGTAAAAACAATTATCGGATACCAAATAACTTGCGTGGGCAAGATATTACGTTAGAGGATGCCCTAAAAGTTATAGATAGCACAAAATAAGCACGAAAAAAGCTCCTTTATTTAAGGAGCTTTTTTGTTTTCTCTAATAACAATGCAAACATAGTGTGTTTGTAGGAAAGATAAAGTAAGAAAATTTCAATATACACAAAAATTAACCAACACTACCTTCTAAAGAAATATCAATTAATTTAGCTGCTTCAACTGCAAATTCCATAGGCAATTTTTGCATAACTTCTTTACAAAAACCATTAACAATTAAACTAACCGCATCTTCATCAGAAAGTCCGCGTTGCTTGCAATAGAAGAGTTGCTCATCACTAATTTTAGAAGTGGTAGCTTCATGTTCCAAGATAGCCGACTTGTTACTGTTTTCAATATACGGGACGGTGTGAGAACCACAAGTTTGCCCAATAAGCAAGCTGTCGCATTGAGAATAGTTTCGTGCGTTATCTGCTTTTTTACCAACTTTAACAAGTCCTCTATATGTTTGATTTGAAAATCCAGCGGAAATACCTTTAGAAATAATTTTAGAACTCGTATTTTTACCAATATGAATCATTTTGGTACCGGTATCAGCTTGTTGTTTGTTGTTGGTAATGGCAACAGAGTAAAATTCGCCCTTAGAATTATCGCCTTTTAAGACACAAGATGGATATTTCCAAGTAATGGCAGAACCAGTTTCAACTTGTGTCCAAGAAACTTTAGCATTTTCGCCATCACAAAGAGCTCTTTTTGTTACAAAGTTATAAACACCACCTTTTCCATCCTTATCTCCCGGATACCAGTTTTGAACGGTGGAATATTTAACTTCAGCATCTTTGTGAACAAAAATTTCAACAATGGCCGCATGCAATTGATTTTCATCACGTTGAGGAGCCGTACAACCTTCCAAATAAGAAACATAGCTACCTTCATCAGCTATAATGAGAGTACGTTCAAATTGTCCTGTATTTTTAGCGTTAATTCGGAAATAAGTCGATAATTCCATTGGGCACTTAACCCCTTTAGGGATATACACAAAAGAACCATCGGTAAAAACAGCAGAATTAAGAGCTGCAAAAAAATTATCTGTATAAGGGACAACAGAACCAAGATATTTTTTGATTAAATCAGGGTGTTCTTTAACCGCTTCAGAAATGGAGCAAAAAATAATTCCTTGCTTTTTAAGTTGAGCTTTATAAGTTGTTGCAACGGAAACGCTGTCAAAAACGGCATCAACAGCCACAACACCGGCTAAAGCCTCTTGTTCTCTAAGAGGAATTCCTAGCTTATTATATGTTTCTAAAATTTTAGGATCAACCTCATCAAGACTCTTAGGGTGAACAGCTTGCTTTGGGGCAGAATAGTAGTACAAATCTTGATAATCAATTTTATCATAGGTTAATTTTGCCCATGTTGGCTCAGATAAAGATAGCCAATAGTGATAGGCTTTAAGACGAGATTGAAGAAGCCAATCTGGTTCTTCTTTTTTTTGCGAAATTAATTTTATAATATCGTCATTGAGGCCTTTAGGTGCAACATCGGCTGCAATATCGGTTACAAAACCAAATTTATATTTGTCGCCACTTTCATCAACAATATTAGGAATACTGCTCATAAATTTTTCCTTAAATAGATAATTTATCTCTGTATAAAATAATGTGCTATAAAAATCAAGAATAGATTCTACCAGAGTTTAACGAATATTTAGTTTTTTTCATATAAAAGGCAATAATAAACAAAGGAAAACAATGAGAAAGGCATTAATTACATTACTTTTTATCCCTCTGCTGTTTGGTTGTTATGCCAGAAGCGGTGGTATACCTTTGTTTAATAGTTATGGTTACAACTATACCCCAGGCAATGTGATTGTTCAAAAGGGGGATACTCTATACAGTTTGTCCAGAAAATATCAAGTTCCGCTAAGAGGATTAATTGAAGAAAATAATCTATCAGCCCCTTATGCTCTAAATATTGGGCAAAGTTTAAAGTTGCCAAAACGACAGAAACATACAGTTTCTAAGGGGGAAACATTATACAGCATTTCAAAAAAGTATAACGTTGATATAACATCTCTAAGTCGTTTAAATGATTTGGAAGAACCATATACGATTAGCGTAGGACAAACTCTTCTGCTGCCCGAAACTTTGGCTGGAAGTAGCAATAGTAATACTCAATACCAAGTTGTATCAAAAACAAGTTCAGGAGGTTCGTCTAGTTATTCTTATACAAAAGGTAGTACTGCGAAAAAAACAGTAACCACAAGTAAGAATACAAAAAGTAAAGCAACTACAAAAAAAACAACGGCAACTTCTAAAAGTATAAATAAAAAAGCGCCTCGTAGGAATGTTTCAACATACAGAAAAACCAAGTTTATATGGCCTGTGCAAGGAACAATCGTCTCAAATTTTGGTATTGTTGGTAAAGGACGCAAAAATGATGGTATTAATATAAAGGCAGCAATGGGAACAAATGTAAAAGCAGCTGATAAAGGAGTTGTTGCCTATGCTGGAAACGAATTAAAGGGATTTGGTAATCTAATTCTAATCAAACATAGTGATGGTTACATTACAGCATATGCGCATAATCAGCATTTATATGTAAAAAAAGGACAGAAAGTATTGCGTGGCGAAAAAATAGCCACAGTGGGAAGCACGGGAAGTGTTAATTTTCCACAGCTGCATTTTGAAGTTAGAGCAGGCAAAAAAGCAGTAAATCCCCGTTCTTATCTTCCGTAAAAAAGCTTAGCCGAGCCAAAGATAAATCTAATATTCGGATAAATTAAAATTTTCGTGGTAAATCTCTGTATTTTGAGTTGTATCAAGCATTTTTTTTGCGTAAACTCCTTACGAAAAAGATTAAATTTTAAATGGAGAAAACAATGTTTATATCAGAAGCTATTGCTGCGACGGATGCTGCTGCAACAGTAGAACCAAATCCGATGGTTGGCTTTATTGTGCAATTAGTTATTGTATTTGCAATATTTTATTTTTTGCTGATTCGTCCACAACAGAAAAAAATGAAAGAACATGAAGATATGCTAAATGCCATTAAGCCTAAAGATGAAATTCTGACTGGAGGCGGTGTTTATGCAAAAGTTGTTAAAGCAGAAGAAGGTGTTTTGACAGTAGAAATTGCTAACGGTGTAGAGATAAAAATATCTCGATCAAGCGTTAGAGAAGTTATTTCAAAACAATAAGCTAAAGAATAAACAATAGAAAAGAGAGAACAATAATGTATAAATTATCGTTACAAAGAATAGTTATGATTTTAGCGATATGTTTGATAGGCATATTTTTTGCCGTTCCAAACTTCGTTAAAGATCCAAAAACAACCTTGCCATCATGGTGGCAACCTGTAAATTTAGGACTAGACCTGCAGGGTGGTTCAAGTTTGTTGCTTGAAGTGGATATGACGACAGCCCTAAAAGATAGAATGCAGACTTTAGAAGATGCTGCTCGTTCAGCTCTAAAAGAGGCAAGAATTCGTTATCAAAGCATAAATTCAGATGAAAATGGTCTGAAGGTAAAAATTGAGAGCACAAATTCCAGAGCCAAAGCAATGGTTCCATTGCGTAAAATGGATGATGGCTTGAAAGTAACAGATAATGGCAATGACGTCTTGGTTGTAACTTATGATGAACAAGCCTTAAATGAAATTAAAAGAAAACTGATAGATCAATCAATTGAAATTGTTCGTAAGCGTATTGATGAATATGGTACGAATGAACCAATAATTCAAAGTCAAGGTGAAGGAAGAATTTTGGTTCAATTACCTGGTGTTCAAAATCCAGAAGAAGTTAAAGTATTGCTAGGTAAAACCGCAAAAATGACTTTCCACTTAGTTGATAGTTCAACTTCCGTAGCTGAAGCAAAGCGAGGCAAATTAAAAAGTTCATCACGTATTATAAGGGGTGTTGAAGGCGAGCAATATGTTATTGTTAGAAAGCCAGCTGTTGGTGGTGAAACATTAACAGATGCAGGTGTTTCTTTCCAAGAAGGAGCCCCGGCGGTTAGCTTTAAATTTAACAATTTAGGTGCAAAGAAATTTGGCGAAGTTACCAAAAACAACATTGGTGAACAATTGGCAATTGTTTTGGATGATGAAGTTATTTCAGCACCGACTATCCAATCAGCCATTACAGGTGGCTCAGGTGTGATTACTGGTAACTACACTTCTGAGAGCGCACAAGAACTTGCTTTATTGCTTCGTTCAGGTGCATTACCTGCTCCATTAAATATTTTGGAAGAAAGAACCGTAGGAGCAGGCCTCGGTGCAGATTCTATTGAAGCCGGTATATTTGCTTCTGTAATTGGTTTCATCGGTGTGGTTATATTCTTGGTTTTGGCATATGGATTGTTTGGCTTGTTTACAACAATTACTGTATTCTTAAACTTGTTCTTAATGTTAGGTGCTTTGAGTTTAATTGGCGCAACATTGACCTTGCCGGGTATTGCCGGAATTATCTTAACAATCGGTATGGCAGTTGATGCCAACGTTTTGATCTTTGAACGCATGCGTGAAGAAGTCAAAAATGGACGTTCTATAAAGGATGCTATAGAGAGCGGATTTTCAATTGCTTGGGGTACAATTATTGACTCCAATTTAACAACATTAATTGCCGCAGCCGTTCTGTTTTACTTTGGAAGCGGTCCGGTAAGAGGATTTGCTGTAACTTTGTCAATTGGTATTGCAACATCAATGTTTACATCTGTAACTGTAACCAGATTGATAATTGCCGCTTGGTTTAATCGTTATAAACCAAAGACACTACCGATTTAAGTAAAAAGGAATAGAAAAATGACAATGTTAAAATGGATAACAAAAGACACAAATATCAATTTCATGAAAGCGCGGTATTTTACATACATACTGTCGTCTGTTATGGTGATATTATCAATAGCTAGTATCTATCTGAAAAGTTTTAATTTCGGTATTGATTTTTCAGGTGGTGTTTTAATGGAAATCAAATCGGAACAGCCTATCAATATAGAAGAAATTCGTTCTAAATTAAGTGTTGTAAAGTTAGATGAATTAAATCTTCAAACAATAGGAACCGAAGGAAAAGAATTAATGATCAGAGCTCAGGCAGATAATGCAAATGAAGTTGCTCAACGTAAAGCTGTTGCAGAAATCAGAGAAATTCTTGGTAATGATTATGAATACCGCCGTGTTGAAACAGTTGGACCTCAAGTTGGTGATGAACTAAAAACAGCTGGAACTGTAGCTTCAATTTTAGCAATATTAGCCATCGCTATTTATATCTGGGTTAGATTTGAATGGCAGTTTGCTGTTGGTGCACTGTTGGGTCTATTTCACGACACTATAATAGTTGTAGGATTGCTTTCATTTTTCAGATATGATTTTAGTTTAACAACTATTGCGGCAATTTTAACGTTAGTTGGTTATTCTGTGAATGATAAAGTGGTAACATATGATAGAATTCGTGAGAATTTGAAAAAATATCGTAAAATGCCACAAGAAGAACTGATTAATAAAAGCGTAAACGATATTTTCTCCCGTACAATATTGACAGGAGTAACAACATTAATAGCTGTTATTCCTCTGTTCTTGTGGGGAGGAGATGCACTGGAAAGCTTTTCGTTCACAATTCTTTCAGGGTTGATCATCGGAACATATTCTTCAATTTATGTATCTGCAGCAATTTTGAATTTATTTGATTTGCGTGCAGTTCATCATTCAGAGGAAGAGAATTATTTTGGATCAATCGGATAAGTATAAAAAATAAAAAACTCCTTGGATTTTTCCAAGGAGTTTTTTTATATGCAACTAATTATAAAAACGCGGAGAAATAGTAGTAATCTTAGAATTAGAATGATGAGTAAAACGGCATAGTTTAGGAGCTCCTTCTACACGTTTAAAAACTTCTTCTGCAAAAGCAATTTTAGCAACATGCGTAATGAATAAAGGACGTTCAAGTTTTAGCTTACCAAGAGTTTCTTCAAGAGCTTCAAAACTATCATAAATAGTTCCAACAAACATAATATTTTCTTTTAATCGATCAATTTGAACTTTTTTCATATCATACCTCACATAAAAAATAATCCGAACATGCAATAAGTATGTACGAAAATAGTATTTTAAAGATCTCAAAAAAGCTATATTGACAATAAAAAACGATTCTAGATTATAAATTTTTGGCGAATATTGCTGCTATGATTAAATTTAAGATTTTTAGTGCCTGAAACAAAATGTTTTTTATTCCAGTGATCAGCAACAAGCCCTACAATTTCATTATCTAATTCATGATTTTCAACAAAATTAAATTGGCTAGCTAAATCATAAACAACAAAATTTGCAATATTGACGTTACTCATTTAACCCTCCTCATAAAAGTACAAATAATATAAAAGCAATATTTGCAAAATAAAGGGATATAAAACTAATGTCTATGTTTATAAAGCTGTCTATATACTAGACAGCTTTATAATACAACGAAAGTTTTAAGTTAAAAAATAAGTTATAACTTTTCTTTTAAAAGCTTATTAACCAAAGCTGGATTTGCTTTCCCTTTAGACTGTTTAATTACTTGTCCCACAAACCAACCTAAAAGATTTACTTTCCCAGCTCTATAATTAGCTACATTATCAGGATTTGCTTCAATAACAGCGTCAATAATTGCCTCAATTGCAGATGTATCTGTAACTTGTTTTAATCCTTTTTCTTCAACAATTTTTTCAGGATCATCAGAAGTTTCCGTCATAATTTCAAAAACATCTTTTGCAATTTTACCAGAAATAACATCACGAGAAATAAGATCAACTAATTTACCAAGGTTTTCTGCGGAAACAGGGGATTGAGAAATCTCAATATTTTTCTTTTTTAACATAGCAAAGAAATCTCCAATCAACCAATTAGCAACCTTTTTAGCATCTCTCCCTTGTGCGGCTTTTTCAAAAAAGTCGGCAACCTCTTTATTCTCACAAATAACCATAGCGTCATAGGGAGTCAAGCCAAGCTCATTAATAAAACGAGATTTCTTTGCATCCGGTAGCTCAACTAATTCTTCTTTAATTTTGTTAATTAATTCATCACTTAAAATCAAAGGAGGTAAATCAGGTTCAGGGAAATAACGATAATCATCCGAGAACTCTTTAAGTCGTAAAAATTTAGTACCACCAGTTGATGGATCAAATCGACAAGTTTGCTGCAAAATAGTACCACCGGATTCATAAACCTCAACTTGGCGGTGTGCTTCAGAATCAATAGCTTGCATAGCAAATTTAACAGAATTTACATTTTTGACTTCAGCTCGTTGTCTCAGTTCGTTACTTCCCAGAGGCCGAACGGAAATACTTGCATCGCAGCGCATAGAGCCTTCATCCATATTACCATCACATGTGCCGAGATAACGCAATATTGAACGCAATTTTCTTAAAAAAGCCCCAACTTCTTCAGGAGAACGAAAATCAGGTTTTGTGACAATTTCCATTAAACCGACACCACATCTATTAAAATCAATAAAGCTTTTTGTTGGATTTAAGTCATGGATAGATTTTGCGGCGTCTTGTTCAATATGTAATCGCTCAATACGAATATCCTTAGAAGAGCCATCAGTCAAATCGATAGTAATTTTCCCTTCGCCAACAATAGGATGTTCAAATTGAGTAATTTGATATCCTTGAGGAGAATCAGCGTAAAAATAATTTTTCCGTGAAAATACGGAATATTTATTAATGACAGCATTTAACCCAAGACCTGTTTTTATAGCTTGATGAACACACTCCTCGTTTAAGGTCGGTAACATTCCGGGCATAGCTGCATCTACAAAAGAAACATTTTCGTTTGCATCATCTCCAAATTCAGCCGGCGCCCCACTAAATATCTTAGACTTAGAAATAATTTGACAATGAATTTCTAAACCACAAACAATTTCCCATTTTCCCTTTTCTGTTTCAATAATATATTCTGACATATTTTATATCCTAACAAAATTTGCACCACGTTCCAACTGATAAGCAGTTTTAAATATTGTACCTTCGTCAAAAGCCCGTCCAATTAATTGCATACCGAGAGGTAAACCATTTTGAGATAACCCAATAGGTAAACTCATAGCCGGAAGACCTGCTAAATTAACGGAAACGGTGAATACATCGTTAAGATACATATTAATGGGATTTTCTAACATCCTTGTATCTCCAATAGCAAAAGGTTCAACTGGAGAGGTTGGTGTTAGTATAATGTCGCAATTTTGAAAAGCATTATCAAAATCATTCTTAATTAATCTTCGAACTTTTTGCGCCTTAAGATAATATGCATCATAATAACCAGCAGATAACACATAAGTACCAATAAGAATACGACGTTTTACCTCTGCACCAAACCCAGCTGTTCTTGTATTAATATAAAGTTCATCAAGGCTGTTTCCATCTTCTCTCAAACCATAACGAACACCGTCATAACGTGCTAAATTTGAAGAAGCTTCAGCAGGAGCAATAACATAATAGGTTGGCAAAGCGTATTTAGTATGAGGAAGATTAATATGAACTATTTCAGCTCCGCAATATTTAAGGATTTGAATAGCTTTATCCCAACAAGAAGCAACTTCAGAATTAAGTCCTACCGGTCTATATTCTTCGGGGATACCGATTTTTAATCCTTTTATATCTTGTCCAATAAAAGAAGAAAAATCAGGAACATCACGTTTAGAAGATGTTGAATCCTTAGGATCGTATCCTGCCATACTATTTAAAAGAATAGCACAATCTGCGACATTTTTACAAATAGGACCTGCTTGATCAAGAGATGAAGCAAAAGCAATAATCCCATAACGAGAACATCTTCCATAAGTAGGTTTAATGCCGGTAACACCACAAAATGCAGAAGGTTCACGTATAGAACCACCAGTATCAGTAGCTGTGGCAGCTGCACACATTTTTGCCGCAACAGCAGCGGCTGAGCCCCCAGAAGATCCTCCAGCAACGAGAGGTTTGTCCTTGCTCCACGGATTAACAACCGGACCGTAGTAACTAGTTTCATTACTTCCGCCCATAGCAAACTCATCCATATTAAGTTTTCCTAAAAACAAAGCTCCATCGTTTAGAAGATTTTGTGTAACAGTAGATTCGTATTGAGGAATAAAGTTATCTAAAATATGAGAGCAAGCTGTTGTTCTTATACCTTTTGTACAAAAAAGATCCTTAATACCCAAAGGAATGCCTTCTAAAGGACGATTTTTTTTATTTATATAATTTTGCTCAGACAAATAAGCTTGCTGCAAAGCTTGGTCAGCAACCAAAGTAATATAAGCATTGTATTTATGGTTATTACTTAAATTTTGTATATATGCTTGAGTTAATTCAACAGGAGAAATTTGCTTTTCTCTTAATTTAGATAAAGCGTCAACAATAGTAAGATCCGTTAAATCAGTCATTTTTCACTCCACAACTTTCGGTACAACAAAATATCCAAATTCTTGTTCGGGGGCGTTTTTCAAAATATCCTGACTAATATGTCCAGAAGTAACAATATCCTCTCTCAAAGTTAAAGCCTCATCATTAACAGAAGATAAAGGCTCAACATTATCAGTATTTACTTCACCAAGTTCCTCTACCCAAGTAAGAATTTTATTAAATTCGGACTTTGTGTCTTCTAATTTTTTTTCATCCACTCTAAGTTTTGCTAATAAAGCAATTTTTTTCACAGTGTCGTTATCAACAGCCATAAGTAATCTCCTTTTAAATACCATAGATTACTAGCACTCTTAAGATTTTTTTCAAGTTTAAATTTTTTTATAACGCAAAAGAGTAAAAAAAACAAAAATGTTTAAGCTTGTCAAATAAAGTTAGATAATATTAAATAAATGGGAAAAGGAGAAATTAAGTTTGAGTGTAAAATGAGTATAAAAAAATATATAAAACAATATCCTCTAGTAACTTTTTGCTTTATCCATATGTGTGTATGGAGTTTACTCCCTTTATTAAGGAACGGTGTTCCTATGGATAGTTTGGAAGCTATATGGTGGGGGAAATATTGTTTTTGGGGGACAAATAAACATCCGCCACTCTCAGGATTCCCTGCATATGGAATATATCTTTTGTTTTCAGAAAATACGAAAGCAGTATATTTTCTAAGTCAAATATGTATACTTGTTGGTTTTATTTATTTATATAAATTAGCTTTAAAAATATTAAATCAGCACAGGACAGCTGTTTTATCGGTTATGGTTTTAGAAGGATGTGTCTTTTATGGATACTGTTCGCCGGAATATAATGTGAATGTTATGTCTTTAGCCATATGGCCAATATGTGCCTATTATTTTTATTCAGCAATAATAGAAAATAAATTAAAATGGTGGGTGTTCGCTGCAACAGCATGTGGATTGAATATACTGAACAAATATACAGGTGTTTTACAGTTGCTAGGTTTTTCATTACTTATGATGTTTACAGAAGAAGGGAGAAAATGCTTAAAATCATATAAAGCATATGTGGGATTGCTCGTTTTTATATTAATAATTATCCCTCATTTATATTGGCTACTTGAACATAACTTTTTTGTTTTTGAATATTTTTCAACAAGAGGAGGAAAAGATGTTTTAGCAAGTTGGACAGACCATTTTGTGTATCCGTCGAAATTTTTAGCCTCCTTGTTTTTCTATAGCTTAGGGTGTGTCTTACTCGCAGTATTGTTTTTTAAACAAAAAATCAAATATCAATTAAATATTCAAATATTTCAAAGTAAGTTTTTGTTTTATACAGGAATTTGCCCAATAATTTTTGTATTCATCGGAGGATTGATAAGCGGAACTCCAATAAAAAGCATGTGGGGATTTCCTTTTTTATATTTACTAGGAATTATTCTTTTTTCAGGAGTTCGAGAGAATATATCGGAAGATGTATATATTAAAATGCAGAAAGCTTGCTATCTTTTAATGTTTATAATGGGAATAGCTTACAGTTTAAGTGTTTTATTCAGTAATAGCCCCAAATATAATCTTAACGGAGAGCAATTTGCTAAAAGTTTTACTAGAAAATGGTATTATCACCAAGGCGATAGCTTGAAATATGTTTTTGGAGATGTTTGGTTATCAAGCATTTTAGCATTAGAGAGTATAGATAAACCCAAGCCTGTAATTTGGGGGAAACCTCATAGTAATCCATGGTTTAACAAAGCAGATATAAAAGCCTATGGTGGAATTATATTTGCGGAAAGCCTAAAAGAATATGCAGAATATACAGAAAATTATACAAAAGTATCAGAGCCACAGATTATAAAATTTAAATTTAGCAATATATTGGGAAAATCAAGAGAAAAACGTTATTATTACGGATTTATAGAAGGAGAATAAAAATGTCCCAAAAGATTATAAGTATTGTTATTTCAGCCTATAATGAAGAAGGAAATATTGCTGAATTATATAAAGAGTTAATCGTAAATACGAAACAAAATAAAAATATTGGGCTAAAATATAGGTTTGAATATATCTTTGTGAATGATGGTTCAAGAGATAATACATTGAAAAAAATAAAACAACTTCAAAAACAGGATGGTGATATAAGAATAGTAAATTTAAAGAGAAATTTTGGACACGAAATCGCAATGACTGCAGGAATGGATCATGCGTTAGGGAATGCTGTGATTTTTATGGATGCTGATTTGCAGCATCCTCCGGAATATATTCCGCAAATGGTAGAATTTTTGGCAGATGGTGCTGAAATTGTATTAAGCCGTAGATTAGATAATTTAGGTACAGGGTGTGCTTATAAATTTTTCTCAAATATTTTTTACAAAATCCTAAACTGGCTTTCAGATACAAAAATTCCTTCTAAAAGTCCTGATTTTCGCTTATTGGATAGACGCTATGTTGACTTTTTAAAAGGTTTTAATGAACATGACAGATTATTTAGGGGATTGTTAAGTTGGATAATGCCGACAGATAGAGTGAAAACTATTGATTTTGTGGCTCCCAAAAGGTTTAGCGGAAATTCTAAATACGGTGTATTTAAAAGTTGTGCTCTGGCTATGGATGGTATTATTCAATTTTCCGTAAGACCTCTTCGTCTAGCAACCTATCTTGGACTTTTAGGCGCGTTTATTTCAATTGTGCTTGGAGGCTATGTGATAATTGAATACTATATAATTCAGCACAGAACACCTGGTTATGCAACAATTATGGTAACAATGTCTTTTCTGGGATCTGTTATTCTTTTAGCTTTGGGAATTATTGGAGAGTATATTGGAAAAATCCATATGGAAGTAAAGAAACGACCTCTTTATATGGCAGATTATATTGTGGTATCTGATAAAAACAATGTATTTAAAGCTCAAAGGAAGAGAAATGAAAAAAGTCTATATTAATGCTGATGACTTTGGTTTTAGCCATGGTGTAAATATGGCTATTTACAAAGGGAGTACGGAAGGAATAGTAAATTCAACTAGCATTATGATGAATCAATCCGGAACGGAAGAGGCAATACAATTAAGTAAGCAAATGAATCATGTGAGCATCGGTGTACACATAAATTTAACAAATGGCATCCCTTTGTGTCTGCCAAATAAAGTTAAAAATCTCGTAAATTCAAAAGGAAATTTTTGTTGTGGATTTGTAAAAATTATGTATAGAACGATGTATTTAAAAAGAGTGAGGTTTCAAATTTGGAGAGAGATTGAGGCACAAATTAAAGCCGCACTAAATAATGATATTGCTCTTTCTCACATTGATGGACATCGTCATATTCAAATGATCCCAATGATATATAAGATTATGGTGAGATTGCAGAAAAAATATGCAATTAAAAGATTGAGAGTGATTAATGAGAATATCTTCAAAACATGGAAAGATCAGCATGAAATAGGCGGAATAAAAAATGGAGGAGTTATTAAATATGCTATTCTAACATTTTTGCGATTTATGGCAAAAGCTAAGTCAGATATTTACTTTTTTAGCATTATATATACAGGGAATATGAATGCTGAAGTTTTAAAGAAAATTAAAATTCCTGAAAATTATAATGGAATTGAAATAATGATGCATCCCGGGACGCCGGATGTTGATAAACAAAATATAGATATCCTTTCGGATAAAAATATAATATCAAAAACAAGAGGTATAGAGTTATTGGCCACTTTGGATAAAGATTGCCTGAAAGGTATAAACGATGATTAAAGCTTATAAATATTTAGAAAATATATGGTTTAAAATAAATCAAAAAATACGTTTTTTGCTGGTAGGTGGCTTTAATACAACAACATCCTTTGTTTTATACTATCTGTTTTTATATTTAACTCAAGGTCGCGAACAAATATCTTTATTGCTGATGAATATAATTAATATTAATATATCCATTGTCACAATGCGCTATTATGTATTTCAAAGTCAGGGTAATTTTAAACAAGAATATTTAAAAGCTTTTTCGTCTTATATTGTCTTGTATTTTATAAATACTGGACTTTTGGCTTTCTTTGTTAGCGCAATCCGCGTACAAGAAAATTTATCTCCACAGAATATTCTTCAAGAAGTTCCTAATTTAGATAAAGCGGTAGCTCAATTATGCTGTATCGTTATTATTACTGTTTTGACCTTTTTTGTGCACAAATATTTCTCATTTAGGCAGAAAAAGTAATTTGAGGAAAATAAAGCATAGAAGCTGTATTAAAGTATTTCCAAAAAGCTTTTCATAATTTTCTTTTTACCGAAATTATCAAAAAATACTTCGCATTTGTTTCCGTCAACATCAACAATTTTTCCATTACCAAAAGTAGTGTGGCGTACTTTCTTGCCCACCAAAGGCGAAACCTTTTTAGTTTGATAAAAATAATCGTTTTTATACTTTGTCTTGTATGAATTATCATCGTCACATTCATCATAAGCAGCGCTTTCATAACTATCAAAGAAACCATGCTTCTCTTTTTTAGAATAAGAAGATGAATAATTGTCTGAATAAGATGAACGATAACTGTCCGAATATTTGTTGCTGTTATAAGAGGATTTTGCGTAAGAATATGAACTATCGGAAGCGAGTTTGGTCTTAGATACGGCACCATACCCTGTATTATTGATAAGATCAATACAAGTTGGTGGTAATTCGTTTAAGAACCGAGATGGAAGATTGCTCTGCCATTGTCCATATAATTTACGATTAAAGGCCATAGTTATATATAAAAGTTTTTTTGCACGCGTAATAGCAACATAGGCCAAACGGCGTTCTTCCTCAATGCCTCCATCATCTCCATCAAGACATTTTTGATGAGGAAAAATACCTTCTTCCCATCCAGGTAAAAATACGGCATCAAATTCGAGTCCTTTTGCTGCGTGCAAGGTAGAAATAATAATTTTATTGGAATTGTCGCCATATTCATTATCAATAACTAGGCTAACATGCTCTAAAAATTCAGAGAGGTTAGGGTAATTTTCATTATCGCTCATAACGTTAATGAGCTCTTTAATGTTTTCAATTCTTCCCGCAGCTTCAACAGATTTATCTTGTTCAAGCATGGTAAAATATCCTGATTCATCAGCAATTTGTTCGGCAAAATCACTTAATGAAACAGCTGGTAATATACGGCGCCACTCATTAACATGCGTTACGAAAGCATCAAGAGCGTGTAATGTTTTTCCTGAAAAAGAACCTTCGCCCATTAAGTCAATCATTGCTTGATATAAGGAGCACTCGTGCGTTTTTGCTCTTTCGCGGAATTTATCGACAGTCTTTTCACCAATACCACGAGCAGGTTTATTGATGATGCGCTCAAAGGCTAAATCGTCACTAGGTTGCAGAACAAGACGAAAATAAGCCAATAAATCTCTAATTTCAGCACGCTCATAGAATTTTAAACCTCCGACGACTTTATATGGGAGAGATTCTTTAATAAAGCTTTCTTCAAAGGCACGTGTTTGAGATGCTGTTCTAACTAAAACCGCCATTTCATCATAAGCGATTCCTTTATATTTTAAGCGTTGAATTTCTTGCGTGATATATTTTGCCTCATCGTCTCCGCTGTATGTGCTGACAACTTTAATTTTTTCATTAGAACAATCAGAAACAGGACTATGTTCCGCAACTTTTAAGGTCTTTCCTAAGCGCTTTGTGTTATGGCTAATAACGGCGGACGCCGCGTTAAGAATATTAGCAATTGACCGATAGTTTCGTTCCAGTCGAATAGTTGTAGCCTCTGGAAAATCTTCTGTGAATTTTAAAATATTTTCAATTTCTGCGCCACGCCAAGAATAAATAGATTGATCGTCATCTCCAACGCAACAAATATTTCTATGAAGTTGAGAAAGTAGGCGCAATAATAAATACTGAGTAACGTTTGTATCTTGATACTCATCGACCATAATATATTTGAAACGTTGCTGATACTCTTGTAAAATAGTCGGATTTTTTAATAACATATCCAGAACATACAAAAGAATATCTCCAAAATCGACACAGTTCATTTCAATAAGTTTTTTCTGATATTCTTTATAAATGAATACTGTTATATTATTTTTGCAGTCGTTCGCAATTTTTTCAATAGTGTAACCTTTATCTTTAAAACGAGATATTTTTTCTAGAATAGATTGCGGTGGATACTGTTTTTCATCAATAGAGTTTTCTTGTAATACTTTTTTAATAACACGTTTTTGATCATCTTCACCTAAAATAGTAAAATTTGCCTTCAGGCCAGCGAGTTCTGGATATTTTCTTAATATTTTAACGCAAATACTGTGGAATGTACCTAGCCAAACAGAATTAACTGCATCTCCGATAAAACTTCTGACACGTTCTTTCATTTCATTAGCAGCGCGATTTGTAAAGGTAACCACTAAACAGTTCCAAGGGTGTGCAAAATTGTTTTGCAAGATATAGGCTAAGCGTGTTGTTAATACTTTCGTTTTACCTGTTCCGGCTCCAGCCAAAACCAACAAAGGCCCTTCTGTTTTTTGTACAGCTTGTGATTGCTCGGGATTTAAATTGTCCAGAAATGGACAAGTCGGTTTAAGCGCACTAATATTATCATAGGTAATAGGTGCGGAACTATCATCACTCTCATCAAAATCAAAAATGTTACTCATCTTGTAAAATTTCTTGTTTTTTGTTAATCAAAATCATATATAGAGTTATACAAGATAAATTTTGAATTAAAAGTTTTTTATGGTTTTTTAGAACAGAAATAAAACAGAGAGGGTATGATGAGCGAAATTAGGGAGAAAATCGTCGCTTTACAAAATTATCTGGATAATAGAATTGTTGGGCAACAGGAATTAGTGAAAAAACTTATAATCACGCTGTTAGCAGATGGTCATGCCTTATTAGAGGGTGCTCCAGGGTTGGCTAAGACAAAAGCTATAAAAACTTTGGCGGATTGTATACAAGCACATTACAACCGTATTCAATTTACACCGGATTTGCTCCCGTCGGATATAACGGGAAGTGATATTTATGTGGCAGAAAAAGGCGAATTTGAATTTCGCAAAGGCCCTGTTTTTGCTAATTTAGTGCTGGCTGATGAAATTAACCGTGCTCCGGCAAAGGTTCAATCTGCTTTGCTGGAGGCTATGGCGGAGCGTCAAGTGAGTGTAGGAGGGAAACAATACGTGTTACCGCCATTGTTCATGGTTTTGGCAACTCAAAACCCAATTGAACAAGAGGGAACATATAATTTGCCTGAAGCACAGCTAGACCGCTTTTTAATGTATATAAAGATTGATCAACCAGATGCAGAAACAGAACACAAAATATTAAGACTAGTACGAGCAGAACAACAAGGAAAACATGAGGATCAGACAGCCGAAAAAGAATTTTTTGGTAATGTTGGAAAGATTAAAATAGAAGATGTGTTGAATGCAAGAAAAAACGTACTCTCCGTTTATATGAATGATAATTTGGAGAATTATTTGGTACAATTAATAATGGCCACCAGACATCCAGAAAAATATGATAGTTCGTTAAAAGAGAAGATACTTTACGGGGCTAGTCCTCGCGCTACAATAGCATTAGATAAATGTGCAAAAATAAATGCATGGCTAAAAGGACGTGATTTTGTTATTCCTGAAGATATTCATGATGTCGTGTATGATGTTCTAAGACATCGTATTATATTGAGTTTTGAAGCACAGGCGGAAGGATTAAAAAGTGATGATATCATTTCCAATATTTTAAAGATGGTGCCACTCCCTTAAAACAATGTATTTAAATGGTGTGTTTGAATGTTTTTTAGACGGGAAGAAAAAATAAATAGCATGCAAGGATTAAGCGTTGGTGTAGATGAACTCATTGCGCAACGCAAGTTTCTTCCATACATAAAACAACGCCACAACAATATAACTTCATATCAAGCCGGAGACATTCGTTCAGCCTTCAAAGGGAGAGGAATGGAACTAGAAGAAGTCAGAAGCTATGGTTATGGAGATGATGTCAGGGATATAGATTGGCGTGTGACCGCTCGAAAAGGGGATACATATACAAAGGTATTTTCAGAGGAAAAAGATAGAGAGGTCTATGTGGTTTTAGATTTGTCTCCATATATGCTATTTGGAACAAGAAATGAATTGAAGTCTGTGGCAGCATCCAAATTAGCTGCACTATTAGGGTGGCAAAGTCTAGCAAACAAAGATAGATATGGTTTGATTTTGTTTGATGGATATGAAACCAAAATGTTTAAGCCACAAAATAATCAGAAAAATCTAATGGCAATTTTTAAGGCTGTATCAGAAACAAGTTTAGCCGTTTTATCTCGTAAATATAATACAGATGAACTAAAAGATCTGTCAGAAACATTAAGGATTTTGCAATACAGTACCAAAGGTAAAGCTATGATTTTTGTTATAAGCGATTATAACAATATAAGTAATACGGCAAAACGAAATCTCGTTGCTTTGAGCAGACGTTCTCAGCTTTATTGTATAAATGTGTATGATGTTATAGAAGAATATGCTCCGCTTGATGGAAGATACATGGCCGAATATAGAGGGGAAAAAGTAACGTTTGAAACTTTCTCTAACGGATTTAAAGATATTTATTATCAACATTTTTTGCAAAAACGGAAAGAAATGGAAAATTTTTGCAAACGAATAAAATGCAGTTATTTAAATATAAGGACAGACCGTCCACTCTATAAACAATTAAAAATTATATAGAGAAAGTTACTTGCAATCATTCTTTTATAAGCTAAGCTTGTATAAAAGGAAAGATTATAGGAAATTTTGATGAAAGAACTGAAAATAAAATTATTTTATGGAAGTATATTTGCTGCAATTTTGATAATATTAGGAATATTCAAAATGCAGCAAATAACTCTCAGTGTTATTGTGCCTGTATATAATGCAGAAAAATATTTGGCTCAATGTATAGACAGTATTATAGATCAAGATGGAAAATTTGAAATAATTGCAATTAATGATGGTTCGACGGATAAAAGTCTAAATATACTCCAGCACTATGCCGAAAAATATTCTAATATAAAGGTAATTACACAAAAAAATCAGGGTGTATCAGCTAGTAGAAATAAAGGGATTTCTGAAGCCAAAGGAGATTATATAATTTTTGTAGATAGCGATGATTGGCTGGAGGAAGATGCTTTTGAACAAATACTAAAACAATTAAAGAAAGATTCTCCAGACGTTTTGCTGACAGCGTACTATGATGTGTATGATAAAGAGTGGGTGAAAAACACAAGAGGAGAAGTTGCGGCCAATCAAGTGCAAGAAGAAGCTAAATTTCCAATAAAAAAATTAGATAATTTATCATTGTTCTCTCCTTTTTATAGCAAAGAGGCGCATAGTGATTTATTTTATTCAGGGACGGGGGTTAGAGGACAGGTATTTCGTAAAAAATTTATAGAAGAACACAATTTTACATTTCCTCTAAAAATAAGCTTAGGAGAAGATGATTTTTTTATATATCGTTCTTTTTTAGTCAATCCTCTTGTATCTATTATCAAAACACCTTTATATAATTATCGCAATAGAATAGACAGTTTAGCTAAATCCAAGAACGTTATTACTGAAAATCGCATAGGATTAGCAGAGCTTCAACAAACTAAAGAATATAAATCAGCCAAACGCAGAACACAAATGTTAATAAACGATGCTTGGCTATCATGGACAATTCTCGGAATAAGCAACCTTATGCGCTACGGAGAAGATCTAACTCAAGCGCTGGAGGAAGCGTACAACAATTATAATACTTTCACCCTATATAACAAAGAAGAAAGAAAATCTTGTCGCAATTTGCAAAAGTTAAGAGGAATTTTATTTCAAGGAAATATTAATCGCTCTCTTTAATACGTTCAATATTGGCGCCGACAGATCTAAGCTTTTCTTCAAGTCTTTCATATCCTCTGTCTAAGTGATAAACACGATTTACAATAGTTTCTCCGTCAGCAACAAGTCCTGCGAGAACAAGAGCAAAAGAAGCTCTTAAATCTGTAGCCATAACGGGGGCGCCTGAAAGTTTTTTTACACCACGAACAATGGCAGATGCGTGTCCATGAATATTAATATTCGCCCCCATGCGACACAACTCTGGCACATGCATAAAACGATTTTCCCAAATGCTTTCGGTAACTAAAGAAGCACCTTCAGCAACCGTCATCAAAGCCATAAATTGAGCTTGTAAATCTGTAGGAAATCCTGGATAATAATCTGTATAGATATCTTCTCCAACTATAGTTTTATTGATGCCATCAATAGTTATGGAATTATCATTTATGGAAACATCTACACCCATTTTTTCCAAAACGCGCAAGGGTTGTTGGAGAAAATCAGCTTGAGCGTTGACTAATTCAATTTTTCCATGAGTAATAGCGGCAGCAATTGCATAAGAGCCAGCTTCGATTCTGTCTGAAATAACAGCAATCTCTGCAGAATGTAGTTTTTCAACACCTTCAATAGTTAAAATAGATGTATCTTTGCCCTCAATTTTAGCCCCCATAGCATTAAGTAAATCTATAAGGTTAGCTATTTCCGGCTCTTTAGCCGCATTTTCTATTTTAGTAATACCTGAAGCAAGTGTTGCAGCCATAAGAATATTACAAGTAGCACCAACTGATGCTTTACTAAATATTATATGAGCACCTGTAAGTCCATTGGGAGCATCAGCAATGACGTATCCATTTTTTATTTCAATTTTAGCTCCCATTTGTTCAAGAGAAGATAAATGAATATCAATTGGTCTGGCGCCAATTGCGCAACCACCAGGAAGAGATAATTCAGCATGCTTAAATCGTGCAAGCAATGGGCCAAGTACATAATAAGATGCTCTCATCTTTCTTACAAAATCATAAGGGGCGATAAGATTCGTAATTTGATTTGCTTGGTAAATATATGTTGAAGATTGATGCTGTTCAAAGATTTCTTGTTTTTGAGAGATATTCATTCCTAAATATTTAAGAAGGCTATTTAAAAATGTTATATCTGAAAGTTGGGGTACATTTTTTATAATAACACTTTTATCAGTCAAAAGAGAAGCGCAAATAAGTGGCAGTGCTGCATTTTTTGCGCCGCTTATATAGATTTTGCCTTGAAGAGTATTGCCACCAATAATTTTAATTTTATCCATAATTCAAATGCCTCTTTAATTTGCTATATTATCGTTTTTATTTATTTTTCTGTTAGATTTCTGAAGTTTTAACTCTTCTTCTTGCCTTTTCCTTTTTTCTAAATTCTTTTTAAGCGCTTTAGCTTCCTTTTCAAAGCGAATATTTTTAGATTCTTTTACAGTAACTTTTTTCATGGTATTCCCTCAAAACAAATAAACGATAACTGTTAATAGCATAGAAATATATATAATTTATTAAAGAAAAATGGAAAAAACATATAAAAATTAAAATTTTATTTTAGCAAAAACAGGAGGTTGATTAAAAAAAAGAAAAAGATGTAATTTTTTTCTTGCATAAAAAGAAAAAGATGTTATAAAAAGCATCTGTTAAGTGATGCGGGTATAGCTCAGGGGTAGAGCGCAACCTTGCCAAGGTTGATGTCGTGGGTCCGAATCCCATTGCCCGCTCCATTTTTTTATCAGAAGTAAGAGATTAAAAGACCACCAATAGGTGGTATTTTTATTTTAAAAATTTGATATGTAAAAACAAGAAATGAAACAAAAAATATTTCCATAATTAACGAAATTTCAACAAACAAAGATTATTTTAATAAAAAAAGAATTTTTATTAGGTGAAAAAAATGGGGCTATTTAGTAAAGAAAAAAACGATAAGCAAGATGATAGATTACAATCCGATAAAAAATCCGCAGATATAAGGGGACAAGTCGTTAGAAGTAATACAATGAGTAGTGCTTCACTATTACATAGTGAAGCAAAAGCTGCGCCGAAACAAATATATACTGAGGATCTACCCAAAATGGTAAATGACGTAAATTTCTCAGATTTATACATAACCCCAGATAAAAAAGCATATATATGGAGTGGAAAAAGTAACAGCGGATTAAAAATCGGAAAGTTTATAGATATCCAAGAATTTATAACCGCAGTTGAAGAAAAATATGATGGACAGATGAGTAGTTATTCTCTGCGATATAAAGGGAGAAATTATCGTATTGAACGCACTATAGCACTAGAGGGTGAACAATTTTGTGCCAGAAAAATGCCTACAGAGATTCCTGATTTAGAAAAATTAGGAATTCCGACAGGCATATATAAACAGTTAATAAGTTTAGCATCTAAAAGTGGATTGATTTTATTTGCTGGGGCAACAGGAACCGGAAAAAGTACATCAATTTCAGCGCTTATAAAAAAATATCTCCAAACAGAAGGCGGTTATGCTTTTACAATTGAAGACCCCATAGAAATGCCTTTAGACGGTGTGTATCAGACGGAAAACGGAGACTTAGGATTATGTAAACAAACAACACCTCCTAATGGTATATGGGAAGAAGGAATTAAATCAGCTCTTCGTTCAAAGCCTAGATATATTTATTTAGGTGAAATTCGTTCGGCAGAATCTGCTGTAGAGTTGTTAAGAGCAGCAACATCCGGTCACTTGGTGTTATCTACAATTCACGCAAATAATGTTGGAGATGCTATTAATGCGGTTGCTAAATATGCTGCTTCAAGTGGCATAAGTGAGGAAATGTCCTATGAGTTGATGGCAAATGGATTGCTTGCATGTATTCATCAAAATTTAGTAGGAATGCCAAGAAAATTGCAAATAGAAGCATTATTTGCAAATCCGGATATTAATGCAGGTTGCCAAGTTAGATCAATGTTACGAACAGGAAAGTTGAATTTAGCAACAATAATGGAATCGCAAAAAACAAAATTAGAAAGAGGAATACCATTATTTGAAATGTATTAGTATAAAAAAGTGCCATTTGGCACTTTTTTATTTGTGCTTTAAAGGATATCTAATTTAAAAGATTATCCATATAAACAGATTAGCAGAGAATTTTTCTGCTGAAGATAATTAAGTTATTTTCTCTATTATAGTAAACAGAAATTTATTTAGCTTTTTTATGTGCTGAATATAAAGAATATTCAAGAAAAATAAAATACAATAGTTGTAAGAAAGAAAAAAATGAATATATCACCTCAAAAATATAGTAAAGAGGTTAGAGATGATAAAACTTTCTGTTTACATAATAACATTGAATGAAGAAGCTCGATTAGAAAAAACATTAAAAGCTGTTAAACAAATAGCTGATGAGATTATAATAGTAGATAGCGGCAGTACAGACAATACAAAATTAATATCAGAACAATATGGTGCAAAATTTTTTTACCATGAATGGATAAGTTATGCAAATCAAAAGCATTATGCTCAAGAATTATGTAAACATGAATGGGTTCTGTCCATAGATGCTGATGAGGTACTATCGCAAGAACTAATAGAAGAAATTAAAATAATAAAGAAAGATCCTCAATATGATGTATATAAAATAAAAATAGGAGAAATGTTTCCAGGATATACGTATCCCAAAATGGGAACAAAAAAATATAATTTAGCTCGCCTTTATAATAGAAATTATGCGCAGATGCCCAAAGAAAATCTTACAAAGGATAGAATAGAAATAAATAAAACAGCTAAAATTGGACAGTTAAAAAATCTAATTCACCATTACTCATATTTAAATTTACATCATCAAATAGATAAATTAAACAATTTTACTGATCAAGTTGTGAAAACGGCAATTAGCGAGCATAAAAAATATAGTAGTTTACGATTATCAACTGAATTTCTTAGACAATTTTTTTGTTACTATATAATAAAAAGAAATTTTTTAAATGGACAATGGGGATTTATTTCATCAATCAATCATGCTTACTTTCGCTTTTTAAAAATAGCAAAATGGCAAGAATACCATAAATTACAAAAAATTAATAAGGATTGAACTAAATACTTAATGTAAATATTGTAAAATCTTATAAGTATTTTTCAAATAAAAATCGCTACATAAAGTATGTAGCGATACCGGTTTGTTAATGTTTAAGATATATATTTAGGAGTTCTGTCTTCTTCTTATTCTTAATTTAAGAATAATATATCACATTTTTTTATCCCATTCAAGAAAAAAGATTAACAAAAAATTAAAAATTTAAAATAGATTCAATAAGTTCTTGAAAAAAATAAGAATGGCAAATATAGTCGTACCGTTTAATATAAAGAGGAGAAGAATAATGTATAAATCATATTGTGGTATTGATTTTGGTACAACTAATTCGGCTGTGTCTATTTTAGATGAAAACAATATACCCAGACAAATAATATTTGAAGAAAACAAAGAAACGATTCCAACTGCAATATTTTTTCCTGAAGATAATACATACGCTCCAATTTTTGGATCTCAAGCAATACAAGAATATATCTCTGGTGGATTAGGGCGTTTTATGCGCTCTGTAAAAAGGATTCTCGGAACAGATTTGATGAATCTAAAAACTGAAGTGAATGAAATTCGCTTAAGCTATGAAGATATAATAGGCTACTTTATCAAATATTTAAAAAATACAGCGGAAGCACAAATCGGAGTCGAGTTAGAAAAGGTTGTTCTAGGGCGTCCAGTCCATTTTCAAGATTATGCACCGGACGCTGATGAAAAAGCCGAGTCTTTTCTGCGCCGTGTTGCTATAAATGCAGGATTCAAAGATGTATGCTTCCAATATGAACCCATAGCCGCAGCTTATACACACGAACAATTACTTGAGAAGGAAAAGCTTGCATGCGTTATTGATATCGGCGGTGGTACTTCAGATTTTAGTGTGATTCGCTTAGGACCAAATCATAAAAAACAAATAGAGCGTCAAAAGGATATCTTGGCAAATACCGGAGTCCGCATAGGAGGAAATGACTTTGACAGAGATTTAGCGATAAAATGTTTTATGCCGAATCTTGGATATGGGAGTCTTTTAAAGCCTAATCCATATAATGGGCGGATTCTACCGGTTCCTTTCAGTCCTTATATGATGCTTTCAGAATGGAGTAGTATAAATAGCCTATATACATATAAGGAAAAGAAAAACATAGAAAAGATATATGAGGAGTCTGCAGAACCTCAAAAAGTTAGAGACTTGTTAGAAGTCGTAAAAAAAGAATTAGGGCATACTTTATTAAATAATATAGAGAACGGTAAAATAGCCCTAACAAACAAAGATAAAGTAATTTCAGAACTGAACTTTCTACAGAATCCTATTAATATAAAAATAGAAAAGAAAAATTTCGAAGAATCTATCAAGCAGGATACTCACAAGGTTATAACGGCCATGACAGAGTGTTTACAGTGTGCTGGAGTCAGTTATAATGATATAGAATTGTTAATACTAACTGGTGGTTCGATGGAGATTCCATATATAAAGAATGAAATATGTAGACTTTTTCCTAATGCAAACATATCAGAAGAGGGAAAGTTCTCGTCCGTTTCTTCTGGTTTAGGAATGTATGCGGTGCGAGTGTATAAATAAGTAACAAGTGTAAGCAAGGTAAAACAAGGGGTTAGCAGAAGGTAAGAAAAATTTTTAAAAAAAAGTGAAAAATTTTAAAAAAAGTTATTGACATTTGGAAAAGAGTGCCATATA